>NZ_JBSFFN010000003.1:0-330043 GCF_053596135.1 Streptomyces sp. NPDC001770 | reverse complement strand
ACGCCCTCCGCGGAATGAGCGATGTGGCGAGGCCGGGACCCCAGGCCGGAATCCCCCGCCCGCACGGGATACTGATGATCATGCGCGTCGACTTCGATCCTCAGACCATGCAGTCCCGAGCCTTCTACCAGTTGATGACCGCCGTGGTCGTGCCCCGGCCGATCGCGTGGGTCTCCACCGTGGCCGCGGACGGCACCGCCAACCTGGCCCCGCATTCCTTTTTCACGATCGCCTGTGTCACGCCCCCGGTCGTCCAGTTCACCTCGGTCGGCCGGAAGGACTCGTTGCGCAACATCGAACAGACGGGTTCGTTCGTGGTGAACCTGGCGCCCGAGCACCTCTTCGAGCAGATCAACGCCACCAGCACCGACTTCCCCCACGGTACGAGCGAGTTCGAGGCGGTCGGCATCGCGACCGAGCCCAGTCTCCGGGTCGCGCCGCCACGGGTCGCCGCATCGCCGGTCGCGCTCGAGTGCGAGCTGCACAGCACTGTGCTCCTCGGGGACTCCACCGTGGTCTTCGGCCGTGTGGTGCACGCCGTCGTCGACGAGGCGGTTCTGGTGGACGGACACCCGGAGATCACCCGGATGCGCCCGCTGACCCGGCTCGGCAAGAACGAGTGGGGCACGCTCGGCGGCATCCGTGAGATCGCCCGGGTTCCCTGGGCCCAGTGGCAGAAGGACCACGGCCCCGAAGCGGGGTGAGCGGTCCGCGCACTGCGGTTGTCAGTGGTGGGTGCGATCCTGCCCGTATGGACGAGCTGATGCGGCGTCGGGTGTACGGCGCCGACCATGAGGACCCGGATCCCGGACCGCGCCCCGGGCACACCTACCGTGAGCTGGTCGGCGGCCCCCTGGACGGGCTGCTCCTCGACGTGACCGGATGGTCCGAGACGGCGCTGGCCGAGGGGGCGGCCCTGATCACGGAGATAGGGGCGTACGGCCCGGGCGGCCGAGCGGAGTACGGCCCCCGCCGGGGCGACCTCCACCGGTGGGACTGGCAGGGCGACACCCCGTAACCCTGGCAGGGCGACAACCCCGTAACCCGCACCCGGTCACCAGCACGCCGCCGCCCGCACCCCGTGGGCGGCGCCCCGAAACCCCGCACGGGTCGGCCCGTAGGGTGGGCCGGTGACACTGAGTGCGGCATCCCTCCTCCCGGTCAACCTCACCCTCGGCATCCTGCTGGGTGTGCTGGCACTGGGGGCGGCGGCCGTGGCGGGTCTGTGCCACCTGTCTCCGGGCGACCCGGCGCACCGGGCCCGGGAGATCCTGATCGCGGGTGTGCGTGCGGCGGTACAGCTCGCGGCGGTGTCCCTCGTGATCACGTGGGCGGTCACCGAGGTGGTGGGGCTGCTGGCATTTCTGGCTGTCATGTTCTCGGTCGCGGTGCGCACGGCCGGGCGCCGGATCACCGGCAACCACACCTGGTGGCTGACGTGCGTGCCGATCGCCGCGGGTGTGGTGCCGGTGGCCGGCTCGCTGCTGCTGACCGGACTCGTACCGCTGAAGGGTGTCGCGTTGATCCCGGTCACCGGCATCCTCATCGGCGGGGCACTCACGGTGACCGTCCAGGCCGGGCGCCGGGCGCTGGACGAACTGGAGCAGCGGCGGGGGGAGGTGGAGGCGGCCATGGCGCTGGGGTTCTCGGACCGGGACGCCAGGGTGGAGATCGCGAGGCCCTCCGCCTCCGACGCGCTGCTGCCCGGCCTCGACCAGACCCGGACCGTCGGGCTGGTCACGCTGCCGGGCGCGTTCGTCGGGATGCTGCTCGGCGGGGCGAGCCCGCTGATGGCCGGCGCGGTCCAGCTCTTCGTGCTGGTCGCGCTGATGGCCGTGCAGTCGATCGCGGTGGCGATCACCGTCGAACTCGTCGCCCGCCACCGCCTCTTCCGCCCTGCGCGGGGGTGACGGGCGCGGCCCGCACCGTTCGATCGCAGCTTGCTCACACCTGACGAGAACCCTTGTCGGTCGCACACCCCTGACGAATGATCACTCCAGGCCCCGACGGCAGATCCACCGGCGAACCCGCCACGGCCCCGCGTCGGACCCCTATGACCGCCACGCCCCGATCGAGGAACCGGAGGCGGACGACGCCGAGTGCGGGACGATCACCCGGCCGTGACGCGCCACGGGGGGTACCGGTGCCACCACGGGCTGTACCGGCTGTACGGCGGGCGCGGGTCGGTGAGGACGGCCCGATGAGGGCCCGAGGGCACGTGCGACCAGTACCGGGACGACCAGTACCGGGACGACTGCCACCGGGACGAATACGTGCTCGTACGGCTCCGATCCGCGGGGCGGCCCGTCGCGGTGCGGCGTCACGCCGCTTCGTACCGGTGGGCCCGGCCGCCGCGCCACTCGACCCACATCGGGTTGTCGAGTATCCGGTCGGGGTCGTCCAGCCCGGCTTCGGCCAGGAAGACGATCACGTCCTGGTCCGAATGGGCGAGCCCCAGTATCTCGTCGCGACCCTCGTAGTGGACGGTCACGCGACGCCCTCCGGAGGGCGTCGGCCGGTGTATGACGATCGGTGGAGTTGCCATGCGCCCAGCGTGCGACGGGATGCGCCCCGTCGCATCCGGCGCGGGGCTGCCGGTGGCTCCGCGCCGCTCCGGTCCGGGACGGCCGGCCGAGAGCGACTGGTCCGGGGACGACTGGTCCGGGGACGACTGGGAGAATTCTGGGAGACGAGCCCGTCGGGCGGGCGCGGAGAAATGCTCCCGGAACGACAGAATGCCCCCAGGGAAAACCTGGGGGCATCCGAGCGCTCCGGCCCGGGTCTCAGCCTGCCGACTCGCCCGCGTGGGGGCTCAGCACACCCGCTGTGACCAGGATGAAGAGGACGATGCCGAGGGCCACGCGGTAGTAGACGAAGGGCATGAAGCTCTTGGACGAGATGAACTTCATGAACCAGGCGATGACCACGTAACCGACCACGAAGGCGACCAGGGTCGCGAAGATCGTCGGGCCCCACGACACGTGGCCCTCGCCCGCGTCCTTGAGCTCGAAGACACCGGATGCCAGGACGGCGGGGATGGCGAGCAGGAAGGAGTAGCGGGCCGCGGCCTCGCGGGTGTAGCCCATCAGCAGACCACCGCTGATGGTGGCGCCCGAGCGGGATACGCCCGGGATCAGCGCCATCGCCTGGCAGAGACCGTAGATCAGGCCGTCCCGCACGCCCAGGTCCTGGAGCGACTTGCGCTCCTTGGCGGCGCGGTGCTTGCCGCCGGCCTCGTCGCGGGCCGCGAGCCGGTCCGCGATGCCGAGGACGATGCCCATGACGATCAGGGTCGTCGCGATCAGACGGAGGTCGCGGAAGGGACCTTCGATCTGGTCCTTGAAGGCCACCCCGAGGACACCGATCGGGATCGAGCCGACGATGACCAGCCAGCCCATCTGGGCGTCGTGGTTGCCGCGCATCTCGCGCTTGAAGAGCGACTGGAACCAGGACGAGATGATGCGGACGATGTCCTTGCGGAAGTAGATGATCACCGCCGCTTCCGTACCGATCTGGGTGATGGCGGTGAACGCCGCACCAGGGTCGTGCCAGCCCGCGAAAGCGGCGGTCAGCCGCAGATGGGCGCTGGAGGAGATCGGCAGGAACTCGGTCAGTCCCTGAACGAGGCCCAGGACGAATGATTCGAACCAGCTCATGGGGCTTAGGCCATCCCGGAGGTGATCAGGCTACGGCCGCACGACATGAGGACGTCGGCAGCGTGCAAATACGGGCAGAAAAGGACAAGGCGAAAGCCTCGGAGATCTTTTGTCGTCGGGCGCAGGGTATCGCCTGCGGGTGAACGCCTTGACTCCTGCCCCCGCTCCGGAGCCCGCTCCACGTCCGGGCGCGCTCCTTCCCGGCTCCCGCCGCTCGGGCGGAGCCGCGGGTTCAGGCGGCTTGGCCGAACCGGTGGCGTTTGCGCCAGGCGACCAGCGCGCCTCCGACGGCCGACAGCACGATGAAGCCCGTCGCGACGAGGAACGCGGGGGACGTCGGCGAAGCGGCCTCGCTGCCCGCGACGACGTAAGCGGCCGTGTTGGGGATGGAACCGAGCCCCGTCGCCAGCAGGAACGGCGCGTACCGCATGCGAGAGGTGGCCGCGCAGTAGTTGGCGGCGGCGAACGGCACGCCCGGGAAGAGCCGGAGCGCCAGCATGGAACGGAAACCGTGCCGGCTCAGCAGACCGTCCGCGGCTTTCAGCCAGCGCCCGCGCACCAGGGTGCGCAGCGCGTCCTGCCCCAGCACCCGGCCGAGCAGGAAGGAGATACCGGCCCCGAGCACCGTGCCCGCGAGGGCCGCGGCCAGACCCGCCTGCGTGCCGAAGAGCGCTCCCGCCGCCAGGTTGAGGAGGGGGCGCGGCGCGAAGGCCACGGTGCAGACCCCGTACGCCAGCCCGAACAGCAGGACCGCGGTGCCGCCCGTCAGCTGGGAAGGCCAGCCGGAGGAGAGCATCCGCTGTGGATCGAACAGCAGCATGCTCGACGCGGCGGCGGCCAGCACCACCACGAGCAGGGAGAACCGGGACCAGGGGGACAGCAGCGCCTTCGAACAGCGCAGGGCCGGACCGTTGCGGGGACGGGCCGCGGGGACGGGTTCGAACATCTGGGGAGAGTAACGGAAAGAGGCATGTGATCGCCGTAATGGACGCGTGACGACCTGACGGCCCGACAGCAAGGGACTGTCCGCGTCCGTCTTGGCGTCCCGCACACACCGCGCCAGGTACGCGCAAGCACGCTCCGGCGTGCGCCGCCCGGCCTTGCCCGGGGCCGAGCCCACGCCGCGCCCCTTCCCATCCCGGAAAACCGGTCGACGCGCACCGCGCCGACCGGACATCATCCAGGACATGTCCCGGTACGCCTTCCTCGCAGCGCCGTCCGCAGTCGCGGACGCGCCGAAGGCTGCCGCGAAGACCGTCGTGGCATTCCTCGCCGCAGCGTCCCCCGCGACCGCATTCACCGCCGCGGCACCGCTCGCGGCGGCCACCTCCGTCGCACCGGCGCCGCTCGGCGGCGCCCGAAGCTGACCCTCCTCCGATTGTCCGGCGGACCCCGCGAGGGGAGGGTCGGACGGGCTCAGGGGTCCCCTCTCACGGCTTCGAAACCAAGGAACGAGCCATGCCCAAGACGGCATTCGTCCGCACCAAGCCCCACCTCAACATCGGAACCATGGGCCACGTCGACCACGGAAAGACAACGCTCACCGCCGCCATCACCAAGGTGCTCAGCGCGCGGCCGGGCGCCTCCAGCTCGTACGTCGCGTTCGACCGGATCGACCGCGCCCCCGAGGAGAGCCGGCGCGGCATCACCATCAACCTCGCGCACGTCGAGTACGAGACCGACACCCGGCACTACGCCCACGTCGACATGCCGGGCCACGCCGACTACATCAAGAACATGGTGACCGGAGCGGCTCAGCTCGACGGGGCGATCCTCGTCGTATCCGCCCTGGACGGCGTCATGCCGCAGACCACCGAGCACGTACTGCTGGCCCGTCAGGTCGGCGTGGACCACATCGTCGTCGCCCTGAACAAGTCGGACATTGCCGACCCCGAACTGGCCGAACTGGTCGAGCTGGAGGTGCGCGACCTGCTCTCCGCCCACGGGTACGGGGGCGACTCGGTCCCCGTCGTCCAGGTCTCCGGGCTTGGGGCGCTGGAGGGCGACCCGCGCTGGACGGCGGCGATCGAGGGACTGCTCGACGCGGTGGACACGTATGTGCCGATACCGGTGCGCTACACGGACGCGCCCTTCCTGCTCCCGGTGGAGAACGTGCTCACCATCACCGGGCGTGGCACCGTCGTCACCGGTGCGGTCGAGCGCGGCACCGTACGCATCGGCGACCGGGTCCACGTGCTCGGCGCCGGCACCGAGACGGTGGTCACCGGCCTGGAGACCTTCGGCAGGCCGATGGAGTCCGCGCAGGCCGGGGACAACGTCGCCCTGCTGCTGCGCGGAGTGGAACGCGACCGGGTCCGGCGGGGCCATGTCGTGGCGGCGCCGGGCAGCACCACCCCGACGCGTCGTTTCACCGCCCAGGTCTACGTGCTGTCCGCCCGCGAGGGCGGCCGTACCACCGCGGTCGCCACCGGCTACCGGCCGCAGTTCTACATCCGCACCGCGGACGTGGTCGGTGACGTCGACCTGGGAACGGCCGGGTTCGCACGCCCGGGGGAGACGGTCACCATGACCGTCGAGCTCGGCCGGGACGTCCCGCTGGAGGCCGGGCTCGGCTTCGCGATCCGCGAGGGCGGCCGTACCGTCGGCGCCGGCACGGTCACCGCGCTGCTCTGAGCCGCTGCGGCCTTGAAGGCGCGAAGGCCGCCGCGCCCGCGAAGGCCGCCGCGCCCGCGAAGGCCGCCGCGCCCGCGAAGGCCGGGGCCCGTCTTCCCCACCCGGGGAGGCGGGCCCGCCGGACTCCCCCGTGCCTCCGCGCCTCGCCGTACGCCGCACCCCCTCGGACGCCTCACAATGGGGGAGTGAACGAGCCGATACCCGTCATCCGCGATGTCGACCGGGGCACCGCCCGCCTGCTGCCCGACGTGGACCGGGACCGCGCGTGGCTGCTCACGGTCGACGGGGCCCCACAGTCCCACGTGGACCTGGACGACGCCGCGTACCTGGAGTTCGAGTATGTCCAGCGGCTCGCGCACGTGCTGGACACGGCCGCCGCCCCCGGCGAACCGCTCGACGTCCTGCACCTGGGCGGTGGGGCGCTGACCCTGCCGCGCTACACCGCCGCCACCCGGCCCGGCTCCCGGCAACGGGTCGCCGAGGCCGACCGGGGGCTGCTGGAGCTGGTGACGGAGCTGCTGCCGCTGCCGGAGGACAGCGGGATCACCGTGCACGCCGAGGACGCCCGGGAACTGCTGGAGCGGACCGCGCCGGGCTCGGTCGACGTACTGATCGCCGACGTCTTCGGCGGGTCGCGTGTTCCGGCCCACCTCACCTCCGTCGAGTACGCGCGGGCCGCCGCCCGGGTGCTGCGTACGGACGGGATCTACGCCGCCAATCTGGCCGACAGCGCGCCCTTCGGGTTCCTCCGCTCCCAGCTCGCCGGCTTCGCCGCCGTCTTCCCCGAGGTCGCGGTCGTCGCCGAACCCGCCGTGCTGCGCGGACGGCGCTTCGGGAACGTCGTACTGCTGGCCGCGCACGCACCGCTGGACACCGCCGCGCTCACCCGCCGCTGCGCGGGCGACGCGTTCCCCGCCCGGGTCGAACACGGACCGGCGCTCACCCGCCTGATCGGCCGGGCGGAACCGGTCGGCGACGCCGACGCGGTCGCCTCACCCGAGCCTCCCGAGGGCGCCTTCCGTATCGGCTGAGGTACCGGACACCGCTGAGGCACCGGCCCCCAGGGGGACGGCACCAGCGGCCGGTGCCGGAAGGGAGTCCTCGGATCCAGTTCCGGAACCGGAGCCGCCGGCCGCGACGGGCCCGGTGTGCTCGCGCCGGGTCATGTTCCGTACGTCTGGTACGAGCAGGACCAGCGCGGTCATGACCACCACCAGCGCCGCGCACCCCCAGAGCGCCGTACCGCGCCCGACGAGCCCTTCGACCGGACCGGCCACCGCCGTGGCGAGCGGCAGCATCGCCACGGAGCCGAACCAGTCGTAGGCGGAGACCCGCGACAGCTTCTCCTCCGGGATCTCCTGGTGCATCGTCGTCATCCACGAGACCCCGAACACCTCTATGGCGACGCCGCTCACGAACATGACGACGCAGAGCCCGGCCACCGGCAGCGGCACCGCGAGCGCCGCCGAAGGGAGGGCCAGCGGGAAGACGCCGAGCGTGCCCGCGAGCAGCAGCCGCCGGGGCTTCCACCGGGACATCAGCAGCGCCCCGCCGAGCGTGCCCACACCGAAGGTGGCGAGGGCGGTGCCCCAGGGACCCGGGCCCCCGAACTCGTCGCGGGCGACCAGCGGGCCGTAGACCGACTCGGCGGCGCCGACGACCGCCACCACCACCGAGAACTGCGCCACGACCGCCCAGAGCCAGGGCCGGCCGATGAACTCCCGCCACCCCTCGCGCATGTCGGAGAGGAGGCCGCCGCCCGGCTCGCGGGCGGGGATGTGGCTCACGTCGAGGAAGGCTCGGAGCGCACCGGCGACCGCGAAGCCCGCCGCGTCCACGGCCAGCACCCACCCGGGGTTCATCGCGGAGGCCATGACCCCGCCTAGCGCGGCCCCGCCGATGCCCGCGCCCTGGGTCGACATACGGAAGAAGGAGAAGGCACGGGCGGACTGCTCCGGAGTGACCGAGGACATCAGCATGCCCTCGGCGGCCGGGTTGAAGAAGGCCTGTCCAGTACCGCAGAGCGCGGTGAGCACCATCATCTGCCAGAGCTCGGCGGTGCCGGTCAGCACCAGCAGGGCGAAGGCGGCCTGGGAGACGCAGTTGAGCGCGTTGGCCGCGACCATCACCCGGTGGCGCGGCATCCGGTCCGCGACGGCCCCGCCGATCAGGATGAAGACCACCAGGGGCAGGGTGCGGGCGGCGGCCACGAGTCCGATGTCCCCGCCGTCCCCGCCCTGCTGGAGCACCGCGAACGAGGTGGCGATGAGGGCGCTGCTGCTGCCCACGCCCGTGATGATGGCGGCGCTGGTCAGCAGGGTGTAATTGCGGCCGGCCCACTCGGGGCGGCGCCGCTTCGCGGGGGAGGGTGCGGGGGATGTCACCCAGGGACTAAACACGCCGGGGCCCCGCGTTGCCAAATGGATATGTTCCCGGGCGGGGGCGGCGCACCTTTTCACCCGGTTCGTGCCGTGCTCCGCCGCCGCGCACCCAAGGTGCCCGGCGGCGGAGGCGCGCGTGGTGCTCTCCGGGACCGTGCTCTCCGGGACCGTGCTCTCCGGGATCAGGAGCTGACGTCCACCAGCCGGACGGTGCTCAGGATCTTGTCGATGGTGGTGTCGGGCAGCTCGTCGTCCACGCCGGTGGCGCCGAAGAAGACCCAGCTCGCGTACGCGCCGTCACTGTTCTTGAAGCTGAAGACGACCGACTTCCCGTCCGTGTCGCACTTGTGCTTGTTCGCAAGGCCGAGCGCGGTGGCCCTGGCGACGCTCCCGGTCAGACCCGATGTGCTGGTGTACGGCTCCGGGGCGCCGACCTTGACCTTGTCCACCGGGTCGGTCTGCGCGTAACCGGCCCAGACCCACTGTTCCGCGGTTTTCGTCGCCGCCTCGTCGGTCGATTTGGCGCCCTGCGCACCCTTGCTCCCGACGCCGGCGAGGCTGGTCTCCTCCTCGCGCCCGTCCTTGTCGGAGTCGTCCACGCACCACTTGCTCTTGAGATACGCGGGGGCGGTGAAGATGGCGGCGGGCGTGCCCGTCGGGTCCTTGGCGTCCTCGAATCCGGCGCTCATGCCGGCGGACGACACCTCCCAGTCGCCCGGCACCTCGAACCGCGTCCCCCACTTGGGGTTGGTGACGACCTTCCACCCCGGCACGGTCGGCTTCGGGTCGTCGTCGCCGCTCCGCGGATTGGCGGGCGTGGAGGCCGCGGCCGACGGTTTCACCGGGGCGGAGGACGAAGCCTTGCCGTCGGCGACGTCCTTGCCGCCGGGTTTGTCGTCCTTCTTCATCACCACGACGCCGGTGACGACCGCCGTCACCACCACCGCGGCAGCCGCGACCACGGCGACCACCGCGGTCTTCCGCTTCTCGTCGGGCCGCTGCGGCCCGACGGGCGGCGGCTGCACGGCGTAGGCGGGGACAGTCGGCTGCTGGTACGGGTTCGGCTGCTGCGGACCGGCGTTCGGCCCGCCCTGTGGATAGCCGTAGCCGGGCGCCTGCCCCTGTGGATAGCCGTAGCCGGGCTGCTGCCCCTGCGGCTGTCCCGGCTGCTCCTGCTGCCCCTGCGGGTAGCCCGGCTGCTGATACGGATTCGGCTGCTGGTACCCCGGCTGCTGGTACGGATTCTGATTCGGGTCCTGCGGGTTCTGCTCGCCCCCGGGCGGCTGCTGTCCTGGCCACATGGCCAGTAACCATAGAGGGACGCGGAGTCGGCGGCCATGGCCGCCCCCGCAAGGGGATGGCCAAGTGCATCTACCCGTGAGTAACATCCAGCCCATGAGCGCTGCAGAAGAGAAGAACCTCGGCGACATGCTCGCCGCGACGGTGCCGATGGTCCGCACCCTCGACCTGGAATTCCTGGAGACGGGGGCGGAGCGCGCGGTGCTGCGCCTGCCCGACCAGGCCGCGTACCACAACCACCTCGGCGGACCGCACGCCGGAGCGATGTTCACACTCGCCGAGTCCGCCAGCGGCGCGATCGTGATGGCCGCCTTCGGCGACCAGCTCGACCGGGCCGTGCCGCTCGCCGTCCGGGCCGAGATCGGCTACCGCAAGCTGGCCATGGGTGAGGTCACCGCGACCGCCACCCTGGGCCGCCCCGCCGTCGAGGTGGTGGCCGAGCTGGACGCGGGCAAGCGGCCCGAGTTCCCCGTCGCGATCGAGATCACCCGCGCCGACGGAGCGGTGACCGGCGAGATGACGGTGATCTGGACGCTCCGTCCGCACGGCTGATCCGGCCGCCGTCCGCGCGGCCCCGCGCGGGAGCTCCGCCGCCGGGAGCGGCCGTTCCGGAGGGGGCCGCGCCCGGTAGGCTGGTGCACTGTGCCTCGCCGCCGCACGGGCGGCCGGCAGGGGGGAACACCCGCACGGGAGGAACGGCGTTGCACGTCCAGGAGTGGCTCGAAACCATCCCCGCGCTCAGCATCTACCTTCTGGTGGCGGGCGTCATCGGTCTGGAGAGCCTGGGCATCCCGCTGCCCGGCGAGATCGTCCTCGTCAGCGCGGCTCTCCTCGCGTCCCAGCACGGCGACATCAACCCGTACGTCCTGGGCGCCTGCGCCACCGCGGGGGCGGTCGTGGGCGACTCGATCGGCTACGCGATCGGCAGGAAGGGCGGGCGCCCGCTGCTGGCCTGGCTGGAGGCGAGATTCCCCAAGCACTTCGGTGCCGCCCAAGTGGGCATGGCGGAGCGCTCGTTCGAGAAGTGGGGCATGTGGGCTGTGTTCTTCGGCCGCTTCGTGGCCCTGCTGCGCATCTTCGCCGGACCGCTCGCCGGCGTGCTGCGCATGCCCTACTGGAAATTCCTGATCGCCAACGTGCTCGGCGGGATCGTCTGGGCGGGCGGCACCACCGCCGTCATCTACACGGTGGGTGTGGTGGCCGAGGCGTGGCTGAAGCGCTTCTCCTGGCTCGGGCTCCTGGTCGCGGTGCTCATCGGTCTGACGTCGATGCTGGTGCTGAAGAACCGCGCCAAGAAGGCGGCCGCCCGGCCCGACGAAACCCCGGCCCCGGCCGCCGCGGCGGACTGAGGGCCGGGCGTCCCGCCCTGGCGCCGGCTCAGCCCGCGTGGGCCTCGCGGTGGGCCTTGGCCAGCTCCACGTAACCGACCGCGTTGAACGTGATCCCCTCCAGCTCCTCCGCGGTGACCTGCCGCTTGACCCGCGCCGGTACGCCCGCCACGAGGGAACCCGGCGGCACCCGCATCCCCTGGGGGACGAGGGCCTGTGCGGCGACCAGTGATCCGGCTCCGATGCGGGCGCCGTTGAGCACGGTCGCGCCCATGCCGATCAGCACGTCGTCCTCGATCACGCAGCCGTGCAGCACGGCGTTGTGCCCCACGGACACCCGGGCCCCGACCGTGAGCGGGAAGCCCGGGTCGGTGTGGACGCTGCAGTTGTCCTGGATGTTGCTGTCCGCGCCCAGGGAGATGGGGCCGCAGTCCGCCCGCAGCACCGCCTGGTACCAGACGCTCGAACCCGGTGCGAGGGTGACCTCGCCGATCACGACGGCGGTCGGCGCCACGAAGGCGTCCGCGTCGACCGACGGCTCCTTGCCGCCCACTCCCGTGATCAACGGCTGCTCCGCCATGGTCCGCTCCTTCGTCCGACGGTGGTGTCCGGGGGGAACCGTAGGTGACGCCGTCGCACCCGCCGAAGATCGACGCCGAACATTGGGGTGAACATCACAGAGCGGAGCGCCGGGGGCGGTGGGCCGGAGGGCTACCGTGAGCGGGTGCCGAAGAGCAAACACACGTTCTCCTTCCTCTCCCGCTGGTGGCGCCGTGCCGCCTCCCGCGCGGTCCACCGCGGCCGGGCCTGGGTGGGGGAGCACGGCGCGGTGACCGCCGAGCACCCCGGCCCGCTGCGCTTCGGCCGGATCGGGCCCGGGACGCGGCTGGCGTTCCCGCAGGGCACGGTCTTCGGCGAGCCGTGGATCCGCCTCGGGGACCACTGCGTCATAGCCGAGCAGGTGACGCTCACCGCCGGGATGATGCCCGGTCTGGAGCTGGGCCCCGACCCCATCCTGACCCTGGGCGACGGGGTCGTTCTCGGCCGGGGCAGTCACGTCATCGCCGACACCACGGTGACCATCGGCCGGGACACGTACTGCGGCCCGTACGTCTACATCACCTCCACGAACCACAGCTACGACGACCCGGACCAGCCGGTCGGCAGGCAGTGGCCCCGCATGGAGCCGGTGGTGATAGGCCCCGGCTGCTGGATCGGTACGGGAGCCGTGGTGCTGCCCGGCGCCCGGCTCGGCCGCAACGTCGTGGTGGCGGCGGGCGCGATCGTACGGGGAGAGGTCCCGGACCACTCCGTCGTGGCGGGTGCCCCGGCCAGGGTGGTGCGGAGCTACGACCCGGAACGCGGCTGGCAGCCGCCGCTGCGCACTCCCGCGCCCGTGCCGATTCCCGAGGGCGTCACGCCCGCGCAACTGCTGGACTTCGCCGCCGCGGAGGGCGGCGCGCATCCGGCGTGAATCCGTCCTGTCCCGCCCCGGCTCCGGCCCGTGCGCCGGACCGGAGTCATCCCGAGGCCAGCAGTACCGTGCCCATCAGGGCGAGACCCGCGCCGGCGGCCTGGATGCCGCGGAGCCGTTCCTTGAGGACTCCGCGCGCGGCCAGGGCGGTCACCACCGGATAGAGCGAGGCCAGTACCGCGGCCACCGTCACCGAGCCGTGGCGCGCGGCCGTGGCGTACGTACCGTTCGCCGCGACGTCCGCGAGCCCGACGAAGGCCAGCGCGGGCAGCGCCCCGAGGATCGCCGCCCCGCCGCCCTTCTCCGGCAGGGCCCGGCCGCCACGGCGTACTGACACCCACAGGGCCGCGCCGCCGACCAGGACGTTGGTGACGCGCTGTACGAAGAGGGCCAGGAACAGGCCGGTCGTGCTGGTCGAAGCCTCCGAGACCAGGGACATGACGGCCCCGAAGCCGAAGGCGGCCACCAGTGTCAGCAGCACGGCCCGGCGGCGCACCGGCGCCCCGCGCAGCTCCGGCCCGCCCGCCAGGACGACCCCCGCCACGGCGATGACGACCCCGGCCAGCTGGGCCGGACCCGGCCGCTCCCCGGCGAGCAGGCCGAGGGAGACCGGTACCGCGACGCCGAGCGATCCGAGCGGGGAGACCACGCTCATCGGGCCGAGCGCGAGCGCCTTGTAGAAGCAGAGCATCGCCACCGGACCCACCGTGCCCGCCGCCACCGCGAACCAGAGCCGGTCACCGGCCTCGCTCCACGCGCCGGTCGCCACCACCGTGACGCCCAGCACCACCACGGCGATCGCCTGGGAGACGACGACCACCGTGAGCGCCGGGATTCTGCGGGTCAGCAGCCCGCCGCCGAAGTCGGCGAGCCCCCACAGCAGGCTGGTGGCCAGGGCGAAAAGTGCTGACAAGACAGGCCTCGCAGTACAGTGCGGCGAACGGTTGGGGCCGAGGTGCACCACACCGTAGTTCATTATTTTGCACTTCGCCATCAAGGATATTGGACTGAATGTGTCTGATCTCGATCAGTTGACCCAGTCGCTGGCACGGAACCTCAAGCACTGGCGGGGGGAGCGGGGCTTCACCCTGGACGCTCTCGCGGCCCGCGCCGGTGTCAGCCGAGGCATGATCATCCAGATCGAGCAGGCCCGGACCAACCCGAGCATCGGCACCACGGTGAAGCTCGCCGACGCTCTCGGCGTCAGCATCACCACCCTCCTCGACTACGAACAGGGCCCGCAGGTCCGCCTGGTCGCCCCCGAGCAGGCGGTACGCCTCTGGTCGACCGAGGCGGGCAGTTCGACCACCCTGCTCGTCGGTGCCGAGGCGGGAGGCCCGTTCGAACTCTGGTCCTGGCACCTGGAGCCGGGTGACGGCAGCGCCTCCGACCCGCACCCGGAGGGAACCGTCGAACTCCTCCACGTCACGTCCGGTGAACTGACCCTGGTCGTCGGCGGAGACGCCCACACCGTCCCCGCCGGCACCTCGGCGACCTTCCAGGCCCACGTCGCCCACGCCTACCGCAACGAAGGCACGGAGCCGGTCGAGCTGACCATGGCCGTCTCGATCCCCCCGGTCCGCTGAAACCGGCAACATCCGGCTCGCGCGCTGCTGTTAGCGTTGATCCATGCGCGCACCCATCGGCACCTTCGACGACGACGCAGCCGCTCCCGCGGCCGACCGAACCGACCTGCTCACCGGCCCGGTCGCCGCGGCGGTGACCCGAGGGTGGGGCGGCTTCACCCCCGAGCAGATCCTGCACGTGGACACGGACCCGGACCTCGCCGACACCGCCGTCTTCGTCGAGCACTACGGCGCGGATCTGCTCGACGAGTCCGCCAACTGCGTGGTTGTCGCGGGCAAGCGCGGCACCGACGTCACCCTGGCCGCCTGCGTCGTACTCTCCCGGACCCGTGTCGACGTCAACGGCGCGGTGCGCAAGCACCTCGGCGCGCGCAAGGCCTCCTTCGCCCCGATGGACGTCGCCGTCGGCGAGAGCGGCATGGAGTACGGCGGGATCACGCCCATCGGCCTCCCGGCCGCCTGGCCGCTGCTGATCGACCCGGCGGTGGTGGACGAGGAGTGGGTCCTCATCGGGAGTGGCAGCCGCCGCGGCAAGCTCATCGTTCCCGGAAAGTCCCTCGCCGCCCTCCCGGGCGCAGTGGTGGTGGAGGGGCTGGGCGTCTGACGGGCCGGGTGCCGGTATCCCCGGCGCCCGGGTCCCCGGCATGGGCGCTGCCGGACGGAGGGGCTCCCCCGGTGCGGGTGCGGCGGGCGCCCGCGTACGGCCCGTCCGTGAACCGGACCACCGCGAAGTCCACCGCCTCCCGCACCGGCACCAGGGTGCAGGCGGCTTCGCCCACCCGGCCGGTGCGGACGGTCCCCGGGCCCGCCGAGCGCGCGAACTCCGCGCCCAGCGCGACGAAGTCCGAGTCGTCCAGCGCCACGTCCTCGTACTCCCACCACCGCCTTCCGCCGGGGCCGCCCACCACACAGCGGTAGCGGCGGACGGGCGGCTCCGGGACGCGGTACTCGGCGAGGTGGAAGGCGCTGAACGTGTCGAAACCGGTGCCGAGCAACAAGGCCTGCGCGCCCGCGTCGTACAGGCGGGCCAGCGGCGAGTCCTCGCCCAGGTGGCAGTCGGCCCGGTGGCCCCGGGTCAGCCACGCGGCGGCCGGACCGAGCGCGGCGAAGGAGGTCTGCGGGTGGCCGCTGCGCCGCGCGCCGGGGGCCCGCCGGACCGCCTCGGCGACCCCGCCCATCGCCGGGGCGGGCGTGGTGGCCGCGTCGAAGGGCGGCATGCCCGCGCGGACCCGGGCGCGTTCCGATTCCGTGAGCCCGGCGACCCGGGCCAGATGGGCGCGCGAGGTGTCGGAGTTCTCCTGCGTGAACGCCGGGACGACCAGCGTCCCCGCCGGTCCCAGCGCCCCCCGCACCCCCGCGAGCACGGCCGCCGCGCCGCGGTCCGGTGGGCGCAGCGCGCGCAGCGAGGCGTGCACGATCAGCGTCGCGCCGGGACGCACGCCCAGGACGATCAGCTCGGCGGCCAGCCGCTCCGGGTACGACACCGTCTCCACAGCCGGTCATTCTCCGCCGCCACCCGGGCCCGCGGGAAGGGCGCGACCGTCAACGCCCGGTTCGGTCGCGGACTGACCGGACCCGGGTGATTCGGGTCAGCTCAGGGACGGAATCTCGATCGCGGGGCAACGGTCCATGACCATGTCGAGACCGGCCTCGCGCGTCCGTGCGTACGCGGCCTCGTCGATCACCCCCAGCTGGAACCAGACGGCCTTCGCCCCGATCGCCACGGCCTGGTCCGCGACGGCACCGGCCTGCTCGCCGTTGACGAAGACGTCCACCACGTCCACCGGGAACGGGATGTCCGCGAGCGAGGCGTACCCCTGCTCGCCGTGCACCGTCTCGGCCTTCGGGTGGACCGGAACGACCCGCTTGCCGAAGCGCTGGAGGACCCCGGCGACGCCGTAGGCCGCGCGCGAGGTGTTGGTGGAGAGGCCGACCACGGCCCAGGTGTCGCCGGTGTTCAGGAGAATCCGCCGGATCGTGTCGTCGTCTGCGTACATGCCACCGACAACCCGGGCCGCGGCCCCGCCATTCCCCGCGCGCGTCGGTCTGCGGCGGTTGCTCCGGCGGGCCTCGGGACCCCGGAATGGACCTGTCGGCCACCACCTAGGGTGGAGGCATGCAGGAGCAGTACCGGACAGTTGCCCGAGCGGGCGTGCACGAGACCGAGATCAACCGGTCGCGTTTCCTCTGCGCGCTCGCCCCCGCCGCCACCGAACAGGAGGCGCAGGACTTCGTCGCACGCGTCCGCAAGGAGCACCCCACCGCCACCCACAACTGCTACGCCTACGTGGTCGGCGCCGACGCCTCCGTCCAGAAGGCCAGCGACGACGGCGAACCCGGCGGGACCGCCGGAGTGCCGATGCTGCAGATGCTGATGCGCCGCGAGGTCCGGTACGCCGTGGCCGTGGTGACCCGGTACTACGGCGGCGTGAAGCTCGGCGCCGGTGGCCTGATCCGGGCGTACGGGGGAGTGGTCGGCGAGGCGCTGGACGAGCTCGGCACCCTCACCCGGCAGCGCTACCGGCTGGCCACCGTCACGGTCGACCACCAGCGGGCGGGCAAGCTGGAGAACGACATGAGAGCCACCGGAACCGCCGTACGCGAGGTGCGTTACGCGGAGGCGGTCACCCTGGAGATCGGCCTGCCCGACGCGGACGTGGCCGGGTTCCGTGCCTGGCTGGCCGACGCGACGGCGGGCTCGGCGACGCTCGAACTCGGCGGCGAGGCGTACGGGGACGTGTGACCGCGCGCATCCGGCAATCCCGGCCCGGCCGAGGTCCCGGTGAGGTTCGCCACCCCCGGCGATGCGGGAACCGGGGCCCGGCGGCATTAGCGTGGAGTCCGCACGGCCGCGCCCGGGTCCGCCGATCCCGAGCCGCGCGCCGGCGCACGCAGCAGGAGACCGGGACGGCCCGGACAGGGCGCGAGGCCGTTGCCGGCCACGGGGCGGAGGACCAGGAACATGCGGATCACAGCGGGCGGAGCGACGCCTTGAGACTGCTGCACACCTCGGACTGGCACCTGGGCCGGTCCTTCCACCGCGTCGCCCTGCTCGACGCCCAGGCCGCGTACCTCGACCACCTCGTCGCCACCGTCCGCGACCGCGAGGTGGACGCCGTCCTCGTCGCCGGAGACGTCTACGACCGCGCCGTGCCGCCGCTCGCCGCCGTCGAGCTCTTCGACACCGCCCTGCACCGGCTCGCCGCCCTCGGGGTGCCCACCGTCATGATCTCCGGCAACCACGACTCGGCCCGCCGGCTCGGGGTCGGCGCCGGACTCATCGACCGGGCCGGCATCCACCTGCGTACCGACCCCGCCGGATGCGGCACCCCCGTCCTGCTCGCCGACGCCCACGGCGACGTCGCCTGCTACGGACTCCCCTACCTCGAACCGGCCCTCGTGAAGGACTCCCTCGGGGCCGGGAAGGCGGTGCACGAGTCCGTCCTCTCCGCCGCGATGGACCAGGTCCGTGCCGACCTCGCCGCACGCGCGCCGGGTACCCGGTCCGTCGTGCTCGCCCACGCCTTCGTCGCGGGCGGCGAGCCCAGCGACAGCGAGCGCGACATCACCGTCGGCGGAGTCGCCGCCGTCCCCGCGGGCGTCTTCGACGGCGTCGACTACGTGGCCCTCGGCCACCTGCACGGCAGCCAGCGGGTCAGCGAGCGGGTCCGGTACTCCGGCTCCCCGCTCGCGTACTCCTTCTCCGAGGCGGACCACCGCAAGACCATGTGGCTGATCGACCTGGACGCGGACGGAACGGTCACCGGTGAACGCGTCGACTGCCCCGTACCCCGGCCGCTCGCCCGGCTCCGCGGCCGTCTCGACGCGCTCCTGGAGGACCCCGCTCTGGAGCGGCACCGGGACTCCTGGGTCGAGGCCACCCTCACCGACCCCGCCCGCCCCGCCGATCCCATGGCGCGCCTCGCCGAACGCTTCCCGCACACCCTCAGCCTCGTCTTCGACCCCGAACGCGACCCCGAGGACCCGCTCGCCTCGTACGCGCAGCGCCTCAAGGGGCGCGACGACCACCAGATCGCGGAGGACTTCGTGGCGCACGTGCGCGGCGGCAGCGGCCCGGACGAGACGGAACGCACCGTGCTGCGCGCCGCCTTCGACGACGTGCGCGTGGACGACGGGGTCCGCGAGGTGTCCCGATGAGGCTCCACCGGCTCGTCCTCACCGCCTTCGGCCCCTTCGGCACCACCACCGAGGTCGACTTCGGCGCGCTCTCCTCGGCCGGCCTCTTCCTGCTGCACGGCCCCACAGGCGCGGGCAAGACCTCGGTGCTCGACGCGGTCTGCTACGCCCTGTACGGAGCCGTCCCCGGCGCACGCCAGAGCCCCGGCACCTCGCTCCGCAGCGACCACGCGGACCCCGCCACCCCCACCGAAGTCCTGCTGGAGCTGACCGCGGGCGGGCGGCGCCTGGAGATCACCCGCTCCCCGGCCCAGGCCCGCCCCAAGAAGAAGGGCGACGGCTACACCACCGAGAAGGCCCAGAGCCGGCTGCGCGCGTACGACCCCGAGAAGGGCTGGCAGGCCCTCAGCAAGTCGCACCAGGAGATCGGCGAGGAGATCACCCAGCTCCTCGGCATGAGCCGGGACCAGTTCTGCCAGGTGGTGCTGCTCCCGCAGGGCGACTTCGCGCGGTTCCTGCGGGCCGACGCCGAGGCCCGGGGCAAGCTCCTCGGCAGGCTCTTCGACACCCGGCGCTTCGCCGCCGTCGAGGAGCGCCTCGCCGAACTCCGCCGTACCGCCGAGTCCCGCGTCAGGGCCGGGGACGAACGCGTCCTCGCCACCGCCCAGCGGCTGGCACAGGCGGCCGGCCCCATGGCCGAGACGCCCCTGCCGACCGCCCAGCCCGGCGAACCCGGCCTCGCCGAAGGCGTGCTGGGGTGGGCGGCGAACGCGCGCACCGGTGCGCGGGAGCGGCTGGAGATCGCCCGCATCGCGGTGGCAGCCGCGGAGGAGCGCCGGACGGCGGCCCGCGGCGCGCTGGACGAGGAGCGCGAACTCGCCCGTCTCCAAAAGCGTTTCGCCGAGACCGAACGGCGCGCGTCCGGTCTGGAGGAAGGCCGCGCCGAGCGCGACCGCTGCGAGGAACGCCTGGCACGGGCCCGTAAGGCGGAGTTGATCGTCCCCGCCCTCGAACTGCGGGACGCTGCCGAGCGCGAGGCCGCCGCGGCGGGTGCCGTCCGCGACCGGTTCCGTACGCGGCTGCCCGCCGAACTCGCCGACGCCGGAGCCGGACAGCTCGCCGAGCTGGAACGCCGCTACCGCCAGGAGCTGGGCGGCCTCGGCGCCGCCCGTCGCGCCGAAACGCGCAGCGCCGCCATCGACGCCGAACGTGTCGCGCTCGACGGCGAGTCGGTACAGGACGACGAGGCCATCCTCGAAGCGGACGCCTGGCTGGCCGGCTGGGAGGACACCCGGACGGCCCTGGTCGCCGAGGCCGAGGCGGCGCAGGAGGCCGCGACCCGGACCGAACGGCTCGCCGGCCGACTCGCTGCCGCCCGGGGCCGATTGGACGCGGCCCGGCGCCGTGACGCTCTCGCCCGTGAAATCGACGGCGCCCGGGAGCAGCTGACCGCCGCCCGGGAGGGCGCGGTCGCCGCCCACGAACGCTGGCTCGGCCTGCGGGAACGCCGACTGCGCGACATCGCCGCCGAGTTGGCCGCCGGACTCGCGGCCGGCGAGCCGTGCGCGGTCTGCGGCTCGGCCGAGCACCCGGCCCCCGCGCGAGCGGGCGACGGACACGTGGACCGCGCCACCGAGGAAGCCGCCCTCACCGCCCACCGGGCCGCAGAACAGGCCCGGGTCCGGGCCGACCGGGCGCTCGGACTCCTCTCGGAACGCCACGCCACCGCGCGCACCGAGGCGGCCGGGGGCGCGGCGGACGCGGCCCTGGCAGCCGGGCCCGGTGCCCCCTCCGTCGCCGAGTTGAGCGCCCACGTCGACGTACTGACCCGCGAGCACGGCGATGCCCACCGGCTCGCCGCCGGTACGCACCGGGCGCGCGAGATCCTCGCCGCCGCCGAGCGGGAACACCAGGACCGGCTGGACCAGCGCCGCCACGCCGAACGGCGGGCCGCCGTGAGGGTCTCCCGGCGCGAGGACCTGGACCGGGAGCAGGCGGCTCTCGACGCCGAACTCGCCGGTGTGCGCGAAGTGCCCGGCACCATCGCGGACCACGCCGACCGGCTCGCCCGGCGCGCCGACCTGCTCGCCGAGGCCGCCGACGCCGTACGGACCGAGGAGAGCGCGGCCGAACGGCGCAAGGAGGCCGACGGGCGCCTGGCCGACGCGGCCTTCCGCGCCGGGTTCGACACCCCGCAGGCGGCCGTCGCGACCCTGCTCGACCGCTCCGCGCAGCGGCAGTTGCAGCACCGGATCGACGTCTGGCAGGCCGAGGCCGCCACCGTCGCCGACCGGCTGGCGGAGGAGGACGCCCGCGAGGCCGCAGCACACCCCGCCGCGTCGCCGGACCGGGCGCGTGAGGCGTACGACCGCGCCGAGGCCCTCCTCCGCGACGGTTCGGCGGCGCACTCCGCCGCCCAGGAGCGCCGCACCGAACTGGACCGCCTCTCCCACGAGGCCGCCCGGGAGGTACGCGTACTGGGCCCGCTCCGCGCGGAGTACGAACGGGTCGCCCGCCTCGCCGCGCTCACCGCCGGTACCTCCGCCGACAACGAACGCAAGATGCGGCTGGAGTCCTACGTACTCGCCGCCCGCCTGGAGCAGGTGGCCGCCGCCGCCACCGTCAGGCTCCAGCGGATGTCCGCCGGCCGCTACACCCTGGTCCATTCCGACGCCCGCACCGGAAGCCGCCGGGCCGGCCTGGGGCTGCACGTCGTCGATGCCTGGACGGGCCGGGAACGTGACAC
The DNA here is from genome assembly GCF_053596135.1 of Streptomyces sp. NPDC001770. NCBI lineage: Bacteria > Bacillati > Actinomycetota > Actinomycetes > Kitasatosporales > Streptomycetaceae > Streptomyces > Streptomyces sp. NPDC001770. The sequence continues at coordinate 308,802 of NZ_JBSFFN010000003.1, read as the reverse complement.
CGCCACCCTCTCCGGCGGCGAGACCTTCTTCGCCTCCCTCGCCCTCGCACTCGGCCTCGCCGACGTGGTGACCGACGAGGCGGGCGGAACGCGGCTGGACACCCTCTTCATCGACGAGGGCTTCGGCAGCCTGGACGAGCAGACCCTCGACGAGGTGCTGGACGTCCTGGACGCGCTGCGCGAGCGGGACCGCAGCGTCGGCATCGTCAGCCACGTGGCCGACCTGCGGCGCCGGATCCCCGCCCAGCTGGAAGTCGTGAAGGGCCGGCAGGGATCGACGGTCCGGCACCGGCTCGGCTGACCCGCGGCAACCGTGGCCGCTCCGCCGCCCAGCCGTCACCAGCGGCCCTGGCGCGGTGCCCCTGCGAACGCCGGACTAGGCGGTCGTACGATGTGACCGGTCCGGGGGGTGATCCGGTCCGTAGGTGAAGGCCCCCGAGTACGACCCGGTCTCCGGTTTCGGCTGGGACACCGGATTCGTGTACGCCGAAGGGCCGCGCAAGGGAGACCTGCAGACACCGGACGACGATCAGGCCGACACCGACCGCCTCGGTCTCTCGGACGCGCTCATCGAGGGCGGCTTGGTGCTGCTGATCCTCGGCGTCGTGGGAGGCAACCTCCGCGCGCTCTCCCGCATGCGCGGAGTGAATCCACGGGTTGTCCGCCGTGCGAGGAAACTGCGGGAGTCCGCCGCGGCGGTGGCCGAGGACTACGCACGGGCCGTCGAAGCAATCCGGCAAGCATGGGCGCCGCTGCGGCACGAACTGGTCGACCGGCAACTCGCCCGGATCCCAGTCACCCGGCTGCGGGAGACGGCCCGGGAACCGCTGTGCCTCGCCGCTCTGGAGGAGAGCGGCATCCGCACGGTGCGCGACCTGCTGGCTCCCGGAGCGTGGGTCCTGGCGCAGACGACCGGGATGGGGCGTCGCGCCGCGGAGAGCGCCGTCGCCGCCGGACAGCGGATCGCCGACGAGGTGGAGCAGGACGTGGTGGCGCGGATCGATCCGGCCCGTCAGGACGCCCGGACCACGGCACTGGTCGCCGCCCTGAGCGTGCTGGTGGAGGCCGGGCCCGCGGCCGCGGACACGGCGGAGACGGCCCTGGAGCTGTCAGCGTCTGGACGGACTGCTGGCCGAAGCGAATCCCGCGGCAGGACCGGGGCGGATACCGCGGGCGGGTCCCGATCTCCGCGAGAACGCCCTGGACGCGGTGGGGGCACTGATCGGAGTTCTGCGGGACGCCGAACGGGACGGCCTCGCTCCCCGGTTCGCCCAGACGTCCGTCGACCTGCTGCGGGGGCCGGACAGCGGCCCGGTCGCCCTCTCCGCGTGGACCGGCTTCGAGGCCCGGCCCACGGAGTACTTCGCCGTGCTCGCCGATGTCGTGGCCGGCCGCCTGCCGAGGACGGGGGTCCGGTCCGGTGAGCGGGCAATGGACGGCGGCACACGGGGGTGAGCGGCACGGTCCTCCGCCCTCCGCGAGGGAGGCGAGGTGGCGGTGGGGCACCGGGTGGGCCCGCTCCGGGAAACGGGGGAGGCGCCGGGCAGGCCACGCCCCGGGAAACGGGGAGGCGCCGGGCAGGCCACGCCCCGGGAAAACGAGGTCTCGCGGGGCGGGCGCGCCCCGGGAAGGGCCTCAGCGCTCGATCGGGCGCCGGGGGAGCGGGGAGGAGTACACCACGCTCGTGGTCACCGAGCCCAGGCCGCTGATGCGTCCCGTCACTTCCTCCAGGTGACGCATCGAACGCGCGGTCACCTTCAGTACGAAGCAGTCGTCCCCCGTGGTGTGGTGCGCCTCGACGATCTCCGGAGTGGTGGCGAGGAGATCGTGGAACGGCTTGTAGTTGCCGGTCGGATAGCGCAGCCGTACGAAGGCGAGGATCGGCAGGCCGAGGCGCTCCGGCTCCACCACCGCGCTGTACCCGCTGATCACACCGAGCTCCTCCAGCCGTCGCACCCGTTCGGTCACCGCGCTCGGCGACATGGCCACGGCCCGGGCGAGTTCGGCGAAGCTGGCCCGGCCGTCGCGCTGCAGGGCATCGAGAATGCGCCAGTCAGTGGCGTCCGGTGAATAGTCGGTCATGCGCCCAGACAACAGGGGAATCCCCGGCAGATCAAGGAGAGCGGCATGGATCATGCCTTCTGGCGGGCGCGTGGCCCGCCTAGGTTTGAGCCCATGAACACGACCTCACCCCGCACCGCACGGCCCGCCGTGGCCACTTCCGACCACCCGGTTCTGCGCGTGCCGCCCGCCCCTCCGGCCGACGCCGCAGCCTACTTCGCCGCTTCGCTGGCCTTCCACGCCGATGTCTCCGACGTCGCCGCGGCCCTGAACCTCGACGCGGGCCCGGGCGTCACCGTCCTGGACAGCCGCTCCACGGCCTCCTGGGACCAGGGGCACATCCCGGGCGCCGTGCACCTGCCCACCGCGCTGATACCGGAGCAGGCCGCCCGACTCCTCGATGCGGCCGTCCCCGTCGTCACCTACTGCTGGGGACCGGGCTGCGACGGAGCGACGAGGGCGGCCCTCGCGCTCGCCCGACTCGGCTACCAGGTCAAGGAGATGCGGGGCGGATTCGAGTACTGGGTACGCGAGGGCTTCCCCTTCGAGACCGCGCGCGGAGCCGAGCGGCGCGCCCCCGACCCGCTCACGGCGCCGGTGGCGGACGAGGACTGCGGCTGTTGAGGACCCCGTGCCGGGTGGCGTACGGGACCCCGGTCCGGCTCACGCGGTGAGGAGCGCCTCCAGCAAGGGCCTCGCGCCGATGCCGGAAGGGAGGCCGCTCACCTGCCCGTCGCCGACCTCGACCACCCGCCACGTACCGTCCTCGCGCAGCGCCAGGTCGGTGGTCACCAGCCGGCAGCCGAGGCGGCGCACGGCCTCGCCGACGGGACCCAGCTCGGGGACGGGCCGGTCGCCCGGGGTGTCCGGATGGGCGGTCACCATGACGGGCACTCCGTCGACCCACCACACCCGCGCCTCGCCGCCCGGGACGAACCGTTCGTAGGCGCGTACCACCACTCCGCCCGCGAGGAAGTCGCCCTGGAGAGCGACCATCCGTCCGACGACCGCGGAGAGCGCCTCGGGGTCCTCCAACTCGGGTACGAAGCAAGCCTCGTGCCATTCGTGCTTCCGGGACTTCACGAAGTCCTTGACGATCCCGGGGCCTCGGCCGAGCGGTCGCGCGAGGGCGGACCAGAACGCGCCGTCCTCCGGTACGGGAGCCGTGGCGGAGACCGGGTACCAGACACTGCGCGGTGTCAGCCCGTCGAACACGGCGTACCAGCCCGGAAGTTCATGGGCGGTCCGGTACGCCGCCGCGTCCGTGAGCAGCGAGGCCCCTCGATCCGCGAGAGCCCGCTCCAGCTCGGCGTACCGCCGCGCGGGAATCATCCAGCCCCGGTACCAGTACGGGCCCGATCCGCGCGGCACCCGGGCGACGGCTCCCGTCGCGTCGCTCGCGAGCAGGGCGTCGTGGTCGAGGAGCGCGGTGGCGGTACCCAAGTCCCGTACCGATGCCGCCTCTCCGGCGAACGCCGGGTCGGGACGGCTGGGGCGCAGCGGGTCGGCGCAGAGGAGGAAGCCTGGCATCGGTGGCGCCTTCGGTCGCGGTGCGTGGTCCGGGCGGTACGAGGAACCGTCAGGTGCGGTGGTTCGGCACCTTCGGGGTATGGAAGATCTTGGTGGCTGGTGGCTGGTGGCTGGTGGCTGGTGGCTGGTGGCTGGTGGCTGGCGGCTGGCGGCTGGCGGTCGGCCGGACGGCGTTGCCGCCGCCGGCCGACACTGGTGCACCGGTCGAGGTCCCGCCCGGCCGACGACCGCCGCGCCGACGGGACCGTCCGGCATCAGAGCTTGGAGAGCTCCTCGACCAGGTCGTCCAGGCCCAGCGACCCCTGCGACAGGGCCGCCATGTGCCAGGCCTTGAGGTCGAAGGCTTCTCCGTGGGCCGCGCGGGCGTTCTCCCGGCCCAGCAGCCAGGCACGCTCGCCGAGCTTGTAGCCGATCGCCTGACCCGGCATCGAGAGGTAGCGGGTCAGCTCGCTCTCCACGAAGTCCGCCGGGCGGCCACTGTGGGCGCCGAAGAACTCCTGCGCCAGTTCCGGGGTCCACCGCTCACCCGGGTGGAACGGCGATTCCGCCGGAATCTCCAACTCGAGGTGCATGCCGATGTCCACGATGACCCGGCAGGCGCGCATCATCTGCGCGTCCAGGTAACCGAGCCGCCGTTCGGCGTCCGGCAGGAAGCCGAGCTCGTCCATGAGCCGCTCCGCGTACAGCGCCCAGCCCTCGGCATTCGCGCTGACCTGGCCGACCGACGCCTGGTAGCGGGAGAGCGAGGAGGCGACATGGGTCCACTGGGCGATCTGGAGGTGGTGGCCGGGCACGCCCTCGTGATACCAGGTGGACACCAGGTCGTAGACGGGGAAGCGGGTTTCGCCCATCGTCGGCAGCCAGGTGCGGCCCGGGCGGGAGAAGTCCTCGGAAGGGCCGGTGTAGTAGGGGGCGGCGGCGCCTCCGGGCGGGGCGATCCGCGACTCCACCTTCCGTACCCGCTCGGCGAGTTCGAAGTGCGTGCCGTCGAGCGCCTCGATGGCCTCGTCCATCAGGCCCTGGAGCCACTTCTGGACCTCGTCCACGCCCTCGATGTGCTTGCCGTGGACGTCGAGGTGGGCGAGCGCCTCCCAAGGACCCGCCCCGGGGAGGATCTTCGCCGCCTCGGTCTTCATCTCGGCGAGCAGCCGGTGGTATTCGGACCAGCCGTATGCGTACGCCTCGTCCAGGTCCAGATCGGTACCGTTGAAATAACGCGACCAGCGGGCGTACCGCTCGCGCCCCACGGTGTCGGGCGAGCCCTCGATCGCGGGGGCGTACACCTCGCTGATCCAGGTGCGCAGGGCCACCAGCGCCTCGGTGGCGACGCGGGCGGCACTGTCCAGCTCCTCGCGGAGAGCGTCGGGGCCGGGGGCGACGAAGTCCGCGAAGAACCCCGCTCCCTCACCTTCGCCTCCCACCCAGGCCGTCAGCTGCTCGACGAACGTGGCGGTGGGACGGGGGCCGCCGTGCAGCTTCTGTTCGAGGCCGAGGGCGAGCGAGGCACGGTATCCCGCGAGCGCCCCCGGAACGGCGCGCAGCCGGTCGGCGACCACGGCCCAGTCCTCGTCCGTCTCGGTCGGCGTCACCGTGAAGATTTCCCGGACACTGTGGGCCGGGGAGTGCAGGTTGGAGACGGCCCGCAGATGCTCGTCCGCTTCGTGGACCGCGATCTCGGCGGTGAGGCGTTCACGCAACAGCCTGCCGCAGCGTCGCTCGGCGTCGCTGTCGGCGCCCGGAAGGAGCTCCGCCGCGTCCAGCTTCACCAGCGTGGCACGGGCGAGGTCGGCGATGGCCTGCCGGCCTTCGGGCGAGAAGTCGGGCAGGCTGCGGTGGCTTGCCGGGACGCCCAGGTACGTACCGAGGATCGGGTCGAGATCGATGATTGCGTCGACGTAGGCGTCGGCTACCTGACGGGGCAGCGCGCTGCTCGAAGTATCTGACATGCGGACATCCTCGTACGCGAACCGACTTCCCGTCACCCTGGTTCCGCGAGGGACCGGAAGCGCGGCCCTGGGCACCGCGTGCGGAGCCACCTCGGAACGCACGGGCTCCCTGCGGTGCGGGCCTTCTCCCGCACCGCAGGGAGCGTCCGGGAATCGACTGTGCGATTGGCCGGATCGGTACGGTGGTCGGCCTGCGGACCGACGCTCAGGGGTGCTCGGAGGCCTCAGGAGTGCTCGGGGGCCTCAGGAATCATAGGGATCTCAAAGGTGTTCAGCGGTATTCAGCCGTGTTCAGCGGTACTCAGGGGGCTCCACCGGGAGGATGCCGTCCGCCGCCATGGACGGGGAGGTGAGCGTGGTCGCGCGGCGGGGGGTCAGCCGCGCCGTGATCACCAGAGTGCCTTCCTCGATCTGGTAATCGAGGGGCAGACCGAGCCCGCGCATCGCCGCGACCATGCCGGTGTTGTCGGCCTGGGTGACGGCGTAGACGGAGTCGCAACCAGCCTCGGCGGCCAGACCGACCAGCCGGCGCAGCAACTCGGAGCCGACTCCGCGCCGCTGCCAGTCGTCCTCGACGACGAGGGCGACCTCGGTCTCGTCACCGTCCCAGAGGAGGTGGCCGAGTGCGACGATCCGCCCCGAGTCGGTCTGTACGGAGAGGGTACGGCCGAAGCGCGGGCTGAGCAGGTGGTCGAGGTAGCGGTCCGCGTCCGCGACCGGGCCGTGGTAACGGAGCCCCAGGGTGCGCTGCGAGCAGCGGTCGTGCATCTCGCGTGCTGCCGCGAGGTCGCTCTGGTCCGCGCGGCGCACGGTGATCTCTGGACCCTCGGCGAGCGTGAGGATGTCCTCACCGCGTGGGACGCGGGGGCCGAGGCGTGCGTCGAGCTCGACGAGAGCGCGGGCCCGGGCGAACTCGGTGGGTGTGAAGGGCAGGTACGGGCGCTCCACCGTGATCACGCCGCCCGAAGGGTCGCGCAGGCGCATGACCGTCTCTTCCAGCACCCCTTCCACGGGAGTGCCGTCACCGCCGGTGATGCGGCCGGTCACGGAGACCGCCGGCACCGAGTGGATGGTGCAGCGGCCCAGCAGCTGGCGGAGGGCGAGCGGGAGTTCCGCCGCGTCCAGCGCGGTACGCGTGGCCAGCCCCAGAACCCGCGTCGGGGTGTCCACCAGATCGTGGGCGTCGGCCCGCTCGATCCAGGTGGACGCCCCGCCGGCTGCGGAGACCTCCCGGGACAGCTCGGAGGCGCTCAACGACGAGGGCGCACGCAGCAGGAACTCGTCGACGGTGCCGTCCGCCAGCGGGTGCGTCTGGAGGGTCAGGATGTCGATACGGAGACGGGCGAGCGCGATGCACAGCGCCGCCAGGCTTCCGGGCGCGTCCTGGACCGTCGTCCGCATCCGCCACAACACCGTCTCGTCGAGGGCGGGCGACGCCTCGAAGGACAGGTTCAGGCCGAGCTCGGCACCGTATCCGACGGCTGTTCCACCGGATACGGAGTTCCCGCCCTCGGGCGGTGGGGCGTGGCTGTGCCTCCGTGCCCACCAGGTGTGGAAGGTGGCGGTGGCGGTCAGCGCCACCGCCGAGGCGGCGAGCAGATACGGGCCGTCGGGCTGGTGCCCGATGAGGTTCGCTACGACGTCGGCCACCGCCACAGCGGTGAACAGGGCGGCGAGCTCGATCAGGTCCCGCCGCCAGTGGTGGGGGCGGCGGGCAGTCTTGGCAGATGTCACATCAGTCATGACTTCACTGTGACCGAGTGGTGTTGCCTGATCACGAACGCATTGTGACCGATGGGTTAAGTGTGGATCTAGTCGCCTTTCGTCACTTTTCAGGCATCTGTTGGTCGGAATTGTCGGGCATGGGGAGCCCGGAGGTACGTCGGTCCGGTCCGGCTCGGCCTCTTTCCCGGCCGGGTCCGGCCCGGGTCCGGTTCGGGTCCTGACCGGGTCCTGACCGAGTTCGGTCCGGGTCCGGTCCGGGTCCGGTCCGGGTCCTGACCGAGTTCGGTCGGTTCGAGGCCGCCCCCCCCGCCCTCCGTCCGAGCCCGGGGGGCTCCTCACCGCCCACCGCCCGCACCCGGGGGCTGCACCCCGCCCCCGTACGTGGCCAGCAGACGAGCCGCCTGCATCACGCGCTGCGAGGTACCGCCCCGCTGCGCCAGACCGAAGAGGCCCGGTGGAGGTGCCGCGCCCTCGGTGCCCGCCGTCTCCGCGCATTCCGCGGCCACCGCGAGTATCTCGTGCAGCCCGTGCGGCGCCCGCTCGTACGCGAGCAGTTGCGGCAGCACCGGCGTCAGCAGACGCAGGACCGTCCGGTGCGCACCCGCCGCGACGGCGCTGCGGGCCGCGTCCGCCAGCCTGCTGACCTTCACCAGATCGCGGTCGATCAACAGGGTCAGCTCCCTGCCGAGCATCCCCGCGTCCAGGCGGCCGCGCGCCGCCAGGACGAGCAGCGCGTCGACCGCCGCGAGCCGGTCCTGCGGGTACGGCGAGCCCAGCCCGTGGGCGAGGGCGAGGTGGACGGCATCAGCGGCAGGCCCCTCCGTCTCGGCCAGCTCCGGCAGGATCCAGGCGGCGCCCCGCCGGCCCTCCTCGGGGCACAAGTCGGGGAGCAGCCAGGCGGCGAGGGCCTCGCCGTCCTGCGGCAGGGTCGCCAGGAAGTGCGCGGGGCGTTGGCCCGTCCAGTGGTAGCACGGGTGCCGGACCGCCCCGCGCGCCTCTCCGAGTGGCCGGAACGCGGCGGGGAACTCCTGCGAGATCCTCGGATTCCCGAGGGTGGCCAGGCCGATGCGACGGCTGTCCTTCATCGCGCGGCCCCACCAGTTGCGGACCTCCGGCACTCCGCCGCCCGCGCCGTGGGGGACCACGGCCGCCACGGGATCGTCTGCGCGTATCCAGGCGGCAAGCCGGTCGCCCTGAGGCGTACCGAGCGACGCCGCCTCGTCGGCAGCGGCGCGCTCACCGGTTCTGCGCACCCGGAGCAGTGCCTGCGCGAAGTCCGCCGGGCCGGGTTCCACACCCATGCGGTGGTACTCCCGCAGTCGTTCGACCAGGGTGACCGCGTCCAGCGCGCCCGAGTGCCAGGTGGGGGTGGCCAGAAGGAAGGGGACTGCCCCGGTCCGCACGTAGGCGACCGCTTCCCACAGGCGGGCGGCGAGCACGTCGTCCAGAGCGGCATGCACACACTGTCCCGATGCCGATGCCGATGCCGATGCCGATGCCGATGCCGACGCGTGCGGGGCAGCTCCCCCGGCCGCCGGCGGGTCCGGGACGACGCCCAGCAGGGAGGCGACGACGACAGCAAGGCCCTGGGGGCTTCGGACGGCCGGCCAGAATCTCTGCTCGGAGTCGTCCCCCGGGAGGAACCATGATCCCACCAGAGCTTCCCGCAACGCCCGGCTCAGTAGCTCCCGGTCGGTCCGTGCGAGGCGGACCAGCCCGTCCAGGGCCCGCTCGAACGCGGGGGTCTCCCAGGACGCGGCCTTCACCACGGCCGCGACATCGACGACCAGCTCCGCCACCGTCGTCGGAGCGGCATCGAGCGGGCGTGCCACGGGTGCGGGCGGCAGTTGCTCCTCGTACGACCGGGACGGCACTACCGGTTCGAAGAGGCTGCCGAACACCTCGACGGCGGCGGCGTGGTGCACGGCCGCGAGGAGATCCGCGGCTCCCGCGAGCACCTCACGGAGCGAACCGTCCTCGGCAGGGAGGAAACGGGCTGTCAGCTTGAGCGCCCTCTCCTGGATGTCGAGGTCCTCGTGGCCGAACGCCTCCGCCACCACGGGAAGCAGCCGGCCGGCCGCCGCACGGTCATGGCGCAACGCCTTCCCCAGCAGCACGAGTTGTGCGCGGACCAGCCTCTTCTCGCTGCGCAGGAGAACGGAACCGGAGACCTCCGAGAGCTCCCGCAGGGTCAGCGTGCCCCGGGCCTGGAGCCGAGCGAGTACCCCCTGGGCGTGGCCGGCCACGATCGGGAGGCCGTCCGCCGCCAGGGCGATCCACTCGGAGGTCCGATGGTCCTCCTCCTGATCGGTGAGGGCCAGCAGCCGCAGGAGTGAGAGGAAGAAGCGCTGGTCGCCGGTCTTTCCACCGCGCAGGAGCCGTTTCACGCACCGGTCCACCCACACCGGGCGGTCCAGTATCCCTTCCTCTGCCAGCGCGGCCAGGGCTCCCGGCCAGTCCCGGAGCGAAGCGGGGTCGTCGTGGTGGTGCCAGGTGATGTGGGAGGGCAACTCGGTGAGACCGAAGAGGCGCGGTGCGAGCACCCCGGTGTGGGGGTCCTCCGCGAGGACCTGGTGCAGGGACGCCCCGGACGTGCTCCATCGGCCCGCCCCGATCCGCTCGGCCCAGCCGAGGACGAGCCCGTCGGTCGCCGGCATCGGGCAGCCGGAGCGCTCGGCCAGCTCGCGGACGAAGGAGTACTCGGCGTCCGAGAGGGCGGGCCGTCCGGCGAGCCGGGTGGCGAGATCGGCGAGCCACGCCGGATCACGGTCGGCGAGCGCTTCCAGCAGCAGGGGATAGGGATGCCGGTGCCAGCCGCTCAGGGAACGGGCGTTGAGCCAGGAGGCGCAGCCGGCCGCACCGGGCTGGCACCCCGCACCCGCGACCAGCAGCGCCTTGCGGATCTTCTCCCGCTTGCGCCAGTCCCAGTCCTTCGCCTCCTGGCGCAGGTTTTTGAGCTCTGCCAGGGCTGCCCTGCGCCCGGCCTTGTCGAGCCGGCGGACCAGAGCGGGCACCTCCTGCGTGCGGGCTTCCCGCACCGCGGCGATCAGTTCACTCATCGCGCACCTCCGGCGACGGTCGTGCCTCCGCGGACCAGGAGTACGGCGAGCGCATGCTTGCACGGCCCGCGCCGGCCCCGGTAGTCGGCCCACCACTGGCAGGTGCAGCTCAATCTCCCGCCGTCCTGGCCCACTCGGTGGCGCCGCGTCTCCGAAAGAACGGTGGCCGCACCCTCGTCCAGGACCACCGCACCGGCACCGACCAGCTTCCGGGCCGCCACCAGTCGGGGGTTGTGCCGCTCCGCGCGATCCGCGTCGTACGGCAACTCGCGGTGGAAGTGGGCCGCGTCGGCGAGGTCGTACCCCACCCGGCCCGCCGTGCCCAGACGTGTCAGCGCCGCCCGCACCCGATCCGTGGTGAGGCCCGACCGATCGGCCAGGTCCGCCACGTCGATCCGGGGCTCCCACGCGAGCAGCACCGAGACCGACTCGGCGTCCTCCGCGGCGTCCTCGGTCGCGAGCGCCTCCAGCACACCGCCCTCGCCAGAGAAGCCACGCGCGGAGTCCGGGGAGAGAGTCAGGGTGAGCCTCATCCCCGGCAGGACTACCTCCCAGGCGCTTGCCGCAGCCTCTCCGTCGCACACGGGTGCGTACACCCGCAGCGCCGTCGCGTCGCGCAACAATCGCTGAAGGGTGACCAGTCGCTCGGGCCCCGCCAGGCAGACGGCTCCCGCCACCGGACGCGAGGTGGGCCGCAGGCCGCCGTCCGGGGTCGGGACCAGCCATCGCGCACCGCGTGACGCAGTCCCGGACCGTGGCAGCGACCGCAAGAACCGGACCGCCCGCGCGGCGGGGAGCTCAGCCCTCAGATCGAATCCGGACGAGGCCACTTGGGCCTCGGCGAAGCCGCGCAGCCACCGGTCGGGTAACGGCACCCTCTTCTCCACGACGCGGCCCTCGGACGTAGTGACCGCCAACTCCTCGGAACCCACGCACAGATGCAGCGGATCCTGCGAAGTCATCCGGGAGAGCGATTCCCGCAGCGGATGATTGACGTCCACGTTGGTGGTGCCCCGGCCTGTCCGTATGCCGCCGAGCCCTTCCTCCAGCACGTCGAGTCGTGCGTACACACCACAGCAGCCGGAGAACGACTCGAACCGCAGCCGGTCGCCGTTGCCGGTGACGACGGGATCGAGGGATGATCCCGACTGCCGCTGGTAGTAGCGGGCCGAGGCCACGTCGGCGACAGCCAGCAGACCGCGCGCCGCAATCCCCGGCGATGCCAGGAACCCGGAGAAGAACCGCGGATGCGGCTCGGCGCCGCGCGGGGTGAGACCACCGGCGGTCTCCAGCCCGAGCAGAGCGCCGGCCGGTGAAGAACGCAGCGCAGACGGACGTCGGTAGGACAGGGCCTGTACGGAACGGGTCATGGGAAAACGGTAGATGCCACCACTGACATTGCTGCTGGCCCCCGGGTTCCGGCGGGCAGGCGAAGCCGACCTCCACCGCCCGCACCCGCGAATACGCCGCCCGGCAGACCGCCGCCGGTCGAACCCGGGGAGGAGAGAACTTCCGGCTGCCGCGACGAGCCGCCGTCGGGGAGATGTCGCGCTGCCCGGCCACCGCGGTCACCGTCCCGGGCGTCCCCGACGTGCGATCAGTGCATCCGACGGGTCCTCAGTCCTCCCCAGGAGCCGCCCGGACTCGCCGCTCTTGTTATCGGGCCCGGGAGCGGACACGGCGCCGTGTCCGCTCCCGGGCCCATCACGCCCGCAACGGACCGTGTGCGCTCACTGGCCCGTGAGGCCGGGCTGCAGCACCTTGGTGAAGAGGACCTTGCCGCCCTGCTGCCTCAGACGCACCGTCATCTCCGCGCTCCCTCCGTCGATGTCGACCTCTCCGTAGAGGGGAGGCATCTCCATGGGGGACTGGTTGGACTGGACGGGGGCCTTGACGAACACCCGGTCCGGGCCGAACGTGCCGTCCAGCGCGCTCGCCGGGAAGGCGCCCGCGGCCAGCGGGCCGGAGACGAACTCCCAGAAGGGCGCGAAGTCCTTGAAGGCGGCGCGCTCGGGGACGTAGTGCTGCGCGGAGGTGTGGTGCACGTCCGTCGTCAGCCAGACGGTCCCCGTGATCCGCTGGTGCTTGATGTACCGCAGCAGCTCGGCGATCTGGAGTTCCCGCCCGAGCGGAGCGCCCGGGTCGCCCTGGGACACCGCTTCGAAGTCCGTGGCACCGTCGGGCACGACCAGCCCGAGCGGCATGTCGGCCGCGATCACCTTCCACACGGCGCGGGAGCGGGAGAGCTCGCCCTTGAGCCACTGGAGCTGCTCGGCGCCGAGGATGCCCGTGGTGTCGTCGGCCTGCCGGTCGGGCGAGTTGGCGTTGCGGAACGAGCGCATGTCGAGCACGAACACGTCGAGCAGGGGGCCGTGGCGGACCACCCGCTGCATGCGGCCTCCACCCGGCGCGGCGCGCAGGGTGGAGACGGGGAGGTACTCGCGGAAGGCCCGCACCGAGCGCGCCGCCAGCACGTCCACGTTCTTCTCCGTGTAGCGCACATCGTCGAGAATCTGCCCGGGGTACCAGTTGTTGCGCACCTCGTGGTCGTCCCACTGGACGATCGACGGCACCTGGGAGTTGAACGTGCGTACGTTCGCGTCCAGCAGGTTGTAGCGGAAGTTGCCCCGGTACTCGTCGAGGGTCTCGGCCACCTTCGCCTTCTCCTCGGTCGTGACGTTGCGCCAGATCCGGCCGTCGCGCAGGGGCACGCTGGGCTCGATGACCCCGTCCGCGTAGATGTTGTCGCCGCTGCAGAGGAAGAAGTCGGGGTTGAGATTCCGCATCTCCTCGTAGACGGTCCAGCCCCCGATGTCGGGGTTGATGCCCCACCCCTGCCCGGCGATGTCGCCGGACCAGAGGAACCGCGCACCGTCCCGCCGCTTCGCCGGAGCGGTACGGAAGGTCCCGTACACCGGGCGGCTCGCGCGGCGCGGATCGTCCGGGTCGGCGAGAGTCACCCGGTAGTGGATCTGCTCGCCGGCCGGCAGCCCGTGCAGCGCAGTCGTCCCGGTGAAGTCCGTCCCGGCGCCGATCAGCGGACCGTGCCAGAGGCGGGACCCGTGGAACGACTCCGTCGCTGACGTCTCGACGAGCATCCGCGCCGCGCGGTCCGAGCGCACCCAGACCAGTGCGGTGGAAGCCGTGACGTCACCGACCTGGACACCCCACTCGGCGGACGGGCGGCCCGACCGGGCGAAGGCGGGCACACCGGTGAGCGACGGCAGCCCGACGGCGGCCGACGCGAGGAGCGAACCGCGCAGTACGGTACGGCGGCCGGGGGAGAGGATGTGCGGACGGTTCGTCATCGATGCGCCTCCGAAAAGGGTGCGGGGTGTGCGACGTGGCGTCCGGTCAGCACCGGCGCGCGCAGGACCATGCCTAACGCGCGGCAGAGGCATCCACCCCAACCCGAGGTGAACAGCGGTGCCGTGGCGCGACCGTCTTCCCCCGGCCGGCCCCCTCAGCGGCTTGTGTCGAGGATGACCCGGGACACGAGTGCGGGGTCGTCGTTCATCGGCACATGACCGCATCCGGGCAGCCGCACCAGCCGGGCACCAGGTATGGCGTGCTTGGCCCGGACGCCCTGCCGACGGGGCAGCAGCACATCACGGCTGCCCCAGGCGACGGTGACGGGGATGCCCGGCACGTCGGAGGTGAAGGAGGCGTTCCGGCCGGCGGCCAGCGTCCCTTCGAATCCGGTCGCGCTCCGGAGCGCGAGTGTCTCCGCGACGACCGCCTCCGGTGAACGGCGCCCCGGCCGGGCGCAGATGGTGCTGGTGAGAGCGGCACGCCCGGCCGCGCTCCGCGAGAGGCGTTCGATCAGCGGAACCGGCAGCGCCCGTGCTCCCCGGCGCATCGCCCGGAGCGTTCCGAAAGCGTACCGGCGCTCCGGCGCGCTCCAGAAACCGGCGGGGGAGAGGGCCGTGACGGATCGGGCACGGCCGGTGCGTCCGAGTTCCAGCGCGAGCAGACCACCGAGCGAGTTGCCCGCCACGTGGGGGCGTGGAATGCCGAGTTCGGAGCAGAAGGCCGTCAACGCTCCGGCCACCGTCCGCACGTCGTACGCGAGATCCTCCGGAAGTGCCGCCGACTCACCGAAACCCGGCAGGTCCACGCTGATCACATCGCGCTCGCCCGACAGGATCCGCACCACCGGATCCCACGCCTGCCGGTGATGGCCTATGCCGTGGAGCAACAGCAGCGGCTGTCCCGCACCGGTCCGTTCGTACGCCAGTGAGAGGGTCCGCGAGCCCGCGGAGGTGTCGAAACTGAACGATGCCGTGCCGGTCATGGCTGCTCCCTGAAGTGGATGAAGGAGTGGGCGAACACCCTTCAGGACCAACAACTACCGCTCAGTAGCTTCCAGTTCAAGGGGGGTGCGTCTCCCGGTCGGGAGGCGGGGGCGGCCCGCCGCCAGTGGCGGAGCAGTACGCAACCCCGAGATGGCCCGGCGCCGTCCTCCGCACGTTCGCCTTCCCTCGTCCCACGAACGTCCTGTGAACGCTCTGTGCCGCACACCCGATTCACAGCACTCCGGGGCAAGGATTGGTCTTGACCAAGTCGGTGCGCCGCCCTATGGTCCTTACGTTAAGAAAAGAACCTTTAATAAATGTTGTCGCGGAAAAGGCCGCTGGGCGATTGCGGAGGACAGGGTGGGGACCACGCAGCTGGAAACGGTGCAGGAGCCGAAGTACTGGCACCTGAGGACCGTGCTCAGTGAGGCACTCGACTCGGACTTCGCGGTGGGTGAAATCCTGCCGAACGAGCGGGATCTCGCCGCCCGGTTCGGAGTCGCACGAGCCACGCTCCGGCAGGCTCTGGAGCAGCTCGAACTCGAAGGCAGACTTCAGCGGCGGCGGGGTGTGGGCACCACCGTCGCCCCGCCCAGGGTGGGCGTCGCGGTCTCCACGGCCCAGCAGGAGTGGACGGGCGCGGTGGCCGACGAGGCCTGGCAGCCCGTCGAGTGCACCCGGGGCTCCGCCCCCGCATCCGTCGCCGAGGCGCTGGACGTTGCGGCCGACGAGGCGGTGCACGTGATCCGCCGGATCAGGGTCACCCACGGTCAGCCGGTGGCGGCGGAACTGCTGTACGTACCGTCCGCGTCGGTCCCCGACCTGTCCGCGATCGAGGCGGCCACGGGCCCGGCCCGCGCCCGTGGTGTGCTGCGGGAACTGCACCGCCTCGGCCTCGAGGGACAGGACCGGTCGGTCGAACTCGGCTCGGCCAGCGCGGACGACTCCAAGGAACTCGACCGGCTGCCCGGCGCCCCCGTCCTGGTGGTCACCACACGCTACTTCGCCGCGGGCGGCACCGCCGCGGTCTCCGTCGCCACCTACCGTGCCGACACCTGCCGGCTCACCTTCGGGGACTCCGGAGCCCTGGAGATCAGCCACCACCAGGAGCGAGAGGCTTCCTGACCACCCTCGCCCCGCAGCACCGGGGCGATCTGCGGACCCTACGGCCCGCCGCTGTCAGCGGCGGGCCGTCACCGTTCCCTCCACCGCGAACAGTTGCTCCTCCACGTGGTCGAGCGCCAGCCGCAGGGCCCCGGTCGCGACGGCGGCCTCCCCGAGGAGGGACAGGGTGACGCGGGGCGGCCGCAGGCAGTAGCGCGCGAGCTCGCTACGCAACGGGTCCAGCACCCCGTCGAGCCCGGCGGCCCAGCCGCCGACCACCACGATCTCCGGGTCGAGCGCCAGCACGAGCGCCGCGACGTCGTGCACCAGTCGCTGGATGAACCGTTCGACCGCCTCCTGGGCGCGGCCGTCACCCTGCCGTGCCTTCGTGAACACCGCCGCCACCGCAGGCTCGTCCAGCGGGTCGAGCGGGGTGTCGGTCGTGGACAGCAGATGCTCCGGCGTGACTTCCCTGCCGAGCAGATGGAGCGCGCCGATCTCGCCGGCGGCTCCGCCGTAACCCCGATGCAGCCGTCCCCCTATCAGCGAACCCGCTCCGGGGCTCAACCCGGCCAGGACGAAGACGACGTCGTCCGACTCCGTCGCAGCGCCCTTCCAGTGCTCCGCCACGGCGGCCGTATTGGCATCGTTCTCCACCAGGACCGGGCAGCGGAACGAGCGCCGGAGCCGCTCCCCGAGGGGGAGCCCGGTCCAGCCGGGAAGCGCCGTGCCCAGCCGGACCGTACCGTCGGCCTCCACGATCCCCGGGCTGCCCACCCCCACGGCCCGCAGGCTGCTCCTGGCCACGCCCGTACGGCGGAGCAGGTCGGCGATCATGGCTCTGACCTGATCGAGCCGG
The DNA here is from genome assembly GCF_053596135.1 of Streptomyces sp. NPDC001770. Classification (NCBI taxonomy): domain Bacteria; kingdom Bacillati; phylum Actinomycetota; class Actinomycetes; order Kitasatosporales; family Streptomycetaceae; genus Streptomyces; species Streptomyces sp. NPDC001770. Next base: position 292,223 of record NZ_JBSFFN010000003.1, on the reverse strand, counting down.
TCGTCCGCGGCGGCAGTCTCGGAGACCTGCCGCTGCCCCGCCCCGATGATCCTTCCGTCGAGCCCCGACATCAGGGCGGAGACCCGGTGCGGACCGATCTCGATGCCCAGCAGATGACCCGCCTCGGCGCGAAAGCGGAACCGCCGCGCGGGGCGGCCCTGGCGCCGTGCTTCCCCGTCGTCGGGCAGCGCCTCCACGACAAGGCCCGCTTCGAACAGCCCCTCGACCACGCCTTCGACCGTTGGCCGGGAAAGGCCGGTTATCCGGGTCAGGTCCGAGAGCGTCGGGAGCTCGGCTCCACGCAGGGCGTGCAGTACCACCGCGGAATTGATCCGCCGCAACAACGACGGGTCTCCACCGGTCAGCCGCCCCACGTGTGTCCTCCTCACGCCCCCTGTGTCTGCCGGATGCTACTCGGTGGGATGAGGCTCCGCGAACGCCACCGGGGGCCGAGCCGTTTCTGATAACCCCCGGTCACCCGGTGTCCCGCGTGGACGGCCCCCACGCGGCCGGATCTCGTCGCTCGCCTCGACCACGGGCGGTGCCCCGTGACGCCCGGCGAGCGGGACGCGGGGCGGCCCCACGCACCGGGGCGCCGCCCCGCGAGCGGACCCGTGCTTCCTTCCTCAACCGGGTACCACGAAGCCCGACTCGTACGCCGTGATCACGGCCTGAGTCCGGTCCCTGGCCCCGAGCTTGGTCAGCAACGCACTGACATGGGTTTTGACCGTTTCGGTGCCCACCATCAGCTTGACCGCGATCTCCGCGTTCGACAGACCCCGGCACATCAACCGGAGCACTCCTTCCTCCCGATCGGTGAGGGACGCCCGCTCCACCACCGCGCGGGCCTTGTTGGTCCCGTACTCGGAGGCCAGCCGGCGCACGGCCGCGGGAAACAGCAGCGACTCTCCTTCCGCCACCAGCCGGACGGCATTCACGATCTCCATCGGCCGGGCACGCTTGAGGAGGAAGCCGTCCGCACCGGCGCGCAGCGCCTCGTACACGTACTCGTCATTCTCGAACGTGGTGACCACCAGGATCTTCGGAGGTTCTGGCAGGGAGCGGAGCAGCAGCCGGGTCGCCTCTATGCCGTCCATCAAGGGCATCCGAACGTCCATGGCGACCACGTCCGGACGCAGCTGCCGCACCAGAGGAAGCACGGACGCACCGTCCGCCGCCTCCCCGGCCACCACGATGTCCGGCTGTGATTCCAGCACCGCCCGCAGGCCCGTGCGTACGAGTGGCTCGTCGTCGACGAGGAGGACCTTCACCGCCATGGGATCACCCTATGTGCCTGAGTGGGAGGGCGACGTGGACCCTCCACTCGCCTTCGCGCGGTCCGGCTTTCGCAACTCCGCCCAGCAGCTTCGCCCGTTCTCGCATCCCTTGCAGTCCATGGCCCGCGGCCGAGCGGCGGACGGGCCCCGCCAGAGGATTCCGCACATCGAGTTCCAGGCAGTCCTTCTCGACGCCGATACGCACACGGACGGGGACCCGGCCGGCGTGACGCAACGCGTTGGTGAGCGACTCCTGAAGAATGCGGTACCCCTCCCTGGACAGGGAGTCGGGCAGGCGGTCGATACGCCCGACCACCTCTGCGTCCACGGCCACCCCGGATCCTCGTGCGGAGGCGAGCAGTTGCTCGACAGCGAGCAGCGTCGGCCGTCGGTCGGCAGAGGCTCCGGGCTCGCGCAGCACCCGGAGCACCCGTTCCAGATCGTCGAGCGCCGCGCGCCCCGTTTCCTCGATCGCCACGAGCGCGCGCCGGGTGAACTCCGGGTCGTCAGCCGTGCGTGCGGCACCCGCCTGCACCACGGAAACCGTGAGTGCGTGGCCGATGGAGTCGTGGAGTTCGCGTGCGATGCGGTTGCGCTCCAGGAGCTGCTCCGTGAGTTCCTCCAGTGCTGCCATGCGTTCGGTCCTCGACGGTCCCAGCAGACGGCGGGCAGCTGCCGTGGTGAGGCGTCCGCAGAGAACCACGAGGGCCAGCAGAAGGAGAAGAGGAAGAGGCGCGAGCACCGCGTACCAGGGGTGGGGTTCGACCAGTTGGAATATGCCGTTGCCGATGTCGCCGCCAGCCGCGGCACGGACCAGGTCGATCGCCGTGAAGGGCAGCCAGACCGTGGCCGAGCCCACCACGATGGAGAACAGGAGGCGTAGTTCGAGCCAGAGCACGGTCCGCCATTTCTCACCCCAGGTCGTGGCGGGCGCGAGGGAAATGGTCGCGTCGGTCCGACCACGCTCGCCGGGGGTGAGCAGGAGCTGCGCCTGGGCCCCTTCGCCCACACGCATCACCGGGAGGAGCCCCACGGGCACCGCGAGCAGGGCGAGCTGCCACGGGACGCCCGGCTCGACGAACAGCCACACGCTTATGACAGCCATGGGGACGACGAGGTGGATCCAACGGCTGTAGGTCACCGGCTCGGCCAGCGGGGCAAGGAAACGGCGCATGTGGGCCATGGTGGCAGCGCCCGTCCGACCGTACCTCCCCCGTACGGGGGAGAGGATTCCCACGGTCGGGGGAGGACGCCGTCGCGTCGCCCCAGCCAGGCTGAGTGCATGACCAGCATCGATGTACATCAGCTCACGAAGGAGTACGGAGCCACCCGCGCGGTGGACCGGCTCACCTTCAGTGCGGAGGCCGGCCGCGTCACCGGCTTCCTCGGACCCAACGGCGCCGGGAAGTCCACCACGATGCGGCTGATCCTCGGCCTCGACCGCCCGTCAGGTGGCACGGCGACCGTGGGCGGAAGGGCCTACGCCACGCTCGACAACCCGCTGCGCGTGGTCGGTTCACTGCTCGAAACCGGAGCCGCGCACGGATCGCGCACCGCACGCGACCATGTGCTCGCCCTCGCGGTGAGCAACGGCATCCCGCGGCGAAGAGCCGACGCCGTCCTGGAGGAAGCGGGCCTCGCCACGGTCGCCGCGCGACGGATCAGGACGTTCTCACTCGGTATGCGCCAACGGCTGGGCATAGCCGCCGCACTGCTCGGGGACCCCGCCGTGGTGCTGCTGGACGAGCCGTCCAACGGGCTCGACCCCGAGGGGATCATCTGGATACGCGAACTGATGAGACGGCTTGCCCGGGAAGGCCGCACGGTCCTGGTGTCCAGCCACTTGATGAGCGAGACCGCCGCCTTCGCCGACCATCTCATCATTCTCGGCGGTGGCAGGCTCCTCGCCGACATGCCGACGGACGGTTTCCTCGCGTCGCGCAGCCGCCCCAGGGTACGGCTGCGCGAGGCCGAGGGAGGACGACTCCGCGACCTCCTGGTCCGCAGGGGATACGACGCCAGGGATGCCGGTGACGGGGCGTTCTGGATCGAGGGGGCCCGTGCCAGTGAAGCCGGGGCGCTGGCGGCGGCCCAGCACATCCCCCTCCTGGAGCTCGTGGAAGAGCGCGCCACTCTGGAAGAGGCCTACCTCGATCTCACCTCGGGCGCCGCCGCGTTCGCCGCTGTACCCCCCGACTCAAGCAAGGAGGCATGATCATGCCGCAGACAGCGGTCGCGGTTCTTCACTCGGAATGGATCAAGACCAGATCCGTACGCGCCGTCCACGGCTCTCTGACGGCGGTGTTCGCGGTCACGGTGGCCATCTCCGTGCTCTTCACCGCCACCGTCGGACAGAGCGAGGCGAATGATCTCGATGCCCAACCGCTGTTCAACGCCTTCTACGCGCTGAACTTCGGTCAGATTGCTGCCATTGGCTTCGGTGCGGTCGCGCTCTCCTCCGAGTTCGCCGGTGGAGCCCTGCGGGTATCCCTGGCGGCGGTGCCGCGCCGTGGCCTCTTCTACGCATCGAAGATGGCCGTCGTCGGTGCGGCAGCACTGATCGTGGGAGAGGCAACCGGCCTCGTGAGCTTTCTGCTGGGGCAGCTGTTCATGGGGGAGTCCGCCATCGGCCTGGGGGATCCCGGTGCGCTGCGAGCCGTGCTGGGCAGTGGCGTCTACCTCGCGCTCATGGCCCTCTTCGCGGCAGGCCTCACGGCGCTGCTCCGAAGCGCTGTCGCCGTGATGAGCATCCTCATACCGTTCATCCTGATCGTCTCGTTCGTCGTGGGGGACGTCTCCGCCGGAGTGGCGGACTTCCTTCCGGACCGGGCGGGCCAGGCGATCCTGCACGAGACCCCGACGGGCAGCCTCGGCCCCTGGAGCGGGCTGGCGGTGACCGCCGCCTGGACCGCCGCCGCGCTGCTCGCCGGCTGGTGGGCGATACGCACCCGGGACGTCTGACCCGATCCGGGCTGCCGAGTCCTCGGGCGGCGTGCCCACCCGATCCGTCGCGAAGCTCCCTGGTGTGGACGGCAGCCATGCGTGACGGCGAGGCCTCAGTCGCCGCTCCGCACGGCACCTTCTCCCACAGCACCTTCTCCCACGGCACTTTCTTCCGCGGCAGCTTTTTCCACGGACGCGCGGAGACGGGCGTACTCCTCGGCCATCGAGCCGGCGGTCCAATGGGCGTTGAGCCCACTGGGGTTGGGGAGAGCCCAGACGCGGGCACCACCGATGGTCCGTTCCTGCGGGCCGATTTGGGCTCGGCGCTCCCCGAAGGCCGTGCGATAGGCCGTCACTCCGACGACCGCCAGCCACTGGGGCCGCAGGCGGCCGACTTTATCCTCCAGGATCCGTCCACCCGCGCGGTATTCCTCGGCGGTCAGCTCGTCAGCCCGTGCGGTGGCCCGCGCGACGACATTGGTGATGCCGAGGCCGTAGGAAGGGAGCTTCGCCTGTTCCGCCGGAGCCAACCTGCGGGGAGTGAAGCCGGAGAGATGGAGCACCGGCCAGAAGCGGTTGCCGGGGTGCGCGAAGTGGTGGCCGGTCGCCGCGGTCATGAGGCTGGGATTGATGCCGCAGAACAGCACACGCAAACCGCCCGCGACCACATCGGGGACGATGCGGCCTCGGGCGGCGGCCAGCTCTTCGGGCGTCACGGGAGAAGAGAGGATCAGCCGGTCAGAGAATCGACCCGGGGGCGTACCCGGCGGCTACGGGGTGCTCCTTGACGATGGCCTCGATCCGGTTGACCACGGTGGTGACCTGATCACCGGCGGCCCCCGTGAACGACAGCTTGTCCGCCATCAGGGCATCCAGCTGCCCGCGGTCCAGCGGGATGCGCTCGTCCGCGGCGAGCTTGTCCAGGAGCTCGTTGCGCTCCGCGCCCTGCTCCCGCATCGCGAGGGCCGAGGCCACCGCGTTCTCCTTGATCGCCTCGTGCGCGACCTCGCGGCCGACGCCGGCCCGCACCGCACCCATCAGGACCTTCGTGGTCGCCAGGAACGGCAGGTAACGGTCGAGTTCACGCGCCACGACGGCAGGGAAGGCACCGAACTCGTCCAGGACCGTCAGGAAGGTCTCGAGCAGACCGTCGAAGGCGAAGAAGGCGTCCGGCAGTGCCACGCGGCGCACCACCGAGCAGGAGACGTCGCCTTCGTTCCACTGGTCGCCGGCCAGCTCACCGGTCATCGACGCATAGCCGCGCAGGATGACCATGAGGCCGTTGACCCGCTCGCAGGACCGGGTGTTCATCTTGTGCGGCATCGCGGAGGAGCCGACCTGGCCGGGCTTGAAGCCCTCCGTCACCAGCTCGTGCCCGGCCATGAGGCGGATCGTCTTGGAGACGGAGGAAGGAGCGGCGGCCAGCTGGACGAGGGCGGTCACCACGTCGTAGTCGAGCGAGCGCGGGTAGACCTGGCCGACCGAGGTGAAGGCGTTGGCGAAGCCCAGGTGGCCCGCGATGCGCTGTTCCAGGTCGGCGAGCTTGGCGGTGTCGCCGCCCAGAAGGTCCAGCATGTCCTGCGCGGTACCGACCGGGCCCTTGATGCCGCGGAGCGGGTAGCGAGCGAGCAGCTCCTCCAGGCGCCCGTAGGCGACGAGCAGTTCGTCGGCGCCGGTCGCGAAGCGCTTGCCGAGCGTGGTGGCCTGGGCGGCCACGTTGTGGGACCGGCCCGCCATGACGAGCTCGCGGTACTCACCGGCGAGCTTGCCGAGCCGCGCCAGCACCGCCACGGTGCGGTCGCGCATGAGTTCCAGCGAGAGGCGGATCTGGAGCTGCTCCACGTTCTCGGTGAGGTCACGGGAGGTCATGCCCTTGTGAACCTGCTCGTGCCCGGCGAGGGCGTTGAACTCCTCGATGCGGGCCTTCACGTCGTGGCGGGTGACCTTCTCCCGCTCGGCGATGGAGGCGAGGTCGACCTGATCGAGAACACGCTCGTAGTCGGCGAGCGCCGCGTCGGGTACCTCGATCCCGAGGTCCTTCTGAGCACGCAGCACCGCCAGCCACAGCTGACGCTCCAGCTTCACCTTCTGCTCGGGGGACCAGAGAACGGCCAGCTCCGTGGAGGCGTAGCGGCCGGCAAGGACATTGGGGATGCGAGGCTTCGCAGACACAGCAGTCACGTAAAGAGATTGTACTGGCGGTTTGTGCAGGCCAGCGCCCGGGACCGCTTTGTGGCTTGCTACGAGACCGGGGTCACCATCCGTGTCCGTGAGCGCGGGTGGGTGCCCGTCCTCCGGACGGTGCCACGCGGGGCCGGAGCCGCGGCCCCGCGCCGGGTCCCGGGGCCGGCCCACGCGAGATCATGCCTATGCGTCCCTCGGTTCGTCGTCCCGGAGCCAGGAGGTCACCGGACCCGGATCGGCGGGATTCGCCGGGGTGATCCAGAAGGCCTGCCCCGAGGCCGCGTCGAGCTGGGCGCCGTGGCGGCCGTCGCCCGAGGACCGGCCGGTGAGCCGGCGCCCGATCCACGGGGCCAGATGCTGTTTGGCGAATCGGACGTCCTCGATCCGGCGGGTGCCCCAGCGAACGGGCACCGCCGCGTCCATGGGGGTCCGCCAGTCACTCTCGGCGGGCAGCCCCAGCGTCTGCCAGACCGCCTCGGCGACCCTCCGGTGCCCCTCGGCGGTCAGGTGGAGCCGGTCGATGTCCCACAGCCGGGGGTCGCCCAGCGACGGAGCCCCGTACAGGTCGGCGACCACCGCGCCGTGCCGGCGGGCCAGATCGTCCACCAGCGCGAACAACTCCTCCATGCGCGGGCGGAAGCGGTCCATCACCGGACCGTTCCGTCCCGGGCTCCGCATCAGCACGAGCGTCTTGCACGACGGTGCGAGGCGCTCCACCGCCTCTTCGAGGCGTCCCCGCACCATGCCCATGTCGCACTTGGGGCGGAGGGTGTCGTTGAGGCCGCCGACGAGGGTCACCACGTCCGCCTGCAGTGCGGCGGCCGGGTCCACCTGCTCGTCGACGATCTGGCCGATGAGCTTGCCCCGGACGGCCAGGTTCGCGTACCGGAACCCGGGGGAGCGAGCCGCCAGCCGGGAGGCGAGGACATCGGCCCAGCCCCGGTAAGTGCCGTCCGGCAGAAGGTCCGACATGCCCTCGGTGAACGAGTCACCGATCGCGACGAAACTGGTGTACGAGGCATTCATATTCATGGCGCCGAGATCGTATCGCGGAGACGGGCCGGACAGAGCGGCTCTCCCCGGCTCTCCCCGCTGTCCCCATCGCCGCGACAGCCCCGGCCTCCGCAGCCTCCGGACTCGACGGCCCCCGCGTCCGCAGCCCCCGCCGTTCCCGCCGCCCCGCCGCCTCCACGCGGCTCGGGCGCCTTCCGCCGGTCCCACGGCCGCAGTCCCGCAGCCCCCGCCGCGCTTCCGCCGACGCGTCCGACGCCTCCCGTCAGCCGGACCGCGGCCGTCCGACGAGCTCCCGCAGCACGTCCTCCATCGTGACCGTGCCGACCAGCCGATCGTCCTCGTCCAGCACCGCCGCCAGGTGCGTACGGCTGCGCCGCAGCGCGGTCAGTACGTCGTCGAGCGGGGCGGCCGCCCGCACCCGGGCGATGGGACGCATCGCCGAGACCGGGAACGGCACGTCGCGCGGGGTGGCGTCGAGGGCGTCCTTGACGTGGAGGTAGCCGAGTATCCGCTGCTCGCCGTTCATCACGGGGAAGCGCGAGTATCCGGATTCGGCCGAGAGCCGCTCCAGCTCCTCGGGCGTCGTGCCCACCCGCGTGCAGACCATCTGTGCGATCGGCATGGCCACGTCCCGCACGGGACGGCTGCCCAGCTCCAGGGCGTGCCGCAGCCGCTCGGCCGACCGGTCGTCCACCAGCCCCGCGTCCCCGGAGTCCCTCACCAGCAACGCCAGCTGGTCGTCCGAGAAGGTCGCGGAGACCTCGCTCCGCGTCTCCACCCGCAGCAGCTTCAGCAACAGGTTGGCGAAGGCGTTGATCGCGAAGATCACCGGGCGCAGCCCCCTGGCCAGCGCCACCAGCGGCGGCCCGAGCAGCAGCGCTCCCTTTGCCGGGTCGGCCAGCGCGACGTTCTTGGGGACCATCTCGCCGAGCAGCATGTGGAGGTAGGTCGCCACGGTCAGCGCGATGACGAACGACAGCGGATGCACCAGGCCGTGCGGTACCCCGACCGCGTCGAACACGGGCTCCAGCAGGTGGGCGATGGCCGGTTCGGCGACGATGCCCAGCACCAGGGTGCAGAGGGTGATGCCGAGCTGGGCCGCCGCCAGCAGCGCCGAGACGTGCTCCAGGCCCCACAGCACGCTGCGGGCCTTCCGGTCGCCTGCTTCGGCCGCCGGTTCGATCTGGCTCCGGCGCACCGAGATGAGCGCGAACTCCGCCCCCACGAAGAACGCGTTCACGACCAGCGTCAGCAGGCCGATGAAGAGCTGGAGAACGGTCATCGGGCATCCTCCGTCAGGGGGTCCTCACCGGGGAGCGGTGCGTGCAGCAGGGCGCGTGCCGCGCGGCGCCCGGAGGCGTCCACCACGTCGATCCGCCACCCGGCCAGTTCCACGCTGTCCCCTTCCCGGGGGATGCGCCCGACCTCGTTGGCGACGAGCCCGGCGAGGGTTTCGTACGGGCCGTCCGGAGCGCGCAGACCGATGGTGCGGAGCTGGTCGGTACGCGCGGCGCCGTCGGCCGACCAGAGGGTGCGCCCGTCGGCGTCCTCCCCGGCGGGCGCCAGATCGGGTGTCTCGTGCGGGTCGTGTTCGTCGCGCACCTCGCCGACGACCTCCTCGACGATGTCCTCCAGGGTCACCACACCGGCCGTGCCGCCGTACTCGTCGATCACGACAGCCATGGCGAGCTTGCGGCCGGAGAGCCGGTCGAGCAGCTTGTCGACGCTGAGGGTCTCGGGTACGAGAAGGGGCTCCCGCAGCAGGTCGGAGACGCTCTTGCGGGGCCGCTGGTCCGCCGGCACCGCGAGGACGTCCTTGATGTGCGCGACGCCCACCACGCTGTCCAGGCTGCCGCGGTAGACGGGGAAACGGGACAGCCCGGTCGCCCGGGTCGCGTTCGCGACGTCCTCGGCGGTCGCCTGCATGTCCAGCGCGGTGACCTGGACCCGGGGCGTCATGACGTTCTCCGCGGTGAGCTCGGCCAGGCTGAGGGTGCGGACGAACAGTTCGGCGGTGTCCGCCTCCAGCGCCCCCTCCTTCGCGGAGTGTCGTGCCAGGGCCGCCAGTTCCTGCGGGCTCCGGGCGGAGGCCAGCTCCTCGGCCGGTTCCAGGCCGAAGCGGCGCAGGATGCGGTTGGCGGTGTTGTTCAGATGGCTGATGAAGGGGCGGAAGACGGCGGTGAAGACCCGTTGCGGCGTGGCGACGGCCTTGGCGACCTTCAGTGGCGAGGAGATCGCCCAGTTCTTCGGGACGAGCTCACCCACCACCATCAGGACCACCGTGGACAGCGCGGTACCGATGACCAGTGCCACCGAGCGCGACAGGCTGGGGGAGAGCCCGATGGCGACCAGCGGCCCCCGGATGAGTTTGGCGATGGACGACTCGGAGAGCATGCCGACCACCAGGTTGGTGACGGTGATGCCGAGCTGCGCCCCGGAGAGCTGGAAGGTGAGGCTGCGGACGGCCTTGAGAGCGCCGGCCGCGCCTCGCTCGCCCCGCTCGACGGCTCGTTCGAGGTCGCCGCGCTCCACGGTGGTCAGGGAGAACTCGGCGGCGACGAAGGCGCCGCATGCGATCGAGAGCAGCACGGCCACGAGCAGCAGAAGCACTTCGGTCATCGGTTCACCTCCGTCCCATGATCGGGCAGTGGGTGGAGGATCGCGCGATGTCCGCGAATCCGGCGGGTTCGGCTACTGGGAGGCTCGCCCATGGGCGGACGCTCACACCTTTCTCGGCAGGGGCAGGATGTACCGATCGGCGTACTGATCACCGTACGGAAATACCGGCGCTGGTATGGGGCTCTGCGCCGGTCTCCGTACTGGTCAATGTGCCCGTCGGACAGAGATACATCGTAAAGGATCGGCAAAGTGATCGGCCCGGCCCGCCGATGCGCCTGCATCCGCCCCGACCCCGCGCGCTCGCCGACGCGCCTGCATCCCCCGCCCCCTGCCTGCCCGCCCGCGCTGCCTGCCCGTGCTGCCCTGTCCCCGGATCGGCCGTGGGCGGGGGCGCGCGGCGGGCCAGGGCCGGACCGTCAGCGGGACAGCTGCTTCACCCACCGGCTCCAACGGGACTCGCGCTCATACCCCGCCGCGCGCCAGGCGTGGTGGGCGCGCTCGTTGGCGTCGAGGACCATCGCGTCCCCGCGCCGCCCGCCGAGGCGTACGAACCGCTCCTCCGCGGCTGACAGCAGGGCGGTGGCCACCCCGCGTCGACGCTGGTCCGGGTGGACGGCGAGCCGGTAGAGGTGGCACCGCCATCCGTCGAACCCGGCGATCACCGTCCCCACGAGCCGGCCGTCCCGTTCCGCCAGGACGAGGCACTCGGGGTCCCGCGCCACGAGTCGCTCGATCCCGTCCCGGTCGTCGCTGATGCTCGTCCCCTCGGCCGCCTCCTTCCAGAAGGCGAGGATCTCGTCCAGATCGTCGGGGTCGGCGGTGCGTATCGAAAGGTCGCTCATCGGAAGATCGCTCACGCCCGCATCCCACCACCGGGAGCAGCGGGAGTCGAGCGGATTTCAACGCTCCGCCCTCGGGCCCGGCCCCGGGGCGGGCGCCCGACCGGTCCCCTTGCCCGGGCGGTCCGGGCGACGCTAGCTTGAGTAGATGCCCAGAACGCAGCTGAACGTCCGAGCGAACCAGGCCGCCGTCGCAGCCGAGGCCGCCCGGCGGAGGAGGGCGACGATGACCCGTTCCCTGGACGAGCGCACGGAATCCGACACGCAGGACGCGGGCCGTGCCTTCGTCGAAGCAGCCGCCGACTTCATGCAGCGGTACGAGTCGGTCTTCGCCGAGGAGTTCGGCACCGAGCACGTCGCGCGCTGAGCATGTCGCGCACCGGGTGCGACCCGTAGCCTCCAGTCCGCCCAGTCCGCCCAGTCCGCCCTTCGCTCCTGCGGCGCCGTCCCCTGCCCCGGGCGAGATCCGCGCGCCGTCGGCTCCTGCCCGCCCGTGCGGGGCGCCAGGCGCTGCAGTCGGCGGTGGTCGGCCCGGTGTCGTACCCGGGCCGATGATGGGTGTCCTCCTTCGGACGGCCGATGCCGAGCACCGGCTGCTGTATGCCGCTTCCCGTGGGGAGGCCGCCCGGAGCCACTTCCCCTGGTTGCCGATGTCGATGTCGGTGGCATCTGGCCGCCGGGCACCGGCGCCGCGGGCCGAGGCCGGAGACGTGACGGGTGTTCCTCGCCGATGTGGCACCGCATCGGGCGCCGATCGTTGCGTGCGCTCCGTCCGAAGGCGTTCGAAGGCGTTCGAAGAGGCCCAAGACGCCCGAGCGGGAGGCGGGCAGGAGGCGACAGGCGACAGCGCGAGGGCGGCCTGGTCGGCCACATTCCGGTCTGCCATCATGGGCAAAACGGAACCTCGCTCCGCGATGACATGGAACGCCGTTCCGATTCGCGGGCGGTCGCGGAAGGAGTGTCGCGGTGGGCGACGGCAGTCGGGACACGGGGACCGTGACCGGATCCAAGCGCAAGGATGTCCGGCGCAACCAGCAGGCCCTGCTGGACGCGGCGGCGGCGGCCTTCGTCGAGGCGGGCGTGGACGCGCCGGTACGGGACATCGCGGCCAGGGCCGGTGTCGGGGTGGGTACGGTCTACCGCCACTTCCCCACCCGGGCAGACCTGGTCATCGCCGTCTACCGTCACCAGGTCGACGCCTGCGCCGAAGCCGGGCCGGAGCTGCTGGCGGCCGGCCCGACGCCCCGCGCGGCCCTGGGGCTGTGGGTCGACCTCTTCGTGGACTTCCTGGTCACCAAGCACGGCCTGGCAGCCGCGATGCAGGGGGACAGGGCCGGTCACGAGTCACTGCACGGCTACTTCCTGGAGCGACTCCTGCCGGTCTGCACCGAACTCCTCGACGCCGCAGTCGCATCCGGAGAGATTCGCGCCGACCTCGACGCGTACCACCTCATGCGCGGCATCGGGAACCTCTGCATCGGCTCCGACAGTGACCCCCGCTACGACGCGCGCCGGCTGGTCGCCCTTCTCGTCGCGGGGTTGCGCCGGCCGTCCTGACCCGAGTTCGCGGACGGAGGGGAAGCCGGAGAGGCGGCCAGAGGCAACCACTTGCGGGGGGTTCGCTCCGTGCCCGGGGCTGAGGAATACTGGCTCCGGAACCGACGGGTTCCCCGCGCGCGGACCGAGCGCCTCCCCCTTCCCGAGACGGTCTTTCTGCATGGAACACGACGAGTCACCCGAATCACCGCCACCCGGCCCCGAGAGCCTGCGCATCGACCTCTCCTGGCTGCTCATGGTGGCCGAGCACCGGACGCCGGGCGATCCGCACGTCGCCGACTGGGGCGCCCTCGTCGCCGCCGTCAGCCGGCACGAGGCGGAGATCTTCGGCAGCCCGGTCTACGCCAGCCCCCACGCCCGGGCGGCATCCCTACTCCAACTTCTTCTGCATGTACCGGCGTTGGAGCATTCCAACGCGATGTTCGCCTCGGCCGTGGCCTACGGCTACCTGGTCGCCTCCGGGCTCCGCGTCCAGACGTCCCCCGACCGCGTGCGCGACCTGGCCCGGCTGGTGAAGGAGGGCAAGGCCGGGGTACGCGACATCGCCGAGGAGCTGCACGAGTGGTGCGGGTGAGCCGCCATGCCGGGCCTCCGGGGCGGCCGGTGGCCGCAGCCGCCCCGCCTCCACCGAACACCCTGCCGGGCGCCCCACCGGGCGCCCCCACCGGACACCCCCACCGGGCGGCCCCCGCGCACCGGGCCCGGACTCACCTCGCCCCGCGCACCCCGCCCAGCTCCGGCGCGAGCCAACTCGCCGCCCGGGCACGGAAGTCGGCGGGAGGCAGGGAACCCGCGCCGGCCGGCAGCACACCCAGGAGCGGGGCGCCCGCCGCGACCGGGAGGTCCTCCACGTTGCACCGGGTGGCCAGATCCGGTTCGGTGGGCATGCTGCCGATCACCACACCCGGGCAGGTGAGGCCCCGGGCCCGCAGTGCCTCCGCCGTCAGCGCGGTGGAGTTGAGCGTGCCGAGCCCGGCCGCCGCCACCAGCAGCACCGGTGCTTCCAGCAGCCGGGCCGCGTCCGCCAGCGTGGCCCCCGCGTCGTCGTACCGTACGAGCAGCCCGCCCGCCCCCTCGACCAGAACCAGATCGTGCTCCGTCGCGAGCTTCTGCGCGGCGTCGGCGATTTCGTGCGGGCGTACGGGGGCGATTCCGCAGCGGCGGGCGGCGGTCGCGGGAGCCAACGGCTCGGGATAGCGGGCCAGTTCGACCACCGTCACCTCGCCACCGGCCAGCCTCGCCACCTCGGCCGCGTCACCGTGCTCCCCCGGGGCGACCCCCGTCTGCGCGGGTTTGAGCACCGCGACACGGCCGGCCGAAACCGCCGCCACGGCCGCAGTCACGATCGTCTTGCCGATCTCGGTGCCCGTACCGGACACCACCAGAATGGTCATGGTCACCCTTCCCGCGCCGCAGCGCACACGGCGCGGCAGATCCGCGCCACGTCCTCGTCGTCCGTCACGTACGGCGGCATCGTGTACACGAGGTCCCGGAACGGCCGCAGCCATACGCCCTCACGCACCGCCGCGCGGGTCGCGGCCTCCATGTCCACCTCGTGATCGAGCTGTACGACACCGATCGCGCCCAGCACCCGCACGTCCGCGACCCCCGGCAGCCCGGCGGCCCCGGCCAGACCGGTCCGCAGCCCCGCGCCGATCCGGGCGACCTCGCCCTGCCAGTCCTGGCCGAGCAGCAGGTCCACGGAGGCGCAGGCGACCGCCGCGGCGAGCGGGTTGCCCATGAAGGTCGGGCCGTGCGCCAGTACGGGAACCTCGCCGCGCGAAATGCCCTCGGCCACCCCGGTCGTGCAGAGGGTCGCCGCCATCGTGAGGTAGCCACCGGTCAGCGCCTTGCCGACGCACATCACGTCCGGGGAGATCCCGGCGTGCTCCGCGGCGAACAGCCGGCCCGTGCGGCCGAATCCGGTCGCGATCTCGTCGAGGACGAGCAGCACGTCGTGCGCGTCGCAAGCCTCTCTGAGCACGCGCAGATAGCCGGGGGAGTGGAACCGCATCCCCCCGGCCCCCTGGACGACGGGCTCCACGATCACCGCGGCCAGCTCATGGGCGTGGCGGGCGATCAGCTCGCGCAGATGCTGCGCGTAGTCCACGTCCACCTCCGCGTCGAAGCCGTCCGGCGGGGCGTCCGCGAAGATCTGCCGGGGGAGCACACCCGACCAGAGCTCGTGCATCCCGCCCTCGGGATCGCACACCGACATCGGCTGCCAGGTGTCCCCGTGATAACCGCCGCGCCAGGTCAGAAGCCGCTGCTTGGCGGGCCGGCCCGCCGAACGCCAGTACTGGAGGCACATCTTCACCGCCACTTCGACGGAGACCGAGCCCGAGTCGGCGAGGAAGACGTGCTGGAGGGGGGCCGGGGTGATCTCCACCAGCCGGGCGGCCAGCCGGACGGCGGGTTCATGGGTGAGACCGCCGAACATCACATGGCTCATCCGCTCCAGTTGTCCCCGCGCCGCCTCGTTGAGGACCGGGTGGCTGTAGCCGTGCACCGCCGACCACCAGGAGGACATTCCGTCCACCAGCTCCCGCTGCCCGTCGACCGGTTCAGCCAGCCGCAGCCGGACACCGGAAGCCGACTCCACGATCAACGGCTCCTGCCGGCCGGGCATGGGCCCGTACGGATGCCAGACGTGGGCCCGGTCGAGCGACCGCAGCCGGCCGGGCGTCAGGGCGGGGGCGGGCAGCGACGCCCGCACCGGGGACGGGACGGCGGCGGAAGCGGACCGGCCGCCGGGGACCGGCCCGGAGGAGCGGGCCGGCCCCGTGACGTACGCCTCAGGCATTGGGGGCGAGATCCGTCCCCGCACCCCGCCGGCGCACGGCCACCAGGTCCGTACGCGCCGCGGCGGCGGAGACGGAACGTGTACCCGACGCCTCCGCGGGGGCGTCCGAGGGCGCCTCCCCGGTCGCGGCCGGCCCGCCGCACGGGGCGCAACCGCCGCCCGCAGCCGCTCCGCCGCCGCAGCCGTCGGAGTCCGCGTGTCCCCCGCAGCCCACGCCGGCCGTGGCCCGGTGGCCGGGCAGCGTCGTGGTGTCAGCGCCCTCCACCTCGAACCCCGCGTCGGCGATCATGTCGAGATCCGCCTGGCCCGCCTGCCCCTCACTGGTCAGATAGTCACCCAGGAAGATCGAGTTGACCAGATGCAGCGCGAGCGGCTGCATCGACCGCAGGTGCACCTCACGGCCACCGGCGAGCCGCACCTCCACGTCGGGGCAGACGAACCGCACCATCGCGAGAATCCGCAGACACCGCTGGGGCGTCAGGTTCCACTCCTTGGCGAGCGGCGTGCCCTCGAACGGGATCAGGAAGTTCACCGGCACGGAATCAGGGTCGAGCCGGCGGAGGGCGAAGACCACGTCGATCAGGTCCTCGTCGCTCTCGCCCATGCCCGCGATCAGCCCGGAGCAGGCGGAAAGGCCCGCCCCCTGGGCGTGCCGCACGGTCTCCACCCGGTCGGCATAGGTGTGGGTGGTGGTGATGTCGCCGTAGGTGGCCTCGGAGGTGTTGAGGTTGTGGTTGTACGCGTCCGCACCCGCCGAACGCAGCTTCTCGGCCTGTCCGTCGGAGAGGAGGCCGAGACAGGCGCACACCTCGACGCCCTCGTTCTCGTCCTTGATCGCCTCGATGGTCCGGGAGACCCGCTCCACGTCCCGGTCGGTCGGGCCCCGGCCGCTCGCCACCAGGCAGACCCGCTTGGCGCCCCCGGCCACTCCGGCAGCCGCAGCCCGGGACGCCTCGTCGGGCTTCAGCCAGGAGTACTTGAGGATGCCCGCCTCGGAGCCGAGCCGCTGCGAGCAGTACGAGCAGTCCTCCGGGCACAGGCCCGACTTGAGGTTGACCAGGTAGTTGAGTTTCACCCGGCGCCCGAACCACTGACGGCGCACTCTGCCCGCGGCGGCCACCACGTCGAGCAGTTCCTCGTCGGAGGTCGCCAGTACGGCGAGCGCCTCTTCACGGGTCGGCAGTTCGCGCCGCAACCCCTTGTCCACCAGCGTGCTCAACAGGTCCATGGCGTCGATCCTGACGCACACCACGGCCATCGGCCAAGGAGGAACCCGACAGGAGAGAGAGGGAGCATGTGTGTGTAGTGCCACACCCTGACCGGCTGCGCCCCCGGCTACCCTCTGTGAGCTGCCTACAAAAGGGACCCCTCGATGGCCTTCGCCCCGTTCGACTGGACCGAGGAGGAGTCCGGCCGCCGCGCCGCCGCCGGACTCGTCCGCACGCTGCGCCCGCGACCTGCCGAAACCGACGTACTGGACCTCGCGAGCAACGACTACCTCGGGCTCACCCGGCACCCCGAGGTGACCGGGGCGGCGGCCGGAGCGGCGCGGAAGTGGGGTGCGGGCGCCACGGGTTCACGCCTGGTCACCGGCTCCACCGCCCTCCACGCGGAACTCGAACGCGAACTCGCCGACTTCTGCGGCTTCGAGGCCGCCCTGGTGTTCTCCTCCGGCTACGCGGCGAACCTCGCCGCGCTCACCGCCCTCTCCCGGGCCGACGGCCTCATCGTGTCGGACGCGGCCAACCATGCCTCGATCGTGGACGGTTGCCGATTGGCACGCGCGAGGACCGAGGTGGTGGCGCACGCCGACGCCGAGGCGGTCCGCAAGGCCCTGGAGTCCCACTCCGGGCCGGCCCTCGTGGTCTCCGACTCGGTCTTCTCCGTCGACGGCGACGCCGCCCCGCTCACCGACCTCGCCGCCGTCTGCCGGAGCGCGGGCGCCGGGCTGGTCGTCGACGACGCGCACGGTCTCGGGGTGCTCGGAGCGGGCGGCCGCGGCGCCCCGGCCGCCTGCGGGCTGGCGGGGGACGAGGGGCTGGTGGCCACGCTCACCCTCTCCAAGTCCCTGGGCAGCCAGGGAGGCGCGATCCTCGGACCCGCACCGGTGATCCGTCATCTCGTCAACACGGCGCGCACGTTCATCTTCGACACGGGGCTCGCACCCGCCTCCGCCGGCGCCGCGCTCGCGAGCCTCGCGGTACTCCGGAGGGAGCCGGACCGCGCCGCCCGGGCGCGCGAGGTCGCCACCCGGATGTACGAACGGCTGACCGCGGCGGGGCTGAGCGCGGCCCGCCCGGACGCCGCGGTGGTCTCCGTGCGGGCACCCTCTCCCGAGTCGGCGGTCCGCTGGGCGGCGGACTGCCGGGAGGCCGGCATCGCGGTGGGGTGCTTCCGCCCGCCGTCGGTCCCGGACGGCGTCTCGCGCCTGCGGCTCACCGCCAGGGCCGACCTGACGGACGACCGGGTCGACACCGCCCTGGACGCGATCGTCCGTACGGCTCCGAGGGGCAACGCCTGACCGGAGAGCGGAGGCCCGCCCAGGTCACCGCAGCCGGTACGCCCCCGGGCCCGCGCGCTCGCTCCGGGCTCCCGGTCACCGGTGAGCTCAGCCCGGGATCCCGCCCGCACCGGGTTCCTGGAGGCCGCACACGAACGCCCTCCAGGCAGGCGCGGAGAAGGACAGATGGGCCCGGTCCACGTCCTTGGAGTCGCGTACGGAGAGCAGGGCCGGCCCATGCGCCGCCGTCTCCACACAGTTGTTCATACCGGTACTGCGGCTGCTGCGGCGCCACGGGGAGGCGGGCGGTGCCGGGCGGTCGGGCATGGTGCTCCTTCGGATCGGTGGACGCTTCCGGGCCCGTCCGGCGGTCCGGCGGGCCCGGGGTTCTCGTCACGGCCGCCTTTCGCGGCCGATCGCCGTGATGAGATCCCTGGACCGCTCGGGCGAGAGCGCGCGTTCCCGCATGGTGCGGAAAGCGGAACCGTACGCCTCCAGATCCTCTTTCCGCTCCAGATAGTGACTACGCGTCAAGTGGTCGAGAACGACCACATCCAGGGCCGAAGTCGTCGGAAAAGAGAAGATGACGAACGGGCCGGTCAGTCCGACGTACCCTCCGACGCTGAACGGGACCAACTGGATGTCCACGTGCGGGAGTTCCGACATGTGCGCGAGATGGTCGAGCTGGTCGCGCATCACGCGCCGCCCGCCCACCTCGCGCCGCAGCACCGCCTCGTCGAGAACGGCGGTGAGCCGCAGCGGGGCCTCGCACCGCAGCACCGACTGCCGGGCGAGCCGCACCTCGACCAAGGCGTCCAGATGACCCCCAGGTATGCCGTCCAGCGCGGACTCGGTGACCGACCGCGCGTAGTCGGCGGTCTGGAGCAACCCGGGGACCACCGAGGTCTCCAGCGTCCTCGCGGTCTCGGCCTGCGCCTCCAGGGCGATGAAGTCGCGGTACTGCGGCGGGATGATGCCCCGGTACGCGTGCCACCAGCCCGTGTCGCGGCCGTCCGCCGACCCGGCCAGCGCCGAGAGCAGGGTACGCAGTTCGGGATCGACGACGGCGTACGCGTCGAGCAGGCGGCCGACATCGGCCGGGGACACGCCGCTCGCGCCCGTCTCGATCCTGCTCACCTTCGACTGGTGCCAGCCGAGCAGCGATGCCGCCTGTTGGCTGGTGAGTCCAGAAGAGTGGCGCAGACTCCGCAGCTCTTCCCCGAGTTTGCGACGGCGCACGACGGGGCCGTTGCCCATTCCGGTCTCCTTCCGCCGGGCGGCACGGCCGACCGCTCCGTCGGCCGACCTGGAAGCAAGTGTGCCGAATGTTCGAGCTGCGGTGAGCCGGAGTTCACCGCATTGAGCGATAGATATATGCATATCTCGGCAGATCGTGTCTCTGCAGGGCCCTGCGGTGGCACTCTGGCGCCAGGCACAATCCGGGCCGATAGGGGTCGGCCGGGCGGAAAGGGACGGCGTCGCCATGGCGGATCATCAGGAAGCACATGTCACCCTGCCGAGCGATCCGGTGTCGGTGTCCGCGGCCCGCAGACACGTGGCCCGCGTACTCGCGGAGTGGGGCATGCACGACGACACGGAGGACGCCGGGACGATCCTGCTGATCGTCTCGGAGCTCGCGACCAACGCGGTCCTGCACACACTGGGCCAGTCGCCTGCGTTCACGGTGCGGCTGGTGCTCGACCGTGACGAGGAACTGCGGCTGGAGGTGACGGACAGCCACCCCCGCTGGCCCAGAAGGCTCCCCCCGGCCGTGCAGCGGGACAACGGGCGGGGCCTGGCGATCATCCGGATCCTCGCCGGGGAGTGCGGCGGACGGTTCGGCGTCACCCCGACCGAGGACGGCGGCAAGACCGTGTGGGTCGTCCTGCCCTGGTCCGTACCGGTGCGGAGCTGACGTCGCGCCCGGCCCGGGCGGGGCGACCGTGCGACCCGGCGGGGCCGTCGCGTGTCGTCGCGTCCGGGCCGGGCGCCGTACGCCTGCGGTACGGGCCCGGGGCGTCAGCGCACTCGTCCGTACCAGACCCGCTTCGTCCAGATCCGCTCCAGCCTTACCACGGCGCCGGTCTTCGGGGAGTGCCAGATCTTGCCGTTTCCGGCGTAGATGCCCACGTGGTAGACGCTGCGACCGCTGTGGAAGAAGACCAGGTCGCCCCTCCTGCGCTGCGAGGAAGCGATGTGGCGCGTTTTGTTGTACTGCTGCTGCGCCGTACGGGGCAGCTTCTTGCCGACCCGCTTGAACGAGTAGAGCGTCAGCCCGGAGCAGTCGAACCGCCGGGGGCCGGTGGCGCCCCACTGGTAGGGGGCGCCCTTCTTGGACGCGGCGACCCGGAGCGCCTTCGTCGACTGGGCGGCGGCCTCGGCGTCGGACACCAGGCCGGGGGCCAGCATGGTCGAGCTGAGGGCCAGAGTGAGGACCGAGGCCGTACCGGCCCGGGTGAGCAGAGACGGGACATGAACCTGCGCAGTCATGCGCAACCCTTCGTCAGCCGCCTGTGAAAGATGACCTGTCGGGTTCGGGCTGGCGAAGTCGCCCGGCCGCGCGTCGCGGCTTCACCCCGAGGGACGGCCGGTTGCCCGGTCGACCCGTTGTGCTCGGGTCCTCCACTCCTGCCGATCCACTCCTGTCGACCCGTCATCCGCGCGGCGGCAGGACTCGGCGTCCGCGCGGACCGCCCCGTCAGGGTGGCGGGGGCTTGTCGTCCCACGGATCTTGACCCAGGCCGCGCGGGATTTTCCAGGTGGCAGAGGAAGTGACTACGGTCGGCCGACGTTGCGCCGGGAGAGTGGGGGAGCGTCCCGCGCGGCCGGGGGCGTGCACTCAGGGAGGCTTCACCGAGGCTGCGGGGTGCGGCACTTGGGGAATGGGGAGAACGCCGGGGAGCGCACATCGGGAGGGAGGTGCGGCGGGCCGAAACCCTGCGCCGAACGGGCGGAAAATAAGACATTCATCACGGGCGTGTCGCCGGAAACGGAGAACGGTTCCGGCCCGCCCCTTCGAGCCCGTGCGGTCGGCCCGGCCCGCACCCCGGGCGCGCCGGGCGCGTCGGACCGTACCCGGGGTGTGTTTTTACGAGTTGCCCCAGCGGATCGGGTGGCCTTCCGGGCCGGCGGTGAGCCATGACCCGTCACCGAGGGGCTGGATGTCGTAAGGGTTCGCGCCGTGGGTGTCGAATACGCCTCGGACCTCGCCGGACCGCGCGTCGACGCGGGTGTGGCGGAACCATTCCTCCATGTCCTCGGTCTCACCGACGACGGTGACTACGACGGTGTCCGGGTCCAGGTAGCCGCCGCTCCATTCCATGTAGAACTTGTCCGGATCATGCCCGAAAACGTCGACGGAGAGGGTGAACGTCACCTCGCCGTCCGGGTACGTGTGGACCGCCATGTCGCCCTGACCGTGATCGACCGTCATGAAGTGCCGTCCGTCCGGCGACAGGTCGACGAGCACCCTGTCGTCCCAGGGGTAGCGGAAGAGGTGCATCCGCTCACCGGACCTGGACGCGCGGTAGACGACCGAGCCGTCCTGCCCCTCGCCCACATCGAGGAGGATCTCGTCGCCCGCCCGGTGCACGAGCTGGATCCCGCCGTGTCCGACCGTGTCCAGATCCGCCTGCGCGAGGACCGCTCCGGTTGCGGCGTCGAGGGCGACCCACTGGTCCGAGCGGTCGCGGCCTGCCATGGCATCGGGCCGGTAGACCCAGACCGTGAGTCCGTCGGACGAGAGCGCACAGCCCGGCTGGTGCCCGTAGCGCGTGTCCGACTCCGGCGCGAACTCCGAGCGCCACACCTCGACCCCGCCGGCCGTCACGCAGACGGCCGCGTTCAGCGTCGTGTAGTAGACGCGGTCGAGGGCGGCGGGTGCGGTGTGGTCGACGACGTCGTCCCCGGCGGACGGCCGGAAGACCACCGCGGGCGACAGAGCACCCCGGGTGGCGGCAGCCAGGTCGTAGGCGCAGATGTCCCCGCCGACGAGCCGGGTGACGGGCTGGAGGGGCACGGAGGAGCGATTCATGTTCAGAACCCTAGGGACACGAGCGGGCCGGGACCGCGGTGGGCAGGGGCGGGGCGAGCGGCGCCCGTGGTGCCCCGTCGTCCCGATGCGGCGCGATGCCGTCAACTCCCGTTCTCGGGCGGTACGACGACCCGCCGCGCCCGCCGCTCCCCGTCCAGGGCCCGCAGCGCCCGGGCCAGCGTGGCCGCGTGGATCCGGTCCTCGCCGCGCTCGTGCATCAGCGCAACGGCGTCCCGCAGCGCCGCCGCGTGCGAGGCCAGCGCCTGGGCCGCCCGCAGCGCCGCGTAGGTGTCGCTGCCCCGGGCGGGGTTGATCCGGCCCACCTGGTCGAGGACGGCCAGATAGCGGTCGATGAACTCCGCCTCCGCGCGGGTCAGGGCGGGCAGTGGTGGCAACTCCGGGGGCGGCATGACGGCTTCACCTCGTGGGGCGCGGCGGGCGGGTACGTGGTGCGGTGCACGTGGTCGGACGGGCGGTGAGCGCGCGCGGCTCCGGCGTCGAGGACGAGGTCACGGCCGACGTCAGCGGCGACGCGGTCCGGCTTCCGGCGGCAGCCCTCCGCACCGGTCCGGGAAGGGCGGGCTGCTGGATTACTACCCGTGTGCTTGTCGGACCATGTGGGCGCCCAGGTGCGCCCGGGGCGCGCCCGGTGGCGGTGCGCGCCGTATACGAGGCGAGGGGCATGAGGGCGGCTCGGCGGTACCTTTCCGGGGGCGGGCGTGCCCGCCGGAGCCGTACCGCCGTACCGGACGGTGTCGGCATGTGACAGGCCCAGTTAACGCGATGGAAAAACTTCCGTCCTAACGTGCGGTGTCCGGCCTGTGCGCCCGTCCCGGCGATCGACGAACCGTCGTCGTCGATCAGGGTTCCACTCCGTCCGGAGCAGGTATTGGGCGAGACGATGAGGTGGAAGCGTGCAACTCACCCCGCACGAGCAGGAACGCCTGCTCATCCATGTGGCCGCCGACGTCGCCGAGAGGCGCCGGGCCCGCGGGCTCCGGCTGAACCACCCGGAGGCGGTCGCGCTGATCACGTCACACATCCTGGAGGGCGCGCGCGACGGGCGGACCGTCGCCGAACTCATGGCGTCCGGACGGAAGGTGCTCACCCGCGCCGACGTCATGGACGGCATCCCGGAGATGATCCACGACGTCCAGGTCGAGGCCACCTTCCCGGACGGCACCAAGCTCGTCACCGTCCACGAACCGATCGTCTGAGGGGGCTCCGTGATTCCCGGAGAGATCCTGTACGCGGACGGGCCCGTACCGATCAACGAGGGCCGCCCCGTCACCCGTATCACCGTCCTCAACGCGGCCGACCGGCCCGTCCAGGTCGGCTCCCACTATCACTTCGCCGAGGCCAATCCCGGCCTCGACTTCGACCGGGGGGCCGCCCACGGCCTGCGGCTGAACATCGCCGCCGGGACGGCCGTGCGCTTCGAGCCCGGCATTCCCATGGACGTCGAACTCGTCCCGCTCGCGGGCGCCCGCGTCGTCCCCGGCCTGCGCGGCGAAACCGGAGGTGCCCTCGATGGCTGAACTCGACCGTGCCGTCTACGCCGACCTGTTCGGCCCCACCACCGGCGACCGCATCCGGCTCGCCGACACCTCCCTGCTCGTGGAGATCGAGGAGGACCGTTCGGGCGGCCCCGGGCGGGCCGGCGACGAGGCGGTGTTCGGCGGCGGCAAGGTGATCCGGGAGTCCATGGGACAGGCCCGCACCACCCGCGCCGAGGGCGCCCCCGACACGGTCATCACCGGTGTGGTCGTCATCGACCACTGGGGGATCGTCAAGGCGGACGTCGGCATCCGCGACGGGCGCATCACCGGCATCGGCAAGGCCGGAAACCCCGACACCATGGACGGGGTCCACCCCGACCTCGTCATCGGGCCCGAGACCGAGATCATCGCGGGGAACGGCAAGATCCTTACGGCGGGCGCCATCGACGCGCACGTCCACTTCATCTCGCCGACCCTCGTCGACCAGGCGCTGTCCTCCGGGATCACCACCCTCGTCGGCGGCGGAACCGGACCGGCCGAGGGCACCAAGGCGACCACCGTCACCCCCGGCTCCTGGCACCTCGCCCGGATGTTCGAGGCGCTGGAGGGGTACCCCGTCAACATCGGGCTCCTCGGCAAGGGCAACACCATGTCCCACGAGGCCATGCGGGCCCAACTGCGCGGCGGTGCCCTCGGGTTCAAGATCCACGAGGACTGGGGGGCGACGCCCGCCGTCATCGACGCCTGCCTGCGGGTCTGCGAGGAGAGCGGCGCCCAGCTCGCCATCCACACGGACACCCTCAACGAGGCCGGTTTCGTGGCGGACACTCTCGCAGCCATCGCGGGCCGTACGATCCACGCGTACCACACCGAAGGGGCCGGCGGCGGGCACGCGCCCGACATCATCACCGTCGTCTCCGAGCCGTACGTCCTGCCGAGCTCCACCAACCCGACCCGCCCGCACACCGTCAACACCATCGAGGAACACCTCGACATGCTGATGGTCTGCCACCACCTCAACCCGGCGGTCCCCGAGGACCTCGCGTTCGCCGAGTCCCGTATCCGGCCCTCCACCATCGCCGCCGAGGACATCCTGCACGACCTCGGGGCCATCTCGATCATCTCCTCCGACTCCCAGGCCATGGGGCGGATCGGCGAGGTCGTCCTGCGCACCTGGCAGACCGCCCACGTCATGAAGGCGCGCCGGGGCGCACTTCCCGGCGACGGCGCGGCCGACAACCACCGGGTGCGTCGCTATGTCGCCAAATACACGATCAACCCGGCGGTGGCGCAAGGGCTCGACCGTGAGATCGGCTCGGTCGAGACCGGCAAACTCGCCGACCTCGTCCTCTGGGACCCGGCGTTCTTCGGGGTGAAGCCCCAACTGGTCATCAAGGGCGGCCAGATCGCGTACGCGCAGATGGGCGACGCGAACGCGTCCATCCCGACACCCCAGCCGGTCCTGCCGAGGCCGATGTTCGGCGCACTCGGCCGGGCGCCCGCCTCGAACTCCTTCAACTTCGTCTCGGCGGCGGCGATCGAGGACAGGCTGCCCGAACGCCTCGGCCTCGGCAAGCGGTTCGTGCCGATCACCAGCACCCGCGGCGTCACCAAGGCCGACATGCGGGAGAACGACGCGCTGCCCCGCGTCCAGGTCGACCCGGACAGCTTCGCCGTGACGATCGACGGGGACCTCGTCGAACCCGCACCGGCCAGGGAACTGCCCATGGCCCAGCGCTACTTCCTCTTCTGATCGGGCGGCACCCATGTCACGCGCAGCCCTGCTCGTCCTCGCCGACGGCCGGTTCCCCGCCGGAGGCCACGCCCACTCCGGCGGGGCCGAACCGGCCGTCACGGCGGGACGCGTCCGCGACGCGGGCGACCTCGCCGCCTTCTGCCGGGGCCGTCTGCACACCACCGGGCTCACCGCCGCCGCGCTCGCCGCGGCGGCGGCCCTGGGCCACGACCCGCTCGCGCTCGACGAGGCGGCGGACGCCCGTACACCCTCGCCCGCCCTGCGGGCCACCGCCCGCAAGCTCGGGCGCCAGTTGATGAGGGCGGCCAGGTCCACCTGGCCGAGCCCCGAGCTGGACGCGCTCGCGGCCGCCCGGCCGCGCGGCGCCCACCAGCCCGTCGTCCTCGGACTCACCGCGGCCTCGGCCGGGCTGACGCCCGAGGACGCCGCGCACTGCGCCGCGTACGAAGCGGTCGGCGGGTCCGCCACCGCCGTCGTCCGGCTCCTCTCGCTCGACCCCTTCGAGGCCACCGCCGTCCTCGCCCGGCTCGCCCCCGAACTCGACCGCGTCGCCGAACAGGCCACCGCGGCCGCCCGGCAGGGCATCGACGCCCTGCCCGCCGCCTCGGCCCCGCTGCTCGACATCGCCGCCGAGACCCACGCCACGTGGCCGGTCCGCCTCTTCGCCTCGTGACGCACCGGCAACCCACGCGCCCGCAACCCACGTCCTCCAAGGAGCCGCACCATGCATCTCGACCACTCGCACGACGGACCCGCCGCTGTCGGCGCGGACGCCGCACGGCCTGACGGCACGCGCCGCGCCCTGCGCATCGGACTGGGCGGACCGGTCGGTTCCGGCAAGACCGCCACCGTCGCCGCCCTCTGCCGGACCCTGCGCGACCAGTTCTCCATCGCCGTGGTCACCAACGACATCTACACCCGCGAGGACGCGGAGTTCCTGCTCCGCAACGCGGTCCTCCCGCCCGAGCGCATCCAGGCCGTCGAAACCGGCGCCTGCCCGCACACCGCCATCCGCGACGACATCTCCGCCAACCTCGAAGCGGTCGAGGACCTGGAGGACAGCGTCGGCCCGCTCGACCTCATCCTGGTCGAGTCGGGCGGCGACAACCTCACCGCCACCTTCTCCAAGGGGCTCGTCGACGCCCAGGTGTTCGTCATCGACGTGGCCGGCGGCGACGACATCCCGCGCAAGGGCGGCCCCGGCGTGACCACCGCCGACCTGCTCGTCGTCAACAAGACCGACCTCGCCCCGTACGTCGGTTCCGACCTGGACCGGATGGCCGAGGACGCCGCCGAGCGGCGCGGTGAACTGCCCGTCGTCTTCACCTCGCTGACCTCCGCCGACGGAGTCGCCCCGGTGGCCGGCTGGGTGCGGTCGCAGCTCGCCGCCTGGTCCTCGTGAGCGTCACCGCCACCGCCCGCGTCCGCGCCGTCGCGGACGGGCGGGGGGCCACCGTGCTGCCGGTGCTGGAGAGTGACGGCCCCCTCGCGCTCCGCCGGACCCGGGCCCCCGCCCCGTACGCGGGGGTCACGGTCGTCGGCGCCATGAGCGCGCCCCTCGGCGGCGACCGCCTCGCCGTCGAGGTGGAGGCCGGGGACGGGGTCCGGCTCACCGTCGGCTCCGCCGCCGCCACCGTCGCGCTCCCCGGCCCGGGCCCCGCCCACTACGACGTCCGGCTGACCGTGGGCGAGGAGGCCGAGCTGCACTGGCTCCCGGAGCAGCTGATCTCCGCCCGGGGCAGCGACCTGCGGATGGCCACCACCGTCCACCTCGCCCCCACCGCCAGGCTGGTACTCCGGGAGGAGCAGGTCCTCGGCCGCCACGGCGAACCAGCCGGCGCCCTGGCCACCCGCCTCACCGTGCGGCGCGGCGGGCGCCCGCTGCTCGACCAGGAGCTCTCCTACGGCCCCGGCGCCGCCGGGGGGTGGGACGGGCCCGCCGTTCTGGGCGGCCACCGGGCCGTCGGACAACTCCTCATCGTGAGACCGGAGTTCGAGGAGAAGCCGGTGGAGCCCCGCCTTCTCGGCCCCACCGCCGTCCTGACCCCGCTGGCCGGTCCCGCCGCACTGGTCACGGCAGTCGCCGCCGACGCGCGCCTGCTGCGCGCGGTCCTGGACAGGGCCCTGGTGCTCGTAACCGACGACTCAACAGCCCCCGCAATGAGCTGATTCAACGGCAAAACGAGCCAAGTTCGCTGAGCAGTACAGCAGTTACCGGTTATCGGTTCGGCAAAGAAAGGGCGCTCCGCCCTGTTCTCAGGAACCTCACAGGGGAAATGATCCACGGGAAACCGTAGATCCGCGCCGCTCCACGCGGCGCGACACCCATGGGGGAGGTTCCACTTGAGACGCACTGCAGTGCTCGGCGCGGCCGGCACTCTGATCGCGGGGACGCTCATAGCGGGCATGACGGCCGCACCGGCCGCCGGAGCGGACAACCGGCACGCCGGCGCGGCCGAGGCGCGTGGTGCCGCGATCGCCGCGGACCGCGCCGCGCGCACGGGCATCGACTGGGCGGACTGTCCCGCCGACTACGCGCTCCCCAAGCCCATCCAGTGCGGCTGGGTGACCGTCCCACTCGACTACACGAAGCCGTACGGCAAGCAGATCAAGCTCGCCGTCGACCGCCACGTGAGCACCGGGACGGCCGCCGAGCGCCAGGGCGCCCTCGTCTACAACCCCGGCGGCCCCGGCGGCTCCGGCCTGCGCTTCCCGACCCGGATCACCAACAAGAACCCGATCTGGACCAAGGTCGCCGCCGCGTACGACTTCGTCGGATTCGAACCGCGCGGTGTGGGCCACTCCGCCCCCATCTCCTGCGCCGACCCGCAGGAGTACGTCAAGGTCCCCAAGGCCGACCCGGTCCCCGACACCGAGGCCGACAAGCTGGCCCAGCGCAAGATCGCCGCCGAGTACGCCGCCGGCTGCGCCGAGCGCAGCGGCGACCTGCTGCCGCAGATGACCACCCTCAACACCGCGCGCGACCTGGACGTGATCCGGGCGGCACTCGGCGAGAAGAAGCTGAACTACCTGGGCGTCTCCTACGGCACCTACCTGGGAGCGATCTACGGCACGCTCTTCCCGGGACACCTGCGCCGCATGATCGTGGACAGCGTCGTCGACCCGGAGCAGAGCAACATCTGGTACGAGGCCAACCTCAACCAGGACGTCGCCTTCGAGAACCGCTGGGAGGACTGGCAGGCCTGGGTCGCCCGCCACGACGACGTCTACCACATCGGCGACACCCCGCAGAAGGTCGAGCAGGCCTGGCTCACCCTGCGCGCCGCCGCCAAGAAGAACCCCATCGGCGGCGTCGTCGGCCCCGCCGAACTCATCGGCTTCTTCCAGAGCGCGCCGTACTACGACTCCTCCTGGGCACCCGTGGCACAGACCTGGAGCGACTACCTGGCCGGCGACACCCAGGCGCTCGTCGACGCCATCGCCCCCGACCTGAGCGACACCGCGGGCAACATCGCCACCGAGAACAGCAACGCCGTCTACACGGCGGTCGAGTGCGCGGACGCGCAGTGGCCGACCAGCTGGCGCACCTGGGACCGGGACAACACCCGGCTGCACCGTGACTACCCGTTCCTGACCTGGGCCAACGCATGGATGAACCTTCCCTGCGCCACCTGGCCGACCAAGCGGCAGACCCCGCTGGAGGTGAAGACGGGCAAGGGCCTCCCGCCCGTCCTCATCGTGCAGTCCACGCGTGACGCCGCCACCCCGTACGAGGGAGCGGTCGAGCTGCACCAGCGGTTCAAGGGCTCCCGGCTGATCACCGAGAAGGACGCCGGATCGCACGGGGTCACCGGCCTCCTGAACACCTGCATCAACCAGCGGGTGGACACCTACCTGCTCACCGGCCGCACCGACCGGCACGACGTGACGTGCGGCCCGCACGCCACGCCCGTGCCGTAACCGGCCACCGGCAGAACAGGGTGCGGGGGCCGGACGCGATTCCGGTCGCCCGCACCCCCCCCCGGCGGGCCGCTCCGGTCATCTCATCGCGCGTCGTGACGTTCCAGCAGGGCGTCCTCCGCCGCGTAGTCGAAGAGAGCGGGGCCGTAACTCCGGAGCATCTTCGGGAAGGCATCCGTCCACTCCCGCCCGGACAGCCGCGAGGACAGCCACTCGACACTCCCCGGCAGCGCGTCGGCGTAGGTGGTGACCGGCCGGTAGCCGAGCTCCCGCTCCGCCGCCGTCATGTCGTAGACCACCGGGTGCCGGATCGTCCACGGGGTGTCCCCGACGTGATCCCCGCCGGGCGGCCCCGGGAGCAGTAGTGTCTCCGTCTCCAGGCCCAGCACCGCGTCGATCAGCTCGCCGATCTCCGCCACCGTCGGAGCCTCGGGGTCCGCCGCGTTGAGCACCCTCGACCCCGGCCGCAGAGCGGCGAGCCGGATCAGTTCCGCCACGTTGGAGGTGTGCGCGGGATGGAAGACGCTGCTGCCTCCGTACGCGAGCACCCGTCGGCGCCGGCCGTCCAGAAGCCGCTTGACGAAGTACAGCTCGCGCGGTGTCCGGCAGCCGGGGCCATGGACGGCGCCGGCCCG
Organism: Streptomyces sp. NPDC001770; assembly: GCF_053596135.1. Taxonomy (NCBI): domain Bacteria; kingdom Bacillati; phylum Actinomycetota; class Actinomycetes; order Kitasatosporales; family Streptomycetaceae; genus Streptomyces; species Streptomyces sp. NPDC001770. Next base: position 262,643 of record NZ_JBSFFN010000003.1, on the reverse strand, counting down.
CAGCACCGTCACCGGAAGCGCCTCGCCCGCCGACAGCACCTCGCGCTCCAGCAGGATCTTGCGCGTCGCGTACGTCGAGTCGCCCGGCTGGACCGTGGTCCAGGCTTCGGGTATCGGCACCGGGTAGCGGGGGTCCCCACCGGGCTCGCCCGCCGTGTCGAAGCCGCGTCCCTTCCCGTCCGTGTAGACCGCGCCGCTGGAGACGACCACCGCCGACCCGATGCGGCCGGTCAGCGCGGTGAGCTGGCGGGCGTGCGCACCGCCGAAACCCACCATGTCGACCAGGACGTCGCAGTCGTCCCCGAGGACAGCGGCCAGCGCGCCATCGACGTCGCGGTCGAGTGCCACCGTGCGGACGTCGTCGGGCCACGCCGCGTCGCGGCCGCCGCGGAGCGAGACCGCGGTCACCCGCCAGCCGTCTCCGAGCAGCGCTGTCACGGCGGCCCGTCCGATCTGACCGGTCGCCCCGAGGACCCATGCATGCCTGTGCGTGTTCACGGAAGGGACGTTAGAAGGTGCGGCCGCGGTCCGGCAGTGCGTTTCGCCGGTGGCCGATTTCGCCACCGGCGTTCAGACGGTCAGGACTCCGCGCGAGGCGGCTTCTTCCGCGTCGGGGCGGCACCGGCGGCCTTCACCTTCGCCGCGTACTCGTCCACGTACTCCTGCCCGGACAGACTCAGGATCGCGTACATGATCTCGTCCGTGACCGCCCGGATCGCGGCCTTCTGGCCGTCCATCCCGGCGTACCGGGAGAAGTCCAGCGGCTCACCGAAACGGATCGTGACCCGCCGGATGCTGGGCACCTTCTGCCCGGGCGGCTGGATCTCGAAGGTACCGACCATCGCGCAGGGGATCACCGGAACCCCCGCTCTGATCGCCATCACCGCGACCCCGACCTTGCCCTTGTAGAGACGCCCGTCGTGCGAGCGGGTGCCCTCCGGGTAGATGCCGAGCAGCTCCCCCTTGGCGAGGACCCCGAGCCCCTCACGGATGGCAGCCGCACCCGCCTCCTTGCCCGACCGGTCCACCGGGATCTGGCCGATGCTGTGGAAGAAGGCCGCCGTCAGCTTCCCCTTGATCCCGGGGCCGGTGAAGTACTCGGCCTTCGCCAGGAAGGTGATGCGGCGCTTCAGCATGGCCGGCATCAGAAAGTGGTCCGAGAAGGACAGGTGATTGCCCGCGACGATCGCGGCCCCCTCTGCGGGGATGTGGTCGAGACCCTCGATGCGGGGCCGGAAGAGCAGCCGCAGCAGCGGGCCGAGCACGGCGTACTTCAGTACGTAGTAGAACACGGAGGGTGAACCTCGTTCTGCCGGATCGGCCTCGGGCTGCTTCGTACCGGACACCCGCCAGGGGGTACGGGCCCGTCAGTGTAAGCCGTGCGACGCCGTGAGCCCCGGGTGCGCGGGCGGGACACCCGGGGCCGGCCGGACCCGCGAACACGGTCGCTCCGCCCGCCTCCGTCAGGCGTCCTTGACGGCGAGCATGCCGAGCGTGCACAGCCCCAGCACCACCCAGCCGAACCAGAGCCAGCCGCTGCTCCCCAGCGCCACCGTGTACGCCGTCACCGCCACCAGGGCCGCGACGGTGATGACTCCCATGGACTTCGTCGATCCGGACATGCGCGCACTCCTCGTCGGCCGCGCGGCCGTTGACTCCATGGTCGCCCCGCGAGCGGGTGCCGCGCTACCGTCCGCGCGTCTGCAAAGAGGCGAGATACGCGTTGTACGCCGCCAGCTCCTGGTCGCCGTCCCGGTCCGCCGCCCGGTCCTCACGCTTCGCGAGCCGCTGGTCTGAGCGGTACCACTGGAAGACCAGCGCGATCAGCACCAGCACGGACGGCACCTCGCTGAACGCCCAGGCGATACCGCCCGCCCAGCTCTGGTCGCTCAGCGCGTCGACGCCCAGCGAGGCCGGAGGGTGCTTGTACGACTCCACCATCGGCTGGGACGCCATCATCAGCGCGATACCGAAGAACGCGTGGAACGGCATCCCCGCGAACAGCTCCAGCATCCGCATGACGTACCCGGGCCGGTGCGGCCCGGGGTCGATCCCCATGATCGGCCAGAAGAAGACGAGCCCGACCGCGAGGAAGTGCACCATCATCGCCAGATGCCCCGGCTTCGATCCCATGAGGAAGTCGAAGAGCGGAGTGAAGTACAGGGCGTAGAGGCTCGCGATGAACAGCGGAATGGTGAAGACCGGATGCGTGATGATCTTCATGTAGCGGCTGTGCAACAGCATCAGCAGCAGCTCGCGCGGGCCCTTGCCGCCCCGCCGCCGCGCCACCGGCAGCGCCCGCAGTGCGAGGGTCACCGGCGCGCCGAGCAGCAACAGGATCGGCGAGAGCATGCTGATCACCATGTGCTGGATCATGTGCACGCTGAACATGACCATGCCGTAGTCGTTCAGCCGGGTGCACATCACGAGGGCGATGCTGAGCACCCCCACGACGAAGAAGACGATCCGGTTGACCGGCCACTCGTCCCCGCGCCGCCGCAGCCGCACCACGGCCCAGCCGTACAGGGCCAAGGCCGCGAGGCATCCGACCAGGAAGAACGGGTCCGCCGAGAACCCGAGCCCGCGGCCCAGTGTGAACGGCGGCAGATCCATGTTCATGCCGTGCCCGCCGTGATCCATCTGTTCACTCCTGCTGGGGGACGTCCCCGATTCGTGCCGGTTGTCCGGTCCAGACTAGGACTGCCCCCGACCGCACTCGCGGCCGGGGGCAGTCCCGGGGGTGTCGTGGCCGCTCCTCGCGGAAGGCGTGAGCGGGGTCAGGGGGACGTCAGAGGACGCACTCCACCTCGGCGTACCGCTCCGCCGGAACGGTCTTGAGGGTCTCCACCGCCGAGGTCAGCGGCACCATCCTGATGTCCGTGCCCTGCAGCGCCGTCATCATGCCGAACTCGCCGCGGTGCGCGGCCTCCACCGCGTGCCAGCCGAACCGGGTGGCCAGCACACGGTCGTACGCCGTCGGGGTACCACCGCGCTGCACGTGGCCGAGAATGACCGGGCGGGCCTCCTTGCCGAGGCGCTGCTCCAGTTCGACCGAGAGCTGGGACGCTATCCCCGCGAAACGCTCGTGCCCGTAGATGTCCTGGGAACCGGTGGCGAAGTCCATCGTGCCGTCCTGCGGCTTGGCGCCCTCGGCGACCACCACGATGGCGAACTTCTTGCCGGCCGAGAAGCGCTCCCCGACGACTCTGGTCAGCTCGTCGATGTGGAACGGGCGTTCCGGCACCACGATGGCGTGCGCCCCGGCCGCCATGCCCGAGTGCAGGGCGATCCAGCCGGTGTGACGGCCCATGACCTCGACGATCAGCACCCGCTGGTGCGATTCGGCGGTCGTCTTCAGCCGGTCCAGCGCGTCGGTGGCCACACCCACCGCGGTGTCGAAGCCGAAGGTGACGTCGGTGGAGGCGATGTCGTTGTCGATGGTCTTCGGTACGCCGACGATCGGCAGCCCCGCCTCGGAGAGGAGGTTGGCCGCCTTCAGCGTGCCCTCGCCGCCGATCGGGATGATCGCGTCCAGACCCAGGTCGGCGACGTGCCCCTTGGCGCGCTCCACGCCACCGCGCAGGTGCGCGGGCTGGACCCGGGACGACCCGAGGATCGTGCCGCCGAGGGCCAGGATGCCGCCGACCGCGTCCAGGTCGAGCTTGCGGTAGTCGCACTCCAGCAGACCGCGCCAGCCGTCGTGGAAGCCGATGACCTCGTCGCCGTGGTCGACAACCGCCCGGTGCACGACGGAGCGGATGACTGCGTTGAGGCCGGGGCAGTCGCCGCCGGACGTGAGGACACCAATGCGCATTGCCCGAGGAACCTTTGCAACGTGGGCCGACGACCGGACCGCGTCGTCCGGCTGAATACCCGCCACCCTACCGGCGCAGGGTGGCGGGACCGAACCCACTGTCCGCCTGCTGGACTCCGCTCAGTTGAGCCGGAATCGCCTCAGGCGAAACGCGGCGCACACCTCAGGTGAAACAAGGCGGATACATCAGACCGGCTGAGTCGTCGCGGCGATCCGCTCCGACCTCAGCGCCTCGTACCAGTGGTCGTTCACCGGCGGCAGCGCGTTGACGTCGAGGGCCAGCTTCAGCAGCAGATCGGCGATCAGCGGATTGCGCGCCAGCACCGGACCGTGCATGTACGTCCCGAACACGGTGTCGCTGTACGCGCCTTCGGTACCGTCCCCGGTGCCGTTGCCGCGGCCCACCCGGACCCGGGCGAACGGACGCGCCGTAGGACCGAGATGGGTGACGCCCTGGTGGTTCTCGAAACCGGTGAGCGGCGGCAGACCGAGGTTCGGGTCGATGTCGCCCAGGACGTCACCGACGCACCGCGCGCCCTCGCCGCGGGTCGTCACCACGTCGAGCAGCCCGAGCCCGGGCTCCCGCTCCCCGAGGTCGTTGATGAACTCGTGGCCCAGGATCTGGTAACCCGCGCAGACCGAGAAGATGATCGCGCCGTTCGACGCGGCCCGGCTCAGCCCGCCGTCGCGGCGCAGCCGCTCCGCCGCCAGCCGCTGCGGCCGGTCCTCGCCGCCGCCGATGAGGTAGATGTCACCGGACGTGGGGATCGGCTGGTCGCTGCGTACGTCGACCCGCTGGACGTCGAGACCGCGCTGCCGTGCCCGCCGCTCGACGACGAGGGCGTTGCCCTGGTCGCCGTAGGTGCTGAGGAGGTCGGGATAGACCCAGACCAGACGCAGACCGTTGTTGCTCATGCTTCGTCCTCTCCGGAGGCCCTGGCGGGGATCAGTTGCCGACACGACGGCGCAGATCCTGGAAGGCGGTGTAGTTGGCGATGACCTCGATGCGGCCGGGCGGAGCCAGCTGGACGGCCTCGTCCAGGGTCTCGCAGACACGGAAGTCCAGACCGGCCACTTCGAGCCGGACGGCGAGGTCCATCTTGCGGTCCCCGAGCACGAAGATCGGGTGACCGGACAGCTGCGTGTAGTCGACGTCCCACAGCCACGAGGTGTCCGTGCCGTCCGCGCCGCGCGCGTTCACGGAGAGGATCACCGGCGTCGGCGGCGGGTCGATGAGCGAGAACGTCTCCAGCCAGCCGGCCGGGTTCTTCGCCAGCAGCAGCCGCAGGTCGCGGTTGTGGAACGAGACCACGTCGTAGCGGCCCGCCACGGCCTGCACCTGGTACATCCGCTCGAGGGCCACCTGCGGGGGCACGCCGAAGACGGCCGCCACGGCGGCCGACGAGGTCGCGTTCGCCTTGTTCGCGCGACCGGGCAGCTGGAGGTGGATCGGCCACGCGGAGCCGTGCGGGTCGAGCACGTAGTCGCCGTTGAGCGCCCAGCTCGGCGCCGGACGGCGGAAGCCGCACTGGCCGCAGAACCAGTCGTCCCCGGGGCGCTGCATCACGCCGCCGCAGGAGGGGCAGGACCAGGCGTCGTCCTTCCATGCCTGGCCGGCCGCCACCCATACGACGTTCTGGGAGGACGAGGCCGCCCAGACGATCAGCGGGTCGTCCGCGTTGGCGATGATGACGGCCTTCGAGCCCGCCAGCCCCTCGCGCCAGTGCTCCGCCAGCATGCGGGTCTCCGCGGCGCGGTCGAGCTGGTCGCGGGAGAGGTTGAGCAGCGCGATCGCCTTGGGCGTCGTGTCGCGCGCCACTCCGGCGAGGTACTTCTCGTCGACCTCGATCACGCCGAACCGGGCGTCCGATCCGCCGGCCAGCGCCGAGGTGATGCCCGCGGGCATGTTCGCGCCGAGCGCGTTCGAGACCACGGGCCCGGCGGCCCGCAGCGCCTCGGCGATCAGCCGGGTGGTGGTCGTCTTGCCGTTCGTCGCCGACACGAGGATCACGTCCAGGTGCTGCGCCAGCCGCCCCAGCAGGTCGGGGTCGAGCTTGAGCGCCACCCGGCCGCCGATCACCGATCCGCTGCCACGCCCCGCCGCGCGTGACACCGCCGCCGCGGCCTTGCCCGCCGTCACGGCCAGCTTGGCCCGCGGCGACAACGGCTCCGTGTTGCCTGCCATCGTCCTAGATCCTCCTTGCATCGGTCCATGCCCAGCCTATCGATGTCCGGAGCGACGGCCGCACCGCGGCACCACGGAACGGGGCGGTCAAGGCGGACCGTACCCTTACGGCCATGCGAAACCGCCCGATCCCCGGCAGTTCCGGAATCATTCGTACCGTGAGCACTCTCGGCGATCCCGTCCTCCACCGCGCCTGCGAGGACGTCACCGATTTCGGCCCTTCCCTCGCCCGGCTGGTGGAGGACATGTTCGCCACCATGTACGCGGCCCGCGGGGTCGGCCTCGCCGCCAACCAGATCGGTGTGCCGCTCCGGGTGTTCGTATACGACTGCCCGGACGACGACGACGTCCGCCACCTCGGCCACGTGGTCAACCCCCGGCTGGTGGAGGCGGACGGCATCACCGTACGCGGCCCGGAGGGGTGCCTGTCGCTGCCGGGCATCGAGGCCGGCACCCCGCGCTTCGACCAGGCGGTGGTGCGCGGGCGCGACGTCACCGGCGACGAGGTGGAGATCACCGGTACGGGTTGGTTCGCACGCTGTCTCCAGCACGAATGCGACCACCTGGACGGCACCGTCTACACCGACCGGCTGACCGGACTGCGCCGGGCGCGGGCGCTGCGCAAGGCACGCCGGGCCCCCTGGGCGGCCCGGGGCTGAGTCCACGGCGCCGAGGTGACCGCGGCCGCCGCGTGGCCCTCAGAAGCCGGGTGCGCCCGGCCGGTCGCCGACCTCGGCCAGCCGGCCCCAGAGCAGGTCGGCGAGGCTGCGCACCAGCCGTTCGCGCGGGACGGGCCGGTCGCCGAGCCACCAGTCGCCCGCCGCGTGCATCATCCCGACGATGCCGTGTCCCCAGATCCGGGCCGTCTCCTCGCCGTCGGCGCCGAGGTCCACCCGTTCCGCGATGACCCGGCCGAGCTCCTCGCCCAGGCGCCGCAGCAGGGGCACGGAGTGCCGGCCCGTGTCGAACCCCTGCTCGGGTGCGGGGGTGTCGTCCGACGGGTGCATGAGGAAGCGGTAGACCTGCGGACGGGTCTCGATGGCCGCGAGGTAGGTGTCGAGGGTGTTCTCCACCCGCCGGCGGCGTTCGGCAGGGGCGTCGAGCGCCGCGCGCAGGTTGCTGAGCAGGGCGTCGGTGTGGCGCTGTGCGAGGGCGCGGTAGAGGCCGCCCTTGTCGCCGAAGTGGCGGTAGAGGATCGGCTTGGTGATGCCCGCCTCGGCGGCGATGGCGTTCATGGAGGCCCTGGGGCCGTCCCTGAGTACCACCCGGTCGGCTGCCTCCAGCAGTTCCCGGCGCCGCTGCTCGGCCGCCGTCCGCTGCCGATCGGCCTGTCGTGCGGTCTCCATCTGTCGCCCTTTCCCCACCCCTGACACCTCTGGCCTGGCGCTTTGAGCGCGCCCGGGAAACGTAACACCCCGCTCCGACAGGGCGTCGATCGGTCCGGGGGCGGTTGACAGCGGCTACTTGCCGGTAACAGACTGCTGTTACCGTAAGTAACGCAATGTCGGGCAGTACATGGAGGGGAACATGGCAGAGTTCACGCTTGAGCTCAACGACGACCAGAAGCAGGTACGCGACTGGCTCCACGGTTTCGCCGCCGATGTGATCCGGCCGGCGGCGTCGGAGTGGGACGAGCGTGAGGAGACCCCCTGGCCCGTCATCCAGGAGGCCGCCAAGGTCGGCATCTACTCGCTCGACTTCTACGCCCAGCAGTTCTTCGATCCCACCGGCCTCGGCATCCCGGTGGCGATGGAGGAGCTCTTCTGGGGCGACGCGGGCATCGCCCTGTCGATCGTCGGTACGGGCCTGGCGGCCGTGGGCGTGCTCGCCAACGGCACCGAGGAGCAGATCGGCACCTGGATCCCGCAGATGTACGGCGACGCCGACGACGTCAAGCTCGCCGCCTTCTGCTCGTCCGAACCCGACGCAGGCTCCGACGTCGCCTCGATGCGCACCCGGGCCGTCTACGACGCGGCCAAGGACGAGTGGGTGCTCAACGGCACCAAGACCTGGGCGACCAACGGCGGCATCGCCAACGTCCACGTCGTGGTGGCCGTCGTCGACGCCGAACTCGGCTCGAAGGGCCACGCCTCCTTCATCGTGCCGCCGAACACCCCGGGTCTCTCCCAGGGGCAGAAGTTCAAGAAGCACGGCATCCGGGCCTCCCACACCGCCGAGGTGGTCCTGGAGGACGTCCGCATCCCCGGGCACTGCCTCCTCGGCGGCAAGGAGAAGCTCGACGAGCGTCTCGCCCGCGCCCGCGAGCGGGCGAAGTCCGGCGGCGAGCGGGTGAAGAACGCCGCGATGGCCACCTTCGAGGCCTCCCGCCCGGCCGTCGGAGCCATGGCGGTCGGCACCGCCCGCGCCGCCTACGAGGTCGCCCTCGACTACGCCAGGACGCGCACCCAGTTCGGCCGCCCGATCATCGACAACCAGGGCATCGCCTTCCAGCTCGCCGACATGCGTACCCGGATCGACGCGGCCCGGCTGCTGGTCTGGCGCGCCTCCTGGATGGCCACCACCAACAAGCCCTTCACCTCCGCCGAGGGCTCGATGTCGAAGCTCTACGCCAGCGAGACCGCGAAGCAGGTCACCGCCCAGGCCGTACAGATCCTCGGCGGCAACGGCTTCACCCGCGAGTACCCGGTGGAGCGGATGCACCGGGACGCGGCGATCTACACCATCTTCGAGGGCACCAGCGAGATCCAGCGCCTGGTGATCGCCCGCACCCTCTCCGGCATGCCGATCCGCTGACACACCGAACGGCCGGGGCGCCCGGGGTACCTGCCCCCGGGCGCCCCGGCCGCGTAAGCGGGCAGCGGCCGTCAGGCGGGCAGCTGCGCCTCGATGGCGGCCACGACCTCCGGCGCCTCCGGCTCGGTGCGCGGACGGATGCGGGCGACCGGCTCGCCGGCGGGGGAGATCAGGAACTTCTCGAAGTTCCACTGGACGTCGCCGGCCTCGCCGTCGGCGTCCGCCAGCTTCGTCAGCTCCGCGTAGAGCGGGTGCCGACCGTCGCCGTTGACGTCGGTCTTCGCCAGCAGCGGGAAGCTGACCCCGTAGTTCGTCGAGCAGAAGGTCTGGATCTCCTCGGCGGTGCCCGGTTCCTGCCCGGCGAACTGGTTGCACGGCACACCCAGGACGGTGAAGCCCCGCTCGCCGTAGGTGTTCTGGAGGCGCTCCAGGCCCTCGTACTGCGGCGTGAGGCCGCACTTGGACGCGACGTTCACCAGCAGCACCGCCTTGCCGCTCCAGGCGCCCAGGGTCGTCGGCTCGCCGGTCAGGGTGTGCAGGGGGATGTCGTGCAGCGTCATCGGTATCTCCTCGCGTCAGTGTGCCGCCCGGTCAGGAGGCGTCGCCGCCCATTGTGGCCCCGGCCCCGTCAGGGCCCGCGCCCGCCTCGGGCTTCCCGGGGACCTTGTAGTAATAGGTCGTGGCCTTGAGCGTCCCGGCCGCGTCCTGCGCGTACCCCGGCACCGAGCCGCACTCCGTCCAGCCCGCCGCCCGGTAGAGCCGCTCGGCCGCGCTCCCGGTCTCGGTGTCCAGCACCAGCAGCGAAAGACCCGCCGAGGCGGCCCACTCGTCCACGGCGGTCAGCAGCGCCCGGCCCAGCCCGCGCCCCCGGCCGGACGGGCGGACCATCAGCTTGGCGACCTCGGCGCGGTGGCGGGCGTTCGGCAGCGTGGCGGGCACGAGGCTGACGGTGCCCGCCACCCGTTCGCCGTCCCGGGCGATCCAGACCCGCAGCCGGCCCTCCTCCACGGCCCGCGCGCGCTCCCGCCACCAGTCGGCCGCGTCGCCGCGGTCGAGCGGGACGAGGAAGCCGACCGACGCGCCGCCGTCCACGGTGTCCACCAGGAGGGCTGCCAACTCGTCCGCGTACGTGACGAGTTCGGGGCTGGATACGGGGACGATCTCGGTCATGGGAAGAGTTCCTTTCACGGCATCACGATCATCAGGACATAACGGGTCCGTTCCGGCCCCGGGCAGTGGAATCGGGAGGGGCCGCGCAGCCGGAACCGCAGGCAGTCGCCGGTGCCCAGGGTGTGCGTGGTCCCGTCGACGGTGATCCCGGCCACCCCTTCCCGTACCCACAGGTGATGTTCCATGCCGGGGACCGGAGGGGTCTCGTAGGAGATCGTCGCGCCCGGATCGAGGGTGCCCTCGACGATCTCGCCGCGCAGCCCCGGGTGCGGTGGCGACACCGACCGGCGGGTGAAGCCGACGGACGCGTCGTACCAGACCTGCTGGGACCCGGAAGGCACGAGGAGGGGCGGCTCCGCCTCGACCTCCATCAGCAGGCGCGACATCGTCCACCCGTACGCGGCGCACAGCCGGCCCAGCGACGCCGCGGTCGGGCTCAGCTCGCCGCGCTCCACCCGCGACAGGGTGGACCTGCTCAGGCCGGTCAGGCCGGACAGCTCGTCCAGGGACCAGCCGTGCTCGGCCCGGAGGGAGGTGAGCCGTGCGGCCAGTCGGCGGTCCACGGACTCCGCCTCGCCATCGTCTCTCATATCAGGGATCTTATCCCGGAAATGAGAGCACAAGACACGTCCTCGTGCCCCTTATGTCGTCCGTATGCCGATCGGGTGACGGCGTGCCAGGCTTACAGGAGGGCACCGTCGCCGGTCCGCCGCTCGGGCCGCTCAGGGGCTTCGGGTACCGCAAGGAGGCCGACCATGGCCAGAACCACCGGGAAGACCACCGCGTTCCAGTCCGGATGGACCGCGTTCGCGGGCGTTCTGATGATCTTCGGCGGAGCGATGGCGATCTTCGAAGGCATCGCCGCCATCGCCAAGGACGACGTGTTCGTCACCACCCGCAACTACATCTTCCAGTGGGACCTCACGGGCTGGGGCTGGATCCACCTCATCCTGGGCATCGTCATCGTCCTGGCCGGATGCGCCCTGTTCACCGGCGCGCTGTGGGCCCGGCTCATCGGTGTGGTGCTGGCAGGCCTGGGTGCGCTCGCCAACTTCCTCTGGCTGCCGTACTACCCGTTCTGGTCGATCATCCTCATCGCCATCAACATCTTCGTCATCTGGGCTCTGTGCGCCCGTACCGAGCGAACCCCCTGAGGAGCCCGTGGGTGCGCCCCGGCGGCCGGTCAGGGCCGCCGGGGCGCACCCCCGCGTTTCACCGGGTGTCCGAGGGGTCCGCGGCGGGCAGCCGCCCGGCGCGCACCGCCGCGACGAGTGCCGCGTGGTCCCGCTCGTTGCGGTCCGCGTACGTCTCGGCGAACTCGCCGAGGGCCCGGTCGAAGGCGTCGCTCCGCCCGAGGTACCCCGCGATGGCGATCCGGTCGCCCGACCTGGCGTGGGCACGGGCCAGGGTCGCCCCGCAGACCTCGCCGAACAGCGTCATCCCCTTGGGCACCATCCGTTCCGGCTCCGCGATCCCCTTCCAGTCGCGCAGCTGACGGATGTAGAAGTCCCGGCGCCGGCCGTCGAACCCCTCCGCCCGCTCCCAGCCGAGGAAGATGTCGCTCGTCGCCTGCATCAGCCGCTGCCCCGCCACGACACGTTCGCCCTGGTTGCGGTAGCGGCTCGTCCCGACGTGGTCGGCGAGCACCGAGGTGTCGGCCTCCTTGGCCTGGAGGAAGAGCGGATCGTCGTCGTCCCGGCCCAGCAGGAGCAGGATCCAGCAGCGCGTACCGACGCTTCCCACACCGACCACCTTGCGCGCCACGTCCGCCAGCCGGAAACCGGAGAGCAGTGCCCGGCGGTCGGACGGCAGGCTGCGGCCGTACCGCCGCAGGAGGATCCGGAACTGCTCCTCGGTCTCCACGGCCTCCGCCTCCGGCACCAGCTCCGTGAGCGGTACGACCAGAGGCGGGTCCGACAGGATCCGACGCCGGCCCCCGGACCACTCGGTGAGCTTCGCGAGGACCTGCCGGCTGTCCCGGGTACGGGCCTTCAGCAGGGCGCGGTCGAGGTTCTTGCGCCCGCGCTCGGCCAGCTGCGTCGTCGCGACGGCCCGCAACCGCGCCTCGTCGATCTTCGCGTACCAGACCTCCAGATTGCGCATCGTGGCGAACCGGACCATCGACTCCCGGTACGACCGCACGGACGCCCGTACGAGGTGCGCGCGCTCACGGTCCGAGAACCCGTTCGCCCGCGCGGCGATGACGAGACTGGCCGCGAGCCGCTTCACGTCCCACTCCCACGGGCCGGGCAGCGTCTCGTCGAAGTCGTTGATGTCGAAGACGAGATCGCGCTCCGGCGAGGCCAGCAGCCGGAAGTTCAGCAGATGCGCGTCACCGCACAGCTGCGCCGTGATCCCGGAGTCCGGCGTACCGGCCAGGTCCGCCGCCATGATCGCGGCGGCGCCCCGGTAGAAGCGGAACGGCGACTCGGTCATCCGCCCGTACCGGAGGGGGACCAGCTCCGGCACACGCGCCGCCGACTGGGTCTCCAGGACCGTCAACGGATCGAACCGGCGTGCGGAGGGCTCGAAGGCCGCGTGGGCCGACCGGGGGACCCTGCGGCGCACGGCCTTGCCCGAGGCGGCCCGCTCGGCGGGGGTGGCACGAGGTCTGGTGCGCGGCGCTGGGCGGCGGTCCTGGGGCATGAAGGCTCTCCTGACTCTCCCCGAGGTGTGAGGTGGTGACGCGCCCCCCTCGACTTCGACGAATGCCTTCGCGAGTCCCTTCGCCGAGTCCCTTCGATGATCCCCGGCAGCGTGTGGTCCGGCACGCCCGAGGCGCGCGGGTCTCACAGGGGACGCGGGCGGTCAGCCGTGCCCCGCCTCCCCGACGGGGCCCTCGCGCCTCCGGGCGACCCGCCTCCAGATCGCCCGCTGGCACCGCAGGGTGCCCGTACCGACGAGGACCAGGACCACGATGTTCACCAGGAGCTGGACCAGCGACCCCCACGCCTCCTGCCAGCTGGTGAAGGCGACGGAGACGGCGATGGCGGCAGCGGCCGGAATGGTCGTGACCGAGATGAACACCCCGAGCAGCGCGCTCGTCCGGGCCTCGGTGAGCGACACGATGCCGACGACGCCCGCCAGCGTCGCCACCGCCACCGAGAAGAAGTTGGGAGTGTTGATCAGGTCGGACACCGGACGCAGCCCCGCCTCGAAGGCCTTCGACTGGAAGCCGAAGCCCCGGATCACCAGGCTGAAGAGGAAGGTGACCACCACGGTCAGCAGCAGCCCCGCGCCGAGCGCCTTCAGCCCTCTTCGCACCGTGACCCGGTCGCCCCGGTCGATGCCCAGGGCGATGCTGACGATCGCGCCGTACTCGGGGCCGACGACCATCGCTCCCACGATCAGGATCTGCGAGTTGGTGACGATGCCCACCGAGCCGATCAGACCGGCGACGACCATGTACAGATAGAAGCTCGGCGGATAACGGGCCTCCGCGCGGATGCGCGCCTCCACCTGCTCCCAGACCGGGGCCCGCGCGAGCGGGCCCAGCTCCTCGCGCCCACCCGCCTCGGCCCGCCCCGAGAACGCCATGTCCACCGGTTCGACGACGATGGAGCCGAGCTGGTCCAGACGGATCTCCCGCAGCTCCCGCAGCACCTCGTTGGCGCCCCCGGTCAGCACGTCGCAGGCGATCGCGTCGCCGTCCGGGTTCCGGGCCGCCCCCGGCTGCACGATCAGATTGAGGACGCACGGATCGTCGGCCAGCAGCGCGACGACCCGGTCGGTCAGGCCGGGCGGGCTCACCGCGCGGACGTGGATCAGGTCCATCGCGTACCTCTCACTCCGTGGCCCGCGGGGTTCGTCCCGCGCGGCCGGGCCCGCGCCGTTCTCCGCGCGGGACCTCTCCAGTAAGGCCGTACGCGCCTTCGTCGGCAATCCGGCCGCCGGGGGATGCCGCCGGCGGGGCAGTACGACCCCGGGCGTGGGCGGGGGAGCGGCACCGCGCGGCCGGTCCGGCTGTCACCGGCTCCTGGAAGAATCGCGCTCCATGGAGTCACCCGAGCTTTTCCCCGGTCCTTCACCGGCCGCCGCCGGCCAGGACGCCGTACGGGACGGCGGTCCGGAACGCCCCCTCGTCCGCTGTCGCCTCTGCGGACGCCCGCTCACCGGCAGGGGCTCCCGCCGGAGCGGTCTCGGCCCCACCTGCGACGCGAAACTCCACCCCGCGGGCCCTGACACCCGGGCCCGGCGCCGGGAGGCCGAGCAGGACACCCTGCCGGGGCTGTGAGGTTGCGAGACCCGGGACTCCGGAGGCTCTTTCCGAAGCGCTCCCGGGGCGCCGGGCCGACCGGTGCGGCCGACGGCTCGTCCGGCCTCGGCCACACCCCTGAGAGACGCCACCCGTGACTTCGCCGCCCGCGACGAGCACGCGTGGCGGGTCGCCGGCTCCACCGGCAGGGGCCACACCTACGCCCCGCCGCGGCGGCGGGCGGCCTACGCCGTCTTCCGCCCTACGCCCCCAGCCGCCGGAACAGCCCCTCCTGCACCACCGAGACCAGCAGGTTGCCCTCCCGGTCGTAGATCCGGCCGCGGGCCAGACCCCGGCCGCCCGTGGCGATCGGCGATTCCTGGTCGTACAGGAACCACTCGTCGGCCCGGAAGGGGCGGTGGAACCACATGGCGTGATCGAGGCTGGCCATGTCGAAACCGCGCGGGCCCCACAGCGGCTCCACCGGGAGGCGGACGGCGTCCAGCAGCGTCATGTCGCTCGCGTACGTCAGCGCGCAGGTGTGCACCAGCGGGTCGTCGCCCAGCGGGCCGACCGCGCGCATCCACACCGCGCTGCGCGGCTCCGCCTCGGCGACCTCGTCCGGCGTCCAGCGCAGCCGGTCCACGTACCGGATGTCGAACGGCTGGCGACGGGCCATCCGCTCCAGCGCCTCGGGCAGCCCGCCCAGGTGCTCGCGCACCTCGTCGGCGACCGTGGGCAGCTCCTCGGGGTCCGGGACGATACGGGCGGGCGGCAGCTGGTGCTCGAAGGCGGCCTCCTCGGGCCGGTGGAAGGAGGCCGTCAGGTTGAAGATCGTCCGGCCCTCCTGCACCGCCGTGACCCGCCGCGTCGTGAAGGAGCGGCCGTCGCGCACCCGCTCCACCTGGTACACGATCGGCACGCCCGGCCGCCCCGGGCGCAGGAAGTAGGCGTGCAGCGAGTGCACCGGCCGGTCACCGTCGGTGGTCCGGCCGGCCGCGACGAGCGCCTGGCCCGCGACCTGGCCGCCGAAGACCCGCTGGAGGGACTCCTCGGGGCTCCGGCCACGGAAGATGTTGACCTCGATCCGCTCCAGGTCGAGCAGGTCGACCAGGAGCTCGGCGGGGTTCGTCATGGGCTTCTTCTCCACTCTCGCCGCCCCGCCGTCACCGTCGCGGCCGGGCTCACAGCTGACCCACGTCGGTGACGCGCACGACCGCGCGGCCTTCTTCGTCGGAAGCCGCGAGATCCACCTCTGCGCGGATGCCCCAGTCGTGGTCACCATTCGGGTCGGCGAAAGCCTGCCACACCCGCCATACCCCGTGCGCCGGGTCCTCCTCGATCTTCAGCAGCTTGGGGCCGCGCGCGTCGGGGCCCGTGCCCAGCTCCTCGAACTCGTCCCAGTAGGCGTCCATCGCCTCGCCCCAGCGGTCCTCGTCCCAGCCGGCGTCCGCGTCCAGCTCGCCGAGGTCGCGGACCCGGTCCAGGGCGGCCAGCTCGACCCGGCGGAACATCGCGTTGCGCACCAGCACCCGGAAGGCACGGGCGTTCGCGGTGACCGGCTTGACCTCGTCGGCCTTCTCCTGCGCCTGCTCGGCGGTCTCCACCTCCGGGTTGGCGAGCTGCTCCCACTCGTCCAGCAGGCTGGAGTCCACCTGGCGCACCATCTCGCCGAGCCAGGCGATCAGGTCCTGGAGGTCCTCGGACTTGAGGTCGTCCGGGATCGTGTGCTCCAGCGCCTTGTACGCGCTCGCGAGGTAGCGCAGCACGATGCCCTCGGTCCGGGCCAGCTCGTAGTTGGAGGTGAACTCCGTGAAGGTCATGGCACGTTCGTACATGTCCCGGATCACCGACTTCGGCGACACCGGGTGGTCCCCGACCCACGGGTGGCTCTTGCGGTACACGTCGTAGGCGTGCCACAGCAGCTCGCCCAGCGGCTTCGGGTACGTGACCTCCTGGAGCCGCTCCATCCGCTCCTCGTACTCGACGCCGTCCGCCTTCATCTGCCCGACCGCCTCGCCGCGCGCCTTGTTCTGCTGGGCGGCGAGGATCTGGCGCGGGTCGTCCAGCGTCGACTCGACGACGGAGACCATGTCCAGCGCGTACGACGGGGATTCGGCGTCCAGCAGGTCGAACGCGGCGAGCGCGAAGGTGGAGAGCGGCTGGTTCAGCGCGAAGTCCTGCTGGAGGTCCACGGTCAGCCGCACGATCCGGCCCTCGGCGTCCGGCTCCGCGAGCTGCTCCACCACACCGCCGTCGAGCAGCGAGCGGTAGATGGCGATGGCCCGCCGGATGTGCCGCAACTGGGCCCTGCGCGGCTCGTGGTTGTCCTCCAGCAGATGGCGCATGGCCTTGAAGGCGTTGCCGGGACGGGCGATGACCGAGAGCAGCATGGTGTGGGTGACCCGGAAGCGCGAGGTGAGCGGCTCGGGATCGGACTGGATCAGCTTGTCGAAGGTCGTCTCCGACCAGGCGACGAAGCCCTCGGGGGCCTTCTTGCGGACGACCTTGCGCTTCTTCTTCGGGTCGTCGCCCGCCTTCTTGACGGCCTTCTCGTTCTCGATGACGTGCTCGGGGGCCTGCGCCACGACGAACCCGGCCGTGTCGAAACCGGCCCGCCCGGCCCGCCCCGCGATCTGGTGGAACTCACGCGCCCGCAGCGTCCGCACCCGGGTGCCGTCGTACTTGGTGAGCGCCGTGAACAGCACCGTGCGGATCGGGACGTTGACCCCGACGCCGAGGGTGTCCGTACCGCAGATCACCTTCAGCAGACCCGCCTGCGCGAGCTTCTCCACCAGGCGGCGGTACTTGGGCAGCATGCCGGCGTGGTGGACCCCGATGCCGTGGCGTACGTACCGGGAGAGGTTCTGGCCGAACTTGGTGGTGAAGCGGAAGTTGCCGATCAGGTCGGCGATCTTCTCCTTCTCCTCCTTGCTGCACATGTTGATGCTCATCAGCGACTGCGCCCGCTCCACGGCGGCGGCCTGCGTGAAGTGCACGATGTAGACGGGGGACTGCCGGGTGTCCAGCAGCTCGGTCAGCGTCTCGGTGATCGGCGTGAGGCGGTACTCGTAGCTGAGCGGCACCGGACGGGTCGCCGAACGCACCACGGACGTCGGCCTGCCGGTACGCCGGGTGAGGTCCTTCTCGAACATCGCGACGTCGCCGAGGGTCGCCGACATCAGGACGAACTGGGCCTGCGGCAGCTCCAGCAACGGGATCTGCCACGCCCAGCCGCGGTCGGGCTCCGCGTAGAAGTGGAACTCGTCCATCACGACCTGGCCGATGTCGGCGTACTTGCCGTCGCGCAGCGCGATCGAGGCCAGCACCTCCGCCGTGCAGCAGATGACGGGCGCGTCGGCGTTGACCGAGGCGTCGCCCGTCAGCATCCCGACGTTCTCCGTGCCGAAGAGCTTGCACAGGTCGAAGAACTTCTCCGAGACCAGCGCCTTGATCGGAGCCGTGTAGAAGGTGACCTTGTCCTGCGCCAGCGCCGTGAAGTGGGCACCCGCCGCGACCAGGCTCTTGCCCGAGCCGGTCGGCGTGGACAGGATGACGTTCGCCCCGGAGACCACCTCGATCAGCGCCTCCTCCTGAGCGGGGTAGAGGTCGATTCCCTGACTCTCGGTCCACGAGGAGAAAGCCTCGAAGAGAGCGTCCGGGTCCGCGGTCGTGGGCAGCTGATCGATAAGGGTCACGCCCCCCATCTTGCCTGCCTTCCGTCCGGAAGAGGGAACCGGACGGCCGTACGAAGATCACGGGCGGTAGGCTTCCCACTCAACTCGGCCGCGCCGCAACGGCGTCGGCCGCACCACGTTCTGGGGGCGGAAAACACCATGATGGGACCGGCACACTCACTGTCCGGGGCGGCGGCCTGGCTCGGGGTGGGCGCGGCCGCGGCCGCCGCGGGGCACACCATGCCCTGGCCCGTCCTGGTCGTCGGCGCGCTGATCACGGCGGGTGCCGCACTCGCCCCCGACCTCGACCACAAGTCGGCCACCATCTCGCGCGCCTTCGGCCCGGTGTCCAAGGGGGTGTGCGAGGTCGTCGACAAGATCTCCCACGCCGTCTACAAGGCGACCCGGGGCCCCGGTGACCCCCGGCGCAACGGCGGACACCGGACCCTGACCCACACCTGGCTGTGGGCCGTCCTCACCGGTGCCGTGGCATCCGGGGCCGCGATCCTCGGCGGACGCTGGGCGGTCCTCGCGATCCTCTTCGTCCACCTGGTGCTCGCCGTCGAAGGCCTGCTCTGGCGGGCCGCCCGGGTCTCCAGCGACGTACTCGTCTGGATGCTCGGGGCGACCAGCGCCTGGATCCTCGCGGGCGTGCTGGACCAGCCCGGTCACGGCTCGAACTGGTTCTTCGACGCACCCGGCCAGGAGTACATGTGGCTCGGGCTGCCCATTGTCCTCGGCGCCCTGGTCCACGACATCGGCGACGCGCTGACCGTCTCGGGCTGCCCGATCCTCTGGCCCATCCCCCTCGGCCGCAAGCGCTGGTACGCGCTGGGCCCGCCGAAGGCGATGCGGTTCCGGGCCGGCAGCTGGGTGGAGCTGAAGGTGCTGATGCCGGTGTTCATGGTGCTCGGGGGACTCGGCGCCGCGGGCGCCCTCAACATCATCTGACCGTCACCTGGACCGATCCGTGGACCGCGTCCGCCCGGGGCCCGGAAATTCTCTCCGGGCGGCGCGCGCCTCCCCGTAGGACCATGGGCCCATGCTGCTCATCCGGCTCGCCCAGGTCTCGCTCCAGGTCGCCGGGGCCCCCGCCAGGAACCGCAAGGTCGAGCTCCTGGCCGGCCTCTTCCGGGACGCGGCCCCCGAGGACGTCCCCGTCGCCATTCCGTACCTCGCCGGGCGACTGCCGCAGGGGCGGCTCGGCATCGGCTGGTCCACCCTCGGCGACCCGGCGGAACCCGCCACCGAGCCCACCCTCACCGTCGCGCACACGGACGCCGAGCTGACCGCGATCGGAGCGCTGACCGGCCCCGGTTCCCGGGCCGCCCGCGCGGAGCGGCTGCGCGCGCTCCTGGGCGCGGCCACCGCCGAAGAACAGCAGTTCCTCCGCGCCCTGCTCCTGGGTGAGCTGCGCCAGGGCGCCCTGGACGCCATCGCCGTGGACGCGCTGGCCCGCGCGTCCGGCGCGGCGGGCGCCGAGGTACGCCGGGCCGTCATGCTCGCCGGCTCACTCCAGGACGTGGCGGTCGCCCTGCTCGCGGACGGACCCGGAGCGCTCGCCCGCTTCCGGCTCACCGTGGGCCGGCCGGTCCACCCGATGCTCGCGCACTCCGCCGGCACGGTCGGCGAGGCGATCGACAAGCTCGGGAGCTGCGCGGTGGAGGAGAAGCTCGACGGCATCCGCGTACAGGTGCACCGGGACCACACCGGCGTACGCGCCTTCACCCGCACCCTGGACGACATCACCGACCGGCTCCCCGACCTGGTGACCGCCGTCGCCGGCTTCCCCGGCGAGCGCTTCGTCCTCGACGGCGAGGTGATCGCGCTCGGCCCGGACGGCCGGCCGCGCCCGTTCCAGGAGATCGCCGCCCGGGTGGGCTCCCGGCGCGACGTGGCACGGGCCGCCGCGGAACTGCCGGTGGTCCCGGTCTTCTTCGACGTCCTGCTCGTGGACGACGAGGACCTCCTGGACCGGCCCCTCACCGAACGGCACGCGGCCCTCGCCCGGCTGGTCCCCGAACACATGCGGGTACGCCGCACCCTGGTGACCGGCCCGGCCGGGACCGCGTCGGACACCGGGGCCCGGGACGCCGCCGACGCCTTCTTCGCCGCGACCCTGGAGCGCGGTCACGAAGGCGTGGTCGTCAAGGACCTCGCCGCCCCCTACAGCGCGGGCCGCCGGGGCGCGTCCTGGCTGAAGGTCAAGCCCGTCCACACCCTCGACCTCCTGGTGACGGCCGTCGAGTGGGGCAGCGGCCGGCGCACCGGGAAGCTCTCCAACCTGCACCTCGCCGCGCTGGGACCGGACGGCACCCCCGTGATGCTCGGCAAGACCTTCAAGGGGCTCACCGACCAGCTCCTCACCTGGCAGACCGAACGCCTGCTCGCGCTCTCCACCGGCGACGACGGGCATGTCGTGACCGTACGCCCGGAACTCGTCGTGGAGATCGCCTACGACGGTCTCCAGCGCTCCACCCGCTACCCGGCGGGCGTCACCCTGCGGTTCGCCCGGGTTCTGCGCTACCGCGAGGACAAGCTCCCGCAGGAGGCGGACACCGTGGCCACGGTGCTCTCCCGGCAGAGCTGACCCCGCACACGCGGAGGGCGCCGCCCGGAGACCTCCCGGGCGGCGCCCTCCCACAGCGCCGAAACCGTCACTTCCGTTTCGCGGCGGACTCCGTGCGCGCCACGAGTTCCTCGGGGCTCAGATAGGCGTCCGTGTACTCGAAGTCCCGCAGCGTCGCAGACTTGCGCGACTGGAAACCGGTACGGACGAAGTCGTCACCGGCGACCGCGTTCAGCAGCCAGTTGGTGAGCACCCGGGTCTTCGCGACGTTCGTGCGCAGCGCCGACCAGTGGTAGCCGCGTGCCACGGCCTGCGCGGGGATGCCCTGCAGTTCGATCCCGAGCGGCTTGGAGACCGCGTCCCGGCCACCGAGGTCCACGACCAGCCCCAGGTCCTTGTGCTCGTACGGCTGGAGCGTGCCGCCCCGCAGGGACGCGAGGACGTTGTCCGCCACGACCCGGCCCTGGCGCATCGCGTGCTGCGCGGTCGGCGGGCAGACCGCGCCGTCGCCCTTCGCGAGGTCGGGCACGGCCGCCGCGTCGCCCAGCGCGAACACCCCGTCGGCGCCCGGCAGCGCCATTTCCGGATTCACCGCCAGCCGGCCGCGTACGGTCTCCGCGCCCAGCGTGGCGATCAGCGGGCTCGCGGCCACCCCGGCCGTCCAGATCAGGGTGCGGCACGGCAGCACCCGGCCGTCCGTGAAGGTGACTTCCTCCCGGTCCGCCTTCGCGATCGACACCCCCAGCGACACCTCGATGCCGCGCTTGCGCAGGATCTTCATGGCGCTGACCCCGAGCTTGTCGCCCAGCTCCGGCATGAGCTTCGGGGCGATGTCGATCAGATGCCACTTGATCAGCTTCGGGTCCAGCCGCGGGTAGTGCTTCACGGCGTTGGTCGTCAGCCGCTGGAGACAGGCCGCCGTCTCGGTCCCGGCGTAACCGCCGCCCACCACGACGAACTGGAGCCGCGACGCACGCTCCGCCTCGTCCTGGCTGGCGTCCGCGACATCGAGCTGCTCGATGACGTGGTCCCGTACGTACGCGGCCTCGGCGAGCGTCTTCATGCCCCGGGCGTGGTCCAGCAGACCGGGGATGTCGAACGTCCGGGTCACACTTCCGGCGGCGAGCACGATGTAGTCGTACGGCTCGTTCACGATCTCGTCCGTGATCTTGCGGATCACGCAGATCTTCGCCTTGGTGTCCACGCCGATCGCCCCGCCCGGCACGATCCGAGTGCGATGACGGCTGCTGCGCCGCAGTGAGACGGCCACCGACTGGGGGGTGAGCACGCCGGAGGCGACCTGCGGCAGAAGCGGCAGGTACAGCTGGTACGAGAACGGCGTGACGAGCGTGATCTGCGCTTCTCCCGGCGAGAGCCGACGCTCCAGACGGCGCACGCACTCGACCCCGGCGAAGCCGGCGCCGACGACGAGAATCCTGGGTGGTGCCACGGTGTGCGTCCCTTCTCAGGCTTACGCGGTCGTGTCTCACCTGCCCCGAAGTCCGGGCGGGTCACCTCACATCCTCACCGCAGACCCCTGAACGCGCCTCCCGGCCCGGGGGACCGGGCCCAGGGGCCCGACGGCCACCGGAACCGGGCCCTACCCGAACGGGTCAACGACCCGTCCCGGCGCCGTCAGTAGACGTCGCGCACGTACCGCTTCTCCGCCGCGAGGCGCCTGACCCAGGCGGCGGCCTCGTCGGTGTCCATGGAGCCGTGTGCGGCGACGATGTCCCGGAGCGCCCGGTCGACGTCCTTGGCCATGCGTCCGGCATCCCCGCACACGTAGAAGTGCGCACCGTCCCGGAGCCACTGCCACAGGCGGGGGCCGTGCTCGCGCATCCGGTCCTGGACGTAGACCTTGTTGCGCTGGTCGCGGGAGAAGGCCAGGTCCAGGCGGTCGAGGTGGCCGGACGCCAGGTGCGCCTCCAGGTCCTGGCGGTGGTAGAAGTCGGTGGCCCGGCGCTGCTCGCCGAAGAAGAGCCAGTTGGGGCCGGAGTGGCCGCGCGCCCGCCGTTCCTCGAGGAAGCCGATGAAGGGCGCCACTCCGGTGCCCGGGCCGACCATGATCATGGGGGTGGACGGGTCCGCGGGCGGACGGAAATGCGGGGAGCGCTGCACGAACACCTGGACCGGGCCGTCGTCGGCGTGGTCGGCGAGATAGGTGGAGCAGACTCCCTTGCGGTCGCGGCCGAGACGGTTGGCCCAGCGGACCACGGAGACGGTGAGACGGACCTCCCCGGGGTGGGCCAGCGGGCTGGAGGAGATGGAGTACAGGCGGGGCTGGAGGCGCTTGAGCGCCCCGGCCCAGTCCGCCGCCGACGCGCGGACCGGGAACTCGGCGGCGACGTCGGCCGCCTGGCGGCCCCAACTCCACTTGGCGAGGGCGTCCTTGTTGTCGGGACGCAGCAGCCGCTTCAGTTCGTGGCTGTCGGTGCGTTCCATCAGGAACCTCAACAGCCCGGTGCTGACACGGGAGATGTCCAGCCGGGTGCGCAGCGCCTCCTCCAGCGCGAGCGGCCCGCCGTCGCCGAGGTCGACCGGCTCATCGGGACCCAGGCCGGTGAGGGCCAGCCATTCGGCCGCGAGACCCGCGCTGTTGGCCGGCCAGACGCCGAGGGCGTCCCCGGCGTCGTAGGCGAGTTCCCCGTCGCGGGTGTCGAAGGCGAACTGCCGTACCTCCTTGCCGGAACCGGGCAGGCTCAGCAGCCTGTTGCCGACGAGCAGGGTGGCGAACGGGGACGTCCTGGTGTAGCCGGCCGGTACGGGCGTCGCAGCGGCGGACGCGAGGGGGCGAGCGGCGGTGGCGGGGTGCGCGGCGACGGACCCGCCCGACGTGGATGCGGCCAGGGCGGTGAGTACCTGGCCGAGCCACTCCTCGGCCCGCTCCCCGGCGTCGGGTTCGCAGTCGGCGCGGGGCACGAGGCGGGTGGCTCCGAGGGCGGCGAACCGCTCGTCCAGCCGGCGGCCGTGGCCGCAGAAGTCGTCGTAGGAGGAGTCGCCCAGGGCGAGGACCGCGTACCGGACCCCCTCCAGCCGGCCGGCCTTCTCCATGGCCAGGTCCTGCCAGAAATCGGCTCCGTTGTCCGGTGCTTCGCCGTCGCCGAAGGTACTGGTGACGAGGAGGACGTCGGTCCCGGCGGAGAGGTGCGCCGATGTCGCCTCCGCCATGGGGAGGAGCTCGGCGGTACGGCCCGCCAGGGCGAGGCGTGCGGCGGCGCCCTGGGCGAACTCCTCGGCGTTGCCGGTCTGGGAGGCCCACAGAAGGACCAGGCGGCGGGCCGGTACGGCGGTGCCGGCGACGGGCGCCCCGGTCCGGTCCGGCATTCCGGCCGGATTGGTGGTGCGTGCCGGGTCCGCGGTGCCGGCTGCTGCGCCGGTGCGGGCGGGGGCAGCGGTGCGGGCCGGCGCGGTGGTGCGGGAGAACATCCCCGCGAGGACACCGTCGACCCAGAGGGCGTGGCCGGTGTCGAACGGCGCGTCCGGCGGCAGCACCGGAACGCCGGCGGCGGGCGGGGCGGCGGCGAGACCGGAGAGGTAACCGGAGAGATAGCGGCGCTCCGGCTCGGCCAGCGGGGGTGGAACGAGGTCGGGCAGCCCGAGCAGGGCGGCGAGCGCCTGGACGGGGGAGTGGGCCGGGACGGCCGCGGCGGCGACCGGTACGGGGGCGGGGAGCGTGGTCACGGGTGCGGTCTCCGTTTCGGTGCTCGGGCGGCCCGCCGGGACGGGGGCCGCCGTCCGGGCGAGGGTGACGGCGCAGACCTTGAACTCGGGCTGGAAGGAAAGCGGATCGACGGCGTCGTTGGTGACCGCGTTGACGCTGAGGTACTCGCCGAACAGGTCGTTCCAGTGGAACGGTGCGAACACGGTGCCCGGCCCGACCCGGTCGGTGACCACCACGGGCAGGACGGCGCGCCCGCGACGGGAGGTGACCTCCAGACGGTCACCTTTCGCCACGCCGAGCGACCGCGCGTCCTCGGGGTGGACCTCCACGAACGGCCCGGGGTTCAGCTTCGTCAGTCTGGCGACCTTGCCGGTCTTGGTCAGCGTGTGCCACTGGTGCTGCAACCGGCCCGTGTTCAAGAGGAACGGGAATTCGTCGTCGGGGAGTTCGGCCGCCGGCAGATGCGGGCGGGCGAAGAAACGGGCGCGTCCGCTCGCGGTGGGGAAGGCCAGACGGGGGCGGGAGCCGTCCTCCCTCACCAACAGTGCCTGGCTGACACCGTCGTTGAGGTAACGCACCGGATTGCGGTCCGGCCCGGCCGCGTCGGGCGCCGGCCACTGGACGGGAGTGGCGCGCAGCCGTTCGTAACTCACCCCGCGCAGGTCCCAGCCCGTCGCCGGATTCCACGCCTGCTTCAGCTCCTCGAAGACCTCCTCGGCCGACGCGTAGGTGAATCCCTCGGCGAAGCCCATCGCGCAGGCCACCCGGGCGATCAACTGCCAGTCGGGCAGCGCCTGTCCGGGCGGGTCGACGACGCCTTGGACAAGCGTGAGGTTCCGCTCCGAGTTGACCATGACCCCGTCGGACTCCGCCCACAGTGTCGCGGGCAGCACCACGTCCGCGTAGGCGTTGGTCTCGGTCTCGGCGAACACGTCCTGGGTGATGACCAGTTCGGCCGCCTCCAGACCTGCGATGACGGTCTTGCGGTTGGACACCGAGGCGACGGGGTTGGTGCAGATGATCCAGCACGCCTTGATCTCACCGGCGGCCAGCTGCTCGAACAGCTCCACCGTGCCGTGCCCGACTTCGGTACGGAGTGAACCCCCGGGGATCCGCCACAACTCCTCGACGAAGGCGCGCTCGGCGTCGACCAGCACCGACCGCTGGCCGGGCAGTCCGGGGCCCATGTACCCCATCTCACGCCCGCCCATGGCGTTGGGCTGCCCGGTCAGCGAGAAGGGGCCTGAGCCGGGGCGGCAGATCGCGCCGGTGGCGAGGTGCAGGTTGATCAGCGCGTTGGTGTTCCACGTCCCGTGCGTCGACTGGTTCAGCCCCATGGTCCAGCAGCTCATCCACTCGCCGGCCTCGCCGATCCACCGCGCGGCCAGCCGGATGTCGTCCTCCGGGATGCCCGTGATCTCCGCGACCCTGTCCGGCGGCCAGTCCGCGAGGAAGGCGGGCATCTCCTCCCAGCCCTCGGTGAACCCGGCGATGAACTCCTCGTCGGTGTGGCCGTCCGCGACCAGCAGGTGCAACAGGCCGTTCAGCAGGGCGAGATCGGTGCCGGGCCTGATCCGCAGGAAGAGGTCGGCCTTGTCCGCGGTGGCGTTGCGGCGCGGGTCCACGACGATCAGCCTGGCGCCGGACGCCTTCACCCGGTCCATCATGCGCAGGAAGAGAATGGGGTGGCAGTCGGCCATGTTGGAGCCGATGACGAAGAACGCGTCCGCGCGGTCGAAGTCCTGGTACGAGCCGGGCGGCCCGTCGGCGCCGAGCGACAGCTTGTAGCCGGTGCCCGCGGAGGCCATGCAGAGCCGGGAGTTGGACTCGATCCGGTTGGTGCGCACGAACCCCTTGGCCAGCTTGTTCGCCAGGTACTGCGCCTCCAGGGACATCTGCCCGGAGACGTAGAAGGAGAGCGCGTCAGGGCCGTGCTCGTCCAGGATCGCCCGCAGCCGCCCCGCCACCGAGGCGACGGCCTCGTCCACGTCCGTCCCGACCGGCTCGGCGCCCCGCTCGGCCCGTACCAGCGCCCGGCCCACCCGGCCGGGCGCCGCCATCAGGTCGGCGCTGGTCGCCCCCTTGGTGCAGAGGCGGCCCGCGTTGGCCGGGTGTGCCTTGTCGCCGGACGCCCTGGCCACCCGGCGCCGGCCGTCGGCCGGGTCCCGTACCAGGTCGAGCACGATCCCGCAGCCGACGCCGCAGTACGAACAGACCGTACGGACGCTGCCGTCGTCCGAGCCAGATGCCACCGAACCCCCACCCCGCGGTGCGTGCCTTACCGGGCGGGACCCTCCGCCTTGGGGCTGACCCAAGGCGCTGATCCCGAGAACAGCACCGTAGGAAGGCCGAATTTCCGGACGGTGACGCGCTGGAGGCACGGGCGGTTACTCCCCGCGCACACGCCCGGGGAGAGAGGTGTGAGGCGGGCGGGGCGGGCGGCGGGGCGCGCCGGAGGCACGGCCTCCGGCGCGCCCCTTTCGCTCACCCGTGCCAGGACCGCCAGAGCGCCGCGTACGCGCCGCCGGCCGCGACCAGCTCGTCATGGCTGCCGAGTTCGCTGATCCGGCCCTCCTCCACGACCGCGATCACGTCCGCGTCGTGCGCGGTGTGCAGCCGGTGCGCGATGGCCACGACCGTCCGGCCTTCGAGCACCCGCGCGAGCGAGCGCTCCAGATGCCGGGCCGCACGCGGGTCCAGCAGCGAGGTCGCCTCGTCGAGCACCAGGGTGTGCGGATCGGCCAGCACCAGCCGTGCCAGCGCGATCTGCTGGGCCTGCGCCGGAGTCAGCGCCAGGCCGCCCGAACCCACCTCGGTGTCCAGACCGTCCGCCATCGCCCTCGCCCAGCCGTCCGCGTCCACCGCCGCCAGCGACGCCCACAGCTCGGCGTCCTCGGCACCGTTCCGCGCCAGCAGGAGGTTGTCGCGGAGCGAACCGACGAACACGTGGTGCTCCTGGTTGACGAGCGCGACATGCTCGCGCACCCGCTCCGCCGGCATCCGGGACAGCTCCGCGCCGCCCAGTGTCAGCTCACCCGTCCTCGGCGCGTAGATGCCCGCCAGCAACCGGCCCAGCGTGGACTTGCCCGCCCCCGACGGGCCGACCAGTGCCAGCCGGGTGCCCGGGGCCACGCTCAGCGACACCTCGTGCAGCACGTCCACCCCGGAGCGGTAGCCGAAGTTCACCTCGTCCGCCCGGACCTCCCGGCCCTCGGGCCGGACCGATTCGTCGCCGGCTTCCGGCTCGATGTCGCGTACGCCCACCAGTCGCGCCAGCGAGACCTGGGCCACCTGCAACTCGTCGTACCAGCGCAGGATCAGTCCCAGGGGATCGACCAGCATCTGCGCCAGCAGCGCGCCCGTCGTCATCTGCCCGACGGTGAGCCATCCCTCCAGCACGAACCAGCCGCCCAGCATCAGCACGCTGCCGAGGACCGTCACGTACGTCAGGTTGATGACCGGGAACAGCACCGAACGGAGGAAGAGCGTGTACCGCTCCCACCGGGTCCACTGCGTCACGCGCAGCTCCGACAGAGCCACCCGGCGCGCGCCGAGCCGGTGCGCCTCCACGGTCCGCCCCGCGTCCACGGTCTCCGCGAGCATCGCCGCCACCGCGGCGTACCCGGCGGACTCCGAGCGGTACGCGGAAGGGGCGCGCCGGAAGTACCAGCGGCAGCCGGCGAGCAGCAGCGGCAGCGCCACCAGCACCGCGAGCGCCAGCGGCGGCGCCGTCACCGTGAGCGCGCCGACCAGCAGTCCGGACCAGACCACACCGATGGCGAGCTGCGGTACGGCCTCCCGCATGGCGTTGCCCAGCCGGTCGATGTCCGTGGTGATCCGGGAGAGCAGATCACCCGTGCCCGCCCGCTCCAGAACGCCCGGGGGCAGCCCCACCGCCCGTACGAGGAAGTCCTCGCGCAGGTCGGCGAGCATCTCCTCGCCGAGCATCGCGCTGCGCAGCCCCATCGTCCGGGTGAAGAGCGTCTGGATCACCAGGGCGACCACGAAGATCGCCACCGTGCGCTCCAGGTGCAGGTCGGTGACCCCGTCCGCGAGATCCTCCACCAGCCCGCCGAGCAGGTAGGGCCCGACGACGGAGGCGATCACCGCGACCGCGTTGGCGGCGACGAGCACGGCGAACGCGCCGCGGTGACGCCGCAGCAGGTCCCGGACGTAGGCCCGCACGGTGGCGGCCGAACCCACCGGCAGGGTGGTGGACGTCGTCGGTGCGGCCGGGTCGTACGTCGGTGGTGCGAGGCCGATCATGCCCTCTCCTCGATCTCTCCGGCTTCCCGGATGCTGTGCGGCTCGTCGACTGTGCCGACCGCTCCGGAGTCGTGCGCGGTGCGGGTCCGTGCGGCCGCCGCCGTCTCCGCCTCGGTCTCCCGGGTGACGACCGAGCGGTAGAGCGGTTCGGTGAGCAGGAGCTCGCGGTGTCCTCCGGCCGCGACGACCGTCCCGCCGTGGACCAGTACGACCCGGTCGGCGAGGTCCAGCAGCAGTGGGGACGAAGAGAACGTCACGGTCGTCCGGCCCCGGCGGAGTTCCTTGACGCCGGCACCGACGCGGGCCTCCGTGTGGGAGTCCACGGCCGAGGTCGGCTCGTCCAGGACGAGCACGTCGGGGTCGGTGACCAGGGAACGTGCCAGTGCGAGACGTTGCCGCTGTCCGCCGGAGAGCGAACGGCCGCGCTCGGTGATGTGGGTCCCCATCGGGTCGCCGTCCGCGTCGGCGGACGCCTGGGCGAGCGCGGCCAGTACGTCGGCGCACTGGGCCGCCGCCAGTGCGTCCTCGGCACGCACGGCCCCCGACGCGGGCACGTCGAGCAACTCCCGGAGCGTGCCGGAGAGCAGTACCGGTTCCTTGTCCTGGACCAGGACGGCGGTACGCGCCCGGTCCAGCGGCAGCTCGTCCAGTGCGACACCGCCCAGCAGCACGGACGGCGCCACGTTCTTGTCCGGCTTCCCGTCCGGTGCCGCGTCGGCCGCGGCGTGGCCGCCGAGGCGCTCGGCCAGCCGTCCGGCTTCGTCGGGGTCGCCGCAGACCACCGCGGTGAGGAGGCCCTCGGGGGCCAGCAGCCCGGTGACCGGGTCGTACAGATCGCCGGCGGGGATCGCCTCCCCGGCGTCCACGGCGGGAGGACGCGTGTCCCGGCGCAACGCCAGCACCCGGACCGCGCGTCGTGCGGAGGGACGGGAGAAGGAGTAGGCCATGGCGATCTCGGTGAACTGGCGCATCGGGTACAGCAGCAGCACCGCCGAGTTGAACACCGTCACCAGCTGCCCCACCCGGATCTCGCCGTCCCGGGCGAGCCCGGCCCCGTACCCGACCAGTGCGATCAGCAGCGCGCCGGGCAGCAGCACCTGGACCGCCGAGATCAGCGACCACATGCGGGCGTTGTGCACGGCCGCGCGGCGGACTTCCTGGGAGGCGCGGCGGTAGCGGTCGAGGAAGAGGTCCTCGCCGCCGATGCCGCGCAGCACCCGCAGCCCCGCGACGGTGTCCGAGGCCAGCTCGGTGGCCTTGCCGGCCTTCTCCCGCTGGAGATCGGCCCGCCGGGTCGCCCGGGGCAGCAAAGGTATGACCGCCAGGGCGAGTACCGGTACGGAGAGCGCCACCAGGACGCCCAGCGACGGCAGGTACACCACCAGCCCGACGCAGATCAGCACGAGGGCCGCGGCCGCGGCGGCGAAGCGGGAGAGCGCCTCGACGAACCACCCGATCTTCTCGACGTCGCTCGTCGACACGGAGACCACCTCACCCGCCGCCACCCGCCGGGTCAGCGCCGAGCCGAGCTCGGCGGTACGCCGGGCGAGGAGCTGCTGCACCCGGGCCGCCGCGGTGATCCAGTTGGTGACGGCGGTGCGGTGGAGCATGGTGTCGCCGAGCGCGATGCCGATGCCGAGGAGCAGGATCATCGCCCCGGAGAGCACGAGCCTGTCGCCCGACCCGTCGATGACGGCCTGGACCGCGAGTCCGGTCGCCAGCGGCAGACCGGCGAGGGCCAGTTGGTGGAACAGCCCCCAGGAGAGCGCCTTGAGCTGTCCCTTGAGCTGGTTGCGGCCGAGCCAGAGGAGGAAGCGCGGCCCGGACCGGACATCAGGATCGCCGGGGTCCCGGTACGGAAGATCACGAATCTGCATGAGGTCCCAAGAATCGGAAGGACGGAGTCCACCGGCGACGCGCCACCGGCTGTCCGGCCAGGAAGAGCGGGACAGCCTTGGCCGAAGTGGTGAAGGGCAAACAGCAAGGCTTGCCTCCCGTTCCGTTCCGGGCAAATGATTTTCCGTGGATCGGGGCCGTTTTCGCCTGAAAGCCGAAGGGCTCGGAAGCCCAACAGCCCGGACCGGGGCGTCAGTCGGACGGACGCGTCGCCCGTTCCAACTCGGTCAGGACGGAACGGTAGGGATGCCCGGTGGCCCGGGTCATGCCGATCTCGCACATCCGGTTGGCCGAGAGATGGGCGTCGTGGTCACGGGAGCCGACCTCGGCGGCCTCCTTGGCCGTCGCCGCATCGGTCAGCTCCTTGTGCAGCATCCCGCGGTCGCCGGCGAACCCGCAGCACTTCGCGTCGTCCGGCAGGAACACCTCCTGGGCGCACGCCCCGGCGAGCGTACGCAGCCGGTCCACCAGCTCCAGGTGCTCCATCGAGCACGTCGGGTGCACGACGGCCGACGTGACCCCGCGCTCCACCGTGAGGCGGGGGAGCAGCTCGTCGGCCGCCCACACGAGGGAGTCCACCACCGTCAGTTCCCGGTGCAGGGCGCGGTTGTCCCCGGTGAGGTACGGGACGACCTCCCGCGCGATGCCGAGGGTGCAGGAGGTGGCGTCGACCACCAGCGGCAGAGCGCCGCCGCCGGTCCAGCCCCACGCCGCCTCCACGATCCGGTTGGCCATCACGGCGTTGGCCGCGTCGTACCCCTTGGAGTGCCAGATCGTCGCGCAGCAGGTACCGGCGGTGTCGTCCGGGATCCACACCGGCCTGCCCGCGCGGGCGGAGAGGGCGACGACGGAGTACGCCAGTGACGGCTCCCGGTCGCCCTCGGGGCCGGCGAAGATGCGGTTCACGCACGCGGGGAAGTAGACCGCGTGCGCCCCGGCCCGCTCGGTGGGCGGGAGCCTGCGGGAGGCCGCCGGGGGGATCTCCGGCAGCCACTCGGGCACCAGGTCGGGGCGGACCGCCTTGCGGGCGAGCCGGGTCACCGCCGTCAGCAGCGGATCCCGCACCCGGTCGCCGAGCCGGTCCGCCGCGGCCACGGCGAGCCGGGCGGCCGACTCCACCACCCGGAAGTGCCGCGCGGTGAGCACCGCGATCCGTTCCTCGCGGGGCGAATGCCTCAGCGAGCGGAAGCCCTTCATCATCGCGCCGGTGTCGATGCCGACGGGGCACGCCAGCATGCAGGTGGAGTCGCCCGCGCAGGTGTCGACCGCGTCGTAGCCGTACGCGTCGAGCAGCGCGTCCTCGACGGGGGAGCCGTCCGGCTGGCGCAGCATCTCCCGCCGCAGCACGATCCGCTGGCGCGGCGTGGTGGTGAGGTCCTGGCTGGGGCAGGTGGGTTCGCAGAAACCGCACTCGATGCACGGGTCCGCGACCGCCTCCACGGAGGGGATCGTCTTGAGGCCGCGCAGGTGCGCCCGGGGATCGCGGTCGAGTACCACGCGGGGGGCGAGTACCCCGTCCGGATCGATCAGCCGCTTGGTGCGCCACATCAGCCCGGTCGCCCGCGGCCCCCACTCCCGCTCCAGGAAGGGGGCGATGTTGCGGCCGGTGGCGTGCTCGGCCTTCAGCGAACCGTCGAACCGGTCCACCACCAGCGTGCAGAACGCGTCCATGAACGCGGCGTACCGCTCGACGTCGGCGGGGACGCCCGCGTCGAACGCCAGGAGGAAGTGGAGGTTGCCGTGGGCCGCGTGACCCGCTACCGCCGCGTCGAAGCCGTGGTGCGCCTGGAGTTCCAGCAGGGCCTCGCAGGCCTCCGCCAGCCGGGACGGCGGGACCGCGAAGTCCTCCGTGATCAGCGTCGTGCCCGAGGGGCGCGAGCCGCCGACGGCGGTGACGAACGCCTTGCGGGCCTTCCAGTACCCGTTGACCGTCCCCGCGTCCCGGGTGAACTCGTTGGTGACCGACGCGGCCGGAGCCACGAGGGAGAGCCCCGCCACCACCTCGGCCGCCGCCCGCTCGTACGCCTCCTGCCCCGCCTCGTCCGGGGCCCGGAACTCGACGAGCAGGGCCGCCGTCTCCCGGGGGAGGGCCGCCCAGTCCGCCGGTACGCCCCGCACGCTGACCGAGGCGCGCAGGGTGTTGCCGTCCATCAGTTCCACGGCGAGGGCACCGGCAGCGTTGAACAACGGCACGGCGGCGGCAGCGGCGCTCAGCGAGGGAAAGAAGAGGAGCGCCGTGGAGATCCGCCGGTCGAGCGGCAGCGTGTCGAAGACGACCTCCGAGAGGAAACCGAAGGTGCCCTCGGAGCCGACCATCAGCCCGCGCAGGATCTCCACCGGCGTCGAGCCGTCCAGGAACGCGTCGAGACGGTAGCCGTTGGTGTTCTTGATCTCGTACTTGGCGCGGATGCGGGCGGTCAGCGCCTCGTCCGCCTCGATCTCCGCCTTCAGCGCCATCAGGCCCTCGCAGAGGTGGGGCTCCGCGTGCGCGAGGAGTTCGTCGGCGGCCGGGTCGGCGGTGTCGACCATCGTGCCGCCCGGCAGGACGAAGGAGAGAGAGGAGACCGTCCGGTAGGAGTTCCGGGTGGTGCCGGCGGTCATCCCGGAGGCATTGTTGGCGACCACTCCGCCGACCGTGCAGGCGATCGCACTGGCCGGGTCCGGACCGAGCACCCTGCCGTACCGGGCGAGGGCGGCGTTGGCCCGGGCGATCGTGGTGCCGGGGCGGATCCTCGCCCGCGCACCGCCGTCCAGCACCGTCACCCCGCTCCAGTGGCGGCGCACGTCGATGAGGATGTCCTCGCCCTGGGCCTGGCCGTTCAGGCTGGTGCCGGCCGCCCGGAAGACGACCTTCCGCCCCTTGCCGTGCGCGTACGACAGCACCGCCGAGACGTCGTCGATGTCCTCCGCGACCACCACGACCCGGGGCAGGAAGCGGTACGGACTGGCGTCGGAGGCATACTTCACCAGGTCGGAGACCTTCCAGAGCACCTTCCCCGCGCCCAGCAGGGCGACCAGCTCCGAGCGCAGGGGCTCCGGGGTGCCCGCCGCGCTCCGGTCGGACACGCGGTCGGGGGCCGCCCCGCGCGCCCGGCCCGGACGGAGGGCCTCCGGCTTCGGCTCCAGCAGCGGCAACGTGGGCAACGGTCGCGTCTCCGGCAACTCCGGCATCTCGGCATCCCCTCGGGCGGCCGGACGCGGTCCTCCCGCGTCCGGGTGCGACGGCTCAGCAGCGGCGCCCCGGCAGTCCGTCGACCAGGGCGGCCAGCAGCCCGCCGAGCACCTCGCGCTGCTCGGCGGTCAACGGAGCCAGGATCTCCTCCGCGGCGGCTCGGCGCGCGTCGCGCAGCTCTCCGAGCGTGGCCCGGCCCTTGTCGGTGATCTCGATGCGCACCACGCGCCGGTTCACCGGATCCGGGGCCCTGCGCACCCGCTCGCCCGCCTCCAGGCCGTCCACCAGGCTGGTCACCGCGCGCGGGACGACGTCCAGCCGCTGCGCGAGATCGGCCATCCGGGGCGGGGAGTCGTACTGGGCGACCGCGCGCAGCAGACGGAACTGCGCGGGCGTGATGCCGATCGGCTCCAGCTGGCGGCTCTGGATGCGGTGGAGCCGGCGGGTGAGCCGCAGGAGCTGTTCGGCGAGGTGGCCGTCGGAATCGGGGGAGTCCATGCCGGAACAATATCAGGACCAGGTTCATTGTGAGTATAGGTAACAGTGAGGTACGCTCTTCACGGTCCGGATCGCCCGACCCCTCCGGGGTGACGGGCGGGGTCGGACCGCCGACCCGGCGCGTACGGGCGCGCACGGCCCCTGCGGATCCGGCCCGCCGGGACGCCGCGCGAGCCGGACCCGCAGGGCCTTCCGGCCTTCCGCACTTCCACAGCCCCCATGAAGGAGCACATGAAACCCGACGGACCCACCTGGACGCCCCCGCCCAAGGACGGCACGCAGCCGCCGCCCGAGGTGCGCCGCATCCTCCGCCTCTTCCGCCCCTACCGCGGCCGTCTCGCGCTGGTCGGGCTGCTGGTCGGCGCCTCCTCCCTGGTGTCGGTCGCCTCCCCCTTCCTGCTCCGCGAGATCCTCGACACCGCGATACCGCAGGGACGTACCGGCCTGCTCACGCTGCTCGCGCTCGGCATGATCGCCACCGCCGTGATGAACAGCGTCTTCGGCGTGCTCCAGACCCTGATCTCCACCACGGTCGGCCAGCGCGTCATGCACGATCTGCGCACCGGCGTCTACACCCAGCTCCAGCGGATGCCGCTGGCCTTCTTCACCAGGACCCGTACCGGTGAGGTGCAGTCCCGCATCGCCAACGACATCGGCGGGATGCAGGCGACCGTCACCTCCACCGCCACCTCCCTGGTCTCGAACCTCACCGCCGTCGTCGCCACCGTCGTCGCGATGGTCGCGCTCGACTGGCGGCTCACCCTCGTCTCGCTGCTCCTGCTGCCCGTCTTCGTCTGGATCAGCCGCCGCGTAGGACGGGAGCGGAAGAAGATCACCACCCAGCGGCAGCGGCAGATGGCCGCGATGGCGGCGACCGTCACCGAGTCCCTCTCCGTCAGCGGCATCCTGCTCGGCCGCACGATGGGACGCTCGGACTCGTTGATCAAGGGCTTCGCCGAGGAGTCGGAGCAGCTGGTGGACCTCGAAGTCCGCTCCAACATGGCAGGACGCTGGCGGATGTCGACGATCGGCATCGTCATGGCCGCCATGCCCGCCGTCATCTACTGGGCCGCAGGCCTGACCCTGAGCTCCGGCAGCACCGCCGTCTCCATCGGCACGCTCGTCGCCTTCGTCTCGCTCCAGCAGGGGCTCTTCCGGCCCGCGGTGAGCCTGCTCGCGACGGGCGTCCAGATGCAGACCTCCCTCGCGCTCTTTCAGCGCATCTTCGAGTACCTGGATCTCAAGGTCGACATCACGGAGCCCGAGAGCCCCGTCCGGCTGGACCGCATCCGCGGAGAGATCGCCTTCGAACACGTCGGCTTCGGCTACGACGAGAAGAGCGGGCCCACCCTCGACGACATCGACGTGAAGGTACCCGCGGGCAGCAGCCTGGCGGTGGTCGGCCCCACCGGATCCGGCAAGTCCACCCTGAGCTACCTCGTGCCCAGGCTGTACGACGTCACGTCCGGCCGTGTGACGATCGACGGGGTCGACGTGCGGGACCTCGACTTCGACTCCCTCGCGAGGGCGGTCGGAGTGGTCTCGCAGGAGACCTACCTCTTCCACGCCTCGGTCGCCGAGAACCTCCGGTTCGCCAAGCCCGACGCCACCGACCAGGAGATCGAGGCGGCGGCGCGCGCCGCGCAGATCCACGACCACATCGCGTCGCTGCCCGACGGCTACGACACCCTCGTCGGCGAGCGCGGCTACCGCTTCTCCGGCGGAGAGAAACAACGCCTCGCCATCGCCCGTACGATCCTGCGCGACCCCCCGATCCTGGTGCTCGACGAGGCGACCAGCGCCCTCGACACCCGTACGGAACACGCCGTCCAGGAGGCGATCGACGCCCTCTCGGCCGGCCGCACCACGCTCACCATCGCGCATCGCCTCTCCACCATCCGTGACGCGGACCAGATCGTCGTACTGGAGGGCGGCCGGACGGTCGAGCGGGGCACGCACGAGGAACTCCTCGCGCAGGACGGCCGCTACGCCGCCCTCATCCGCCGGGACACCCGCCTGGAGCCTGCGGCGGGGTGACCGCCGGCACACCTGGCTGCCTCGGGCCCTGACCGCTCCGGGATTCCTCCCCGGGATCTGCCCGCTCGTCACCCGGCCGCAGGGTTCCGGGGTGTTGAGTTCCTGGGTGTCGAGCGTCGTTCCCGTAGATCCGAGGCATTTGTACGGTTATCGTGCCCGCATGGTGCGTGCCCGCATGGTGAACGAGCCCGATGCCCTCCGATACCGCAGGAGGCTGCGCCCCACGCGGCGGGGCAAGGCGATGCTGCTCCTCGGGGGCGCGTTCGTGGCCGCCGTCACGGTCGCGGCCCCCTTGCTGGTTCCGCGGGGCGCTCCCGAGGCGGGGGCCGAGGAGACCGCGTCCCTGGTGATCCCCGAAGGGTGGCGGGCGGGGCAGATCTATGCGGCCGTCGACCGGGCGCTGGGGGTTCCGCAGGGCACCACCGAGAACGCCGTGCCCGGGGCGCACCTGCCGCTGCCCGAGGCCGCACACGGCAATCCGGAGGGGTACCTCTTCCCGGCGACCTACCCCATCCGCCCCGGAACGACCCCCCGGAGTCTGCTTCGCTACATGGTGGACACGGCGGCCCAGAGGTTCGGGGACGACCGGATCACCGACGGGGCGCTGCACCACCACATCTCCGCCTACCAGACGGTGACGCTCGCCAGCGTCATCCAGGCGGAGGCGGACACCGCCTCCGACATGGGGAAGGTGGGCCGGGTCGTCTACAACCGCCTGCACCAGGACATGCCGCTGCAGATGGACTCGACGCTCAACTACGCCCTCAGGCGCTCCACGCTGGACACCACCACCGAGGACACCCGGATCGACAGCCCCTACAACACCTACCGCCGCAAGGGTCTCCCTCCCACCCCGATCGGCAACCCCGGCGAACAGGCGATGCGGGCCGCCATCGGCCCCACGGCGGGCCCGTGGCTGTACTTCGTGACGGTCGGGCCGGGGGACACCCGCTTCACCGAGAACTACGAGGCGCACCGGCGGAACGTCGCCGAGTTCAACCGGAGCCGGGAGAACGCGGCCGCGGCTCCCGGATGACGACGGGACGCGGGCCGCCCGGACGGTCCGAGCGGTCCGGACGGTCCGCGCGGTCCGAGCGGCCCGGACGGTTCGAACGGTCCGGACGATGCGAACGGCTCCGGACCAGGGATTACGCAGGCATGCGTACGCCCACCGGCGCTGCGGAGGCCTCGGCCAGCAGCCGCATGACCGAACGCACCGCGGTACGCCCGGCGCGGTTGGCGCCTATGGTGCTGGCGGACGGGCCGTAGCCGACCAGGTGGACGCGCCCGTCCCGTACCGCCCGCGTGTTCTCCACCCGGATGCCGCCGCCGGGCTCCCGCAGTCTCAGCGGGGCCAGGTGGTCGATGACGGGCCGGAATCCGGTCGCCCAGAGGATCACGTCGGCGTCGATGCCGGCGATCCGGCCGTCGTCCCAGGCCACCCCCGTCGGGGTGATGCGGTCGAACATCGGCAGCCGGTCGAGGATCCCGCGCGCCCGCGCGTCGCGGACGGCTTCGTTGAGGGGCAGACCGGTCACGCTCACCACACTCCGGGGCGCAAGACCCCGGCGTACCCGTTCCTCCACCAACGCGACCGCGGCGCGCCCCTGTTCGGCCCCGAACGGACCCTCGCGGAAGACGGGCTCGCGCCGGGTCACCCAGTACGTGGCCGCCGCGACGTCGGCGATCTCCATCAGGTGCTGCGTACCGGAAGCGCCACCGCCGACCACCACCACCCGCAGCCCGGCGAACTCCTCCGGCCCCGGATAGCCGGCCGTGTGGAGCTGCCGCCCGAGGAACGTCTCCTGCCCGGGATAGCGCGGCCAGAACGGCCGGTCCCAGGTGCCGGTCGCGTTGATCACGGCTCGCGTGGCGTACGCCCCCTCGGACGTCTCGACCAGCAGCTTTCCCCCGCTCCTCGCTCCGGCCGCTTCCCTGACCGCCCTGACATCCACCGGCCGGTGCACCCGGAGCCCGAAACGGCGCTCGTACGCGTCGAAGTACCCACCGATCACCTCGGAGGAGGGCAGATCCGGGTCGGCGTCGGTCAGCTCCATGCCCGGCAGCGAGTGCATCCCGTGGACCTTGCCGTACGTCAGAGAGGGCCAGCGGAACTGCCAGGCGCCACCCGGACGCGGTGCGTGGTCGAGAACGACGAAGTCCCGGTCCGGCTCCAGGCCGACCCGCGCCAAGTGGTGCGCGGCGGCCAGCCCGGCCTGCCCCGCACCGATCACCACCACGTCCGTGTCCCGCGCTGCCTCAGAATCGTTCACGCTTCTACCAACTCCGGAAGTGCGGCACCTCTTCCCTGCCGAGCGGCCGACTGACCGCCGTGTCCGCTGATGCGGTCGGGCATCCTGCGGCCGGGGGCGGGAAGATGGCGGCATGCCTGATTCCTTCACCACGCATGTCCTGCACCTCACTACCGGAAGGACGGAGACGGTCACCGACCTGACCGGCGACTGCGAGCAGTTCCTGTCCCGCGCCGCCGCGGGCCGGGACGGCCTGCTCAACATCTTCGTCCCCCACGCGACGGCCGGGATCGCCGTCCTGGAGACCGGAGCCGGCAGTGACGACGACCTGCTCGCGACCCTGCACACCCTGCTCCCCGCCGACGACCGCTGGCAGCACCGCCACGGAACCCCCGGCCACGGCCGCGACCACGTCCTCCCCGCCCTCGTACCGCCCCACGCGACCCTGCCGGTGATCGCGGGGCGCCTGGAGCTGGGGACCTGGCAGTCGGTGTGCCTGGTCGACACGAACGTCTCGAATCACCACCGTCAGGTGCGGCTGAGCTTCCTCGGATAGAGCGTCCTTCGGCGGGACGCTAGTGCTGTGACCGCAAGGGTTCACCGGGTTACCTGGCAGGATCGCCCCGTGCGGGATGAGAAGCTCGACGCGCTTGCACAGATGATGGCAGAGCACATGACCAGGCCGTTCCCACCCGGCTTCCGCGGCCTGGACGTCGAAGGCCGGGACATGGTGATGCTTGACTCGGGCGCCTATGCCTACGCCGCCCGCGCCAGGAAGGCATGCTCAGCGAACAGGCCTTCGTACGCCTGACGCGGCGGCTGACGTCGTCGTTCGGGAAGGTCCTTCCGGCGATCGACGACGAGTACGCGGCCATGTACTACACGCATCTGCACATCATGGTCGTGCTGTCCGCCGAGATCGAGAGCCGGCGCAAAAAGCAGCCCCGCCAGGAGTGCGGGAGACCAGGTGAACCTTTGCGGTCAGAGCACTAGTGAGGAAGTTCGGCCGTACCAACCGAGTGAGGTGCAGAGTCCGTTCATCGGCCCGCGAATCACCGATTTTCGCCCCATTTGATCGACCCCGGACGTCCTGGTCGGCCGGGCACCCGGTCTCCATGGAGCGCTCACCGGCCTTGGCGAGGGCGCCCACGTCACCGTTGACGGCACCTTGATCCCCATCGACCGGGTTGCCGCGGACGAGCCGTACTACTCGATGAGGCACCGCAGGCACGGGATGAACGTGCAGGTCATAGCCCGCCCGACGGCACACCACTGTGGTTCTCGCGTGCGACACCGGGTCGCCCCCCATGAGTCGAACGAGGTATCGCCCGGCTCAAGTCCTGGCGGACCTTCAGAAGACCGTGATGCAGCACGAACCGCATGACGCCAATCGCCGAGGCCATCACCACCCTGGAGAAGCGACGCTGAAAGCGCTCACTCAACCCGCGCCACAACCGGCCGGGGTCCGCGCAGCACCGTGCCGTCCACGATGACAACCAGCACCTGGCCCTCGGGTGGCGCCGCACACCACACACCGGGGCTCCTCGCAACCGCGAGGAGCCCCGGTGTGCCACTTTTCACGTCAGGTCATTGCCTCACGGGTAGGCGACCACATTGCTGGGAGTGGTGTCCGAGGCGGTCACCGCCCCCGTGTCGTTGATGACGTGGGTGATGGTGCCCACGCCGCCGAGTGAGACCGTCAGAGCGCTGTGGAACTTCACGCCGGGAGTGTTGGGCACCTCGAAGGCGTGGTAGCTGTTCACCGCGGGGTTGACGTTGAAGTAGCAGTAGCTGCCGAGTCCCCACGCCTCGTGGGTGGTGACGCCCGCGCCCACCTTGTAGGCGGCATATCCGTTGACCCCTGCCGCGCTCATCCACGCGGCCTGATTGGGCACGTCGTACGGCATCTCGTTCTGGAAGAAGATCGTCTTGCCGTTCTGGCCGTTCCAGACGACTTCGTGTTTCTGGTAGTGCTCGACGAAGAGACCGGTCGCCAGAACGCTGCTGCCGTTGACGATCAGGCCGGTGTCCGCCGTGTTGGTCGTCCAGCCGAAGGATCCCGCCTTGCCGTGGTCGGCACGCCAGGCCCAGATGTGGTCGATGATCACGTTGTTGCTGTTGACGATCAGGCTGGTCGTCGCCTTGCCGGCGATCTGGCCACCGATCCGGAAGAACACGTCCTGGATGGTCGTCGGGTTGCTCGCGTGGCTCGCGGACGATCCGGACGGGCCGACGGTCAGCAGCGCCGCCGAGTTGGTGGTTCCGGCGTCGATCAGCAGGCCCTTGAGCCGGACTCCGTCCACGTCGGCGACCTGGATCGCGTTGACGCCGTTGTCCGGGACGAAGGTCGGGTAGCCGATGCCGAGGACGACCGTGTTGGCCCGGGTGACGTTCAGCGTCTGGTTCAGGTGGTAGACGCCCGGCGTGACGAACAGGTTGCAGCCCTGAGAAAGGGCGTTGTTGATGGTCGCGGCGGTGTCGCCGGCCTTGACCACGTAGAACTGGCTCATCGGCTGGGAGGTGCCGGGAGTGCTGCCGTTCGCCCAGCTCGCCCCCGACGCGTTGGTGCGCAGCGACGGAAGGAACACCCGGTACTTTCCGGCGCCGTCGATGTACAGATACGGCACGTCACGGGAGACCGGGGTGGTGGCCAAGGTGGTTTCGGGCGGGTTGGGGAAGGTGTTCGCGGGAGCGCCCGCGGTGCCGGAGAAGACCATGTTCCACACGCCGCCGGCCCAGCTGCCCACGTTACTGTCCCGGGTGTACCACTGCTGCTGCGAGATGGACGCCGCCTGGCCGCTGACCTTGGTGTCGGCGATGTAGCCGCCGCTCGCCCAGCCGTAACTGGCCGGGTAGAGCTGCAGGTCGCCGCGGACGTCGATCCGGCGGAACGGGGCCGCCTGGGCCACGGCCCAACGGTTCCCGCCCACCGGATTGATGGCCAGATTCTCGGCCGAGCGCCAGAAGTTCTGCGTCGCGTTGCCCGCGTCCGAGGCGTTGAAGGCGTCCACGGTGACGTGCCCGTTGATGGTCACGTCGCCCGGATTCTGTCCGAGACCCGCCACCGAGGTGTAGTAGCCGACATTGTCGTCGACGGCGTACGTACCCGGCTTGAAGAGCTGTGCCACCCGGTTCTCGCTGAACTGCGCGGAGGCGGTGTCCTTCATCTGGGCGAACTGCGCGTCGAGCTGCGCCTGAATGGTGGCACTGGACATGCTCGGGTCGTAGATGTGGACGTTCGGGCCGAAGTCCGGTGTGTCCGACTGGGTGGGGCAGCTCGCCGCTGCGCCGATCGTGTAAGTCGCACTGGCGACGGCCGAGTCGGCGAGTCCGGACTTGATGGCGATGGCCTTGATGGTGGTGGTGGCCGTGACGCTGATCGGCGCGCTGTACAGAGTGGACGCCGCGGTGGGGGTGGAGCCGTCACGCGTGTAGCGGATGCTCGCGCCCGCGGTCGCGTCGGCGAGCGTCACGCTCTGGGCCGAAGCGTAGCTGCCCGCTGCGGGAGTGAAGGTGGGTGTGGCAACGGTGCCGGTTCCACCACCCCCCTGGGTGTACGTGAAGTGGGGTGTGTCGTACTGCGGTCCGCTCTTCTCGTAGGTGAACCAGTACTCCAGGACCGTTCCGTTGGCGAGCGAGCCGACGGTCTGCGTCCACGTGCCCGCGTTGTTGGTCATACGGACGTTCTGTTGGTTGGCGCTGTTGACCAGGTAGTGCACATCGACGTAGACCGCGGACGTGGTCGGTGTGAACGAGATCTGTGCTTGTGTGGAGCTCAGTTGAGTGACGCTCTGGGTGTAGTCAGGCGCGGCTGCCGAGGCGGGGGTGGCGCTCTGATCGAGGCCGAGGAGTCCGACGAGCGCGAGTAGGAGCGCACTCAGCAGAGCGATGACGCGGTGCTTCGGACCTGGCAGGCATCTCATGCGGCCGGGCGGGACGGTAGTGCGCATGGGGGGAGTCCTTTCACCTGGTTTCGTGAAGTGAACACCGATCAACGCGGAAGACGGGGTGCAGACGGTCTCGGCACTGTGCGGTGCATCGCCTTGACAACTCTGCAGACCTTTGAATCAACCTCTTGAAAACGCTCTCAATCTACGGATGAGCGAGGTGCTGGATCTGTCAAGGAAGTGTTGAGTGACAACGGTGAACCGTCAAGAAGATGCACAAGCTTCAAGTATTGAACGCCTACTGCGCGCCAAGTCGCATCCAAGTTCGGCCGCGAGGGGGTGGGTTCGCGAGTTGTCGCACCTGGCCTCCGGGATCGGCTTCCCAGGATTCGGGTCTTCGCCACCTCGGTGCACGATCGCCAGGGCGACGTCGTCGCCGCCGTCACCGTCCGGGTCCCTGCCGTCCGGATGCCTCCGGACGCGGTACCGCAGGTCGTGGACGCCGTGGTCGACGCCGCGAACGGGCTGTCGGCGCGACGTGACGGGGGCAGGACGAGAGGTGCCGGCGTCCGCGGTGCCCGAGGACACCTCGGACGCCGTGGCGGCACCCTCATCGTGAACTGCCCCGCCCGTGAGGCCTGTCAGCCCTCGCGAGGGGACGGACCGGGCACGCGGAGCGGGCTTCACCCTCGGGCTCGGTCCGAGCGTCAGACGCACCTGCCGCTCAGCCAGGATTTCAGCTCCTTCGGCCAGGTGGTGGCCATCGGTACCGAGGTGGTCGGCAGGCCGTATCGGCTCAGCCTGTTCAGCCAGGTCGCATAGTTGCCGGAGGCCGCCGGGGCGGGCTCCTCCCAGCCGATCCCGTCGACCCAGCGCGGGTGGTTCCTGAGCGCGGCACCCAGGCCCGCCGCCTCGATTCGCTTCTCGAGTTCGGCCTTCAGGTCGACGTTGTCGCTCCCCGTGTAGATCATGATCTGCTGTGAGGCGATCCGTTCCCTGATGGGGGCGATGACCTCGTTCCACGCCGTCTCGCGGATGGAGGTGTCATTGTTGAGGAGTGACTGCTCTGCCTCTCCCTTGAGTTCGACGAGGGCGGCCATGTTCTGGCTCTTGGCGCTGTCGAGCCATTCCCGGAAGGTATACACGGTCTCGCCCTTGTACGGGCCTCGGTCGATGGTGCGGCCCTTGAGCCGGTCGGCTCCGGTGGCCCACCAGATCGCGTTCGCGTCGGCATTCGGCCCCGTCAGACCTCTGGTGGACTTGTTGTGCCACATCACCCCCTTGGTGCCGTCCTTGGTGAGCTGGAGGTCGGCCTCCACACCCGCCGCTCCCCAGCTCTTCTGCTGGGCAAGCCCTGTGGGGTGGTTCGGCTGGCGAATCTGGTCCCGCTCCCACCCATTCGCCTCCGTCGGATAGCCGCCGTGCCCGAAGACCGTCGGGCAGACCGGCAGTCCTTCCGAGTGGCGCTCGACAGGACGCATCCTGTCGAAGGTCCAGCCCGTCCCGGTTTCCCAGCCGTGCAGGTCACCGGTGAGGGTTCCGTCCGCCTGGGCGGTGAAGGTGATGGTCTTCACCGTGCCCAGCCGGAGGTCCGTGTAGCCGTAGACCGTGGCGAGGTCGTCGCGGCCGTCACCGTTGTAGTCGCCGGTGACGATCTTCATACGGGACCGTTCGTACCAGCCCGCCGGCCTGTTCAGGATTTCGCGGCGATTGCCGAACTCGCCTTCGGTGCCGAGGTCGAAGCCGATCAGAGCGTCGTGCCCGTCGGCGTAGTCGTACCAGGCGGCGATGGAGTCACGACCATCACCGTCGAAGTCGCCGGAGTGCACGGTCGCCCGGCTGAACGTCCAGCCGGTGGTGGACTCCCAGCCGCGGACCGGCTCGGCGAATCCGCCACCGGGCTCGCCCGCGAAGGACATCAGCGTCACGGTGCCGGAGGCGTAGCCGTACAGCACACCCAGGTCGTCGCGCCCGTCGCCGTCGTAGTCGCCGGTGGCGAACTTCATGCGCCCGACGTCCCACCCGTCGGCTGCGGTGCGCGCGAAGGACGAG
Source organism: Streptomyces sp. NPDC001770 (assembly GCF_053596135.1). NCBI lineage: Bacteria > Bacillati > Actinomycetota > Actinomycetes > Kitasatosporales > Streptomycetaceae > Streptomyces > Streptomyces sp. NPDC001770. The sequence goes on along the minus strand of NZ_JBSFFN010000003.1, from coordinate 218,555 downwards.
AAGGGGCTGGCGAAACCGCCGTCGCTCCGGGCGAGGAACGTGAACAGCTTGTCGTCGCCGTTGCGGTAGTCGTACCAGGCGGCGATGTCGTCGCGGCCGTCACCGTCGAAGTCCCCGGCCTCGGCGGTGACGGCGTCGAAGGTCCAGTTGCCGGGGGCCACGGTCCAGGAGGTGAGGCGGGTGCCGAATTGCCCGTCGCCCCTGCCGAGCCAGGTGAACAGGGAGACCTTTCCGTCGTCGTAGCGGTAGAAGGCGGCGACGTCCCCCGTCCCGTCACCGTTGAAGTCACCGGTGACGTACTTCATGTGCTCGGCCCAGTAGTTGCCCTCTGTCGCCTCCCACCCCTTGAGGGGTGCGGACAGGCTGCCGTCGGGACCGGCTGCGAAGGTGTGCATGGCGTCGCTGCCGTCCGCGTAGTCGTACCAGGCCACCATGTCGCTCCGGCCGTCACGGTTGTAGTCGTGACGGGGGCCCCTTCCGGCAACTGCCCGTACGGCGGCCACGCGTGCCCCGCCGTCTGCCGCGTCGGCGTTCTCGGGAGACCCGCCGCCGACCTGAGGAAGTTCGGTGACTCGGTCAGCGACGCTCCCGGCCGGAGCGACCGCCACCGGCTCGCCGCGCACCTGGGCGCTCGCGCTGCCGCCACCCGCCTGCAGACCGAGCAGGGCGCACACGACAGCGGCGCGGACGATACCCGTGGGTCTCTTCATTCGGCTGTTCATCCCCCTTGTTGCAGCAAGCTGCGTGCTGCTTGCTGGTTCCGCCACTCGACGAAGCGAAGGCACCGTGTTCCGCGGACGCGCTCCCGCCCAGTCGCCTCGAGTGAGGGCACCCGGCCCCAGGGAGTACGCGTATGTGCGAGGGGGCGACATGTGCGAGGGGGCGACTCCGGTGCCGATTTGACCACCACCCCGGCACCACGTGCCAGCAGGTATCGGGTCGTTCGGATCAAGCCATGGCCGAATGGCGACTGCACCTGCATCGACGACTGCGGCACCGGACAGCTCCCGCATAGCAGTGCGGACGTTGACCTCTTCGTCCTGGAACGCCGGTTCCCGCTCCGGGCGCAGCGTGCCGCACGCCACGCGACTGCTGCCTGCGCAGGGGCGAGCCTTTCGAGCACCCGTACGGATGCGACTTCCGCGGCATCGTCGGGCCCGGACGGTGCGGCAGAGCTCCGCCTCGGTGCGGAGGGCGCGGGCCCTCGCCTGCGCGTTCGATCCCGTCACAGACTGCGGACGCGTTGATCCGGACCTCTCGCGTCCGGATGCGAGCAAAGGGTCGGAGTGCTCAATTCCGTTCATGAATAAGGAAGTTGTATTGACTCGGACGTGTGCTGTTCATAACATCGAAACATCTGAAGCCAAGTTTGGCTTGATCTCGTCGGCTTCAACGTCGCCGGATCTAGGGCCTGCCGTCAAACTGCCGTCGTTCGGCCGGAGGCCGGGCGACGGCAGTTCGACGACACGGCCCAGTGCCTTCGTACCGCCTGGATCCCGCTCATCGTTCGTTCTGCTCGATCTCAAGCATCCGCTCATCACGCCCCGCGGCGTGCGCGCCCGAGGGAGCCCGATGAGTGTTCCAGTTCTGTGTCCGGACATGACCCATGGGCAGAGGCGGCTGTGGTTTCTGCACCAACTGGATCCGGACGACCCCTCGTACAACATTCCCCTCGTGCTGCGGCTGACCGGCGATCTGGCGCAGTCGGCCCTCGGGGCCGCGTTCGACCAGGTGGTGACCCGGCACGAGTCGCTGCGCATGCGCTTTCCGGACGAGGACGGCGCCCCCGCCGTGGTGGTCGGCCCGCCCGCTCCGGTGGCCATCGAGTACCTCGACCTGAGGGCCGGGAACCACCGGCTGGACGCGTTGCTGGCCGAACGCACCAATCGAGGCTTCGACCTGGGGCAAGGGCCTCTGCTGCGGGTGTCCCTCTTCCGGACGGGCGACAGCGAACACGTCCTGTGCGTGGTCCTGCACCACATCGTCGCCGACGGCTGGTCGCTCAACATCCTCCGCGACGAACTGGCGGCGCACTACACCGCCCACCGGCAGGGTTGTGCCACCGGTCTGCCCCTGCCACCCCCCTACCGCGCGCAGGCCGCGGCGGAGGCACGGGAGGCGGACGGTCCGCAGGCGCGCGAAGCACTCGCCTACTGGCAGGAACGCCTCGCCGACGCCCCTGCCCTCGATCTCCCCCTCGAACGGCCGCGACCCGAACAGCCCTCCACGCACGGCGCTTTCCACACGCAGGTGATCACCGGCGCCGGGCCCGTGGTGGACGCGCTGGCCCGTGCCCGGCGCTGTACTCCGTTCATGGTCCTGCTCGCCGCCTACCAGGCGGTCCTCCACCGCTGCACCGGGCAGGAGGACTTCTGCATAGGCGTCCCCACCGCAGGCCGCGCCGACCCGGAGGCCGAGCAGGTCATCGGCTACTTCTCGCGCACGCTGGTGCTGCGCTCCGACCTCTCCGGCGACCCCGGGTTCGCCGATCTGCTGCGCCGGGCCCGCAGCACCGTCCTCGGGGCCTTCACCCACGAACGGATCCCCTTCGAGCGTCTGGTCGAATCCCTGCGCCTGGACCGTGATCCGGGGCGGACGCCACTGTTCCAGACCCTGTTGACCGTTCACACCCAGGACGCAGGTCTGCTGCGAGCGACACCGTTCGCCGACCTCTCCTGCACCGAGCTCGACCCGGGCATGGAGGCCTGCAAGTTCGACCTCACCCTGGACGTGCGGCGGGACGGCGAGGACGTCGTCGCCGTCTTCGGGTACCGGACGGACCTCATCGACGCCGCATGGGCGGCTCGGCTCGGACGGTGGTTCGAGACGCTGCTGCGCGCGGCGGTGGCCGACCCGGACACCCCGGTCCGCCGGCTGCCGATGCCGGACGCGTCGGAGCTCGCGGCCCTCCGGGAACGGGGCAGGGGACCGGTCCTGGCCGCAGGACCGCCGACCGTGCTCGCCGCCGTCGAGGAGGCAGTGCGCAACGGACCCGACAGGACCGCGTTGCGGGGGCGCGACGAGTCACTCGACTACGCCACCCTGTGGTCGCAGGCCGGCCGGCTGGCCCTGCGGCTGGCGGCCCACGGGATTCGGCAGGGGGACACCGTCGGCGTTCTCCTGCCGCGCGGCCCGCGCGCGGTGGTGGCGATGCTCGCCGCCTGGCGGGCCGGTGCGGCGTACGTGCCGCTCGACCCCGACTACCCGCCGGCCCGGATCGCCTTCATGATCGAGGACAGCGGAACCCAGGTCGTCCTCACATCCGGCCGGGCAGGATCGCGCGAGGTTCCGGAAGGCGTGCGGACGCTGAGCGCCGACGGGCAGGATGCCTTCGGTGATCCTGTGAGCACGGACACGGCCCGCGGTGGCGGACGGACCGGTGCTCCGGGCGGGTCCGGCAGTTCCCCCGACGCCGTTCTTCCCGTCACCCGTCCCGACGACCCTGCCTACGTCATCTACACCTCGGGTTCGACCGGCACCCCCAAGGGCGTCCTCGTGCCGCACCGCGCACTCGCCGAACGGGTCCGGTGGATGCGTGAGGGCTACGGCATCACGCACACCGACCGCGTCCTGCACTGCGCCTCGCTCAGCTTCGACACCAGCGCCGAGGAACTCTTCCCGGCGCTGGCCGCCGGCGCCACCCTGGTCGTCGCCGAAGCCGGTGCCGCCCTGCCGGACCAGCTCGGCCAGGCCTTCACCGCCGACGTGACGGTCATGGACCTGCCCACCCCGTACTGGCACCAACTGGTCGGCGACCTGGACGCGGTGGCATGGCCCGACTCGCTGCGGCTGATGATCCTGGGCGCCGACCAGGTGAGGTCCACCGCGGTCGGCGCCTGGCGGGCCCGGTTCGGGGACCGGGTCCGGCTCGTCAACTCCTACGGTCCCACCGAGACCACGATCATCGCGACGACCGCCGACCTCGCGGCGGCCGACAGCCGTACCCGACCGCCGATCGGCGCACCGATCGGCGGGGTCCATGTGACGGTCTGCGACGCGCGGGGCGGCCCTGTCCCGCCCGGCACCCCTGGGGAGCTGCTGATCGGCGGCGCGGGGGTGAGCCACGGATACACCGGCAGACCCGGCGCCACCGCACGTGTCTTCGTCCCCGATCCCGAAGGGCCGCCCGGGTCCCGCCGCTACCGGACCGGTGACCTCGTCCGGCACCGGCACGACGGCGCGCTGGAGTTCCTCGGCCGTCTGGACGGCCAGGTCAAGGTGCGCGGCTACCGGGTGGAGCCGGGCGAGGTCGAGAACGCGCTGGTGCGCCAGCCGGGGGTCGGGGAGGCGGTGGTCGTCGCCCGTGGGGACGCCCTGGTGGGATACGTGGTCCCGGCAGCTCCCGCCGGGGGCCCGCAGGCTCCCGGTGCCGGCCTCCGTCCCCGGGCGGACACCCGGCCGGCCGGTTCCGCGGGGTTCGCCGGTTCCGCGGGGCCCGCCCGTTCCGCAGGGCCATACGGGGGCACCGCTCAGGGCGCCCCCGCCGTCGTGGCGGACAGCGCCCCCGCCCCCGGCACCGCTCCCGGCAGTGAGGTCCTCGACCCTTCCGCCCTGCGGGCCGCGCTCGCCGCATCGCTCCCCGCACACCTGGTACCCAACGCCGTACTCGTCCTGGAGCGGCTGCCGCTCACGCCCAACGGGAAGCTCGACCGCGCCGCCCTGCCCGCCCCCGACCAGCGCCCCGCGCTGCGCGAGGCGTACGTGGCCCCGCGCACCGAGGCGGAGGAACTCGTCGCGGACGTCTGGCGCGAGGTTCTCGGCATCGACCGGGTCGGGGCGATGGACGACTTCTTCGACCTCGGCGGGCACTCTTTGCTCGCCACCAGGGTGATCGCCCGGATCCGGGCGACCGTCGAACTCACCGTCCCCCTGCGCACCCTGTTCACGCACCGGACGGCCGCAGCCTTCGCCGAGGCGGTGGAAGCCGCCCTGGTGGCCGAAATCGATGCCCTCTCGGACGAAGAGGCCGCGAGTCTCCTGTCCGCCGGTGACGACTCCCTGGAAGAAAGCGGTTCGCCGTCATGAGCGAAACCACCACATCCTCCGCAGGCCTCTCCGAGGCCAAGCGCGCCCTGCTGAGCCGCCGGCTGCGGACCGGCCTCACCACCGCGCCCCGGCCCGTCGTCCCCCGGCGGAACGACGGGGAGGTGCCCCCGCTCTCCTTCGCCCAGGAACGCCTCTGGTTCATGGAGCAGTTCGCACCGGGCACCGCCGCCTACAACATCCCGTTGGCCCGGCGGCTGCGTGGCCCACTGGACCATGCGGCGCTGGAGCGCGCCCTGGACAGGGTGGTGGCCAGGCACGAGACCCTGCGCTCCCGGTACCCGGCGACCGACGACGGCAGGCCCGTCCTGGAGATCGCCGAGCCCGCGCCCGCTCCGCTGCCCGTTGCCGACGCGGTCGACGAGGCGCACGCGGCACGGCTGGTGGACGAGGCGGGAGCCCGGCCCTTCGACCTCGTCGCGGGCCCCCTGCTGCGGACCCTTCTGGTGCGGTGCGCACCCGACGAGCACATTCTGCTCCTCGTGGTGCACCACAGCGTCAGCGACGGCTGGTCCAGCGAGATCCTGATATCCGAGATCCTGCGCTGCTACACGGCCCAGGTCGCGGGCGGCCCGGATCCGCTCCCCGAACTCCCGGTCACGTACGGAGACTTCGCGCTGTGGCAACGCGACCGGCTGAGCGGGGACGCGATGGCCGCAGAGGTGGCCTACTGGGCTCGGGAACTGGCCGGTGTGGAGCCCCTCGTGCTGCCCACCGCCCGGCCGCGGTCCGCCCGGCAGACGTTCGACGGGGCCGGATTCGGCTTCCAGGTGGGCCGAGAGCTGCTCGACCGGGTCACCGCTCTCGGCAAGGCCCACGGTGCCACCGTCCACATGGTGATGCTCGCCGCCTTCCAGGTGCTCCTCGCCCGGTTCAGCGGGCAGCGCGACTTCGCGGTGGGCTCACCGGTGGCCGGCCGTCCGGAGCCCGAACTCGAAGGCCTCGTCGGCATGTTCGTCAACGTGCTGCCCCTGCGGGCCCGGCTCGACGGGGATCCCGGCTTCGCCGCGCTGCTGGAGCGGACGCGGGAGACCTGCCTGGAGGCCTACGCCCACCAGGAACTGCCGTTCGCCCAGCTGGTGACCGAACTGGGTGTCGAGCGTGACGTCTCCAGGCCGCCGGTGTTCCAGGCCGTGCTCGCCGTACAGAACTATGCGACCGCACAGCAGAGGGACGCGAAGGGGGCACTGGACGCGGAGGCCTACGGCCTGCGGGCCGCCGGCACGCGGTTCGACATCGAGCTGTTCCTGATGGAGTGGCCGGACGGGCTGCGGGGAGCCTTCAACTACAACACCGACCTCTTCGACGAGGCGGACGTCGCCCGCATGGCGGGACACCTGGACCGGCTGCTGCGCGCGGTGACCGAGCACCCCGACGTGCCCCTGTCGGAACTGGACGGCCTGTCGGGCGCCGAACGCGAGCTGGAGCTGGAGGAGTTCAACGCCACCGACGTCACGCTCCCGGCCGGCGCCACCCTGGTGTCCCTGATCGGCGAGCAGATCGCGCGTACCCCCGAAGCGGTGGCGGTGACCGGCGACGAGGGCACGCTCACCTACGCGGCACTCGACGAGGCCGCCGACCGGATCGCCGGCCGGCTCGTCGCGGCCGGAGTCACCCGCGGCGACGTGGTCGCCGTCAGCGCCGAACGCTCGCACGCCCTGGTCACGGCGCTGCTCGGCGTGATGCGTACCGGCGCCTGCTACACCCCGCTGGACACCGAGTACCCGTCGGAGCGGCTGCAGTTCATGCTCGCCGACAGCGGAGCGCGCGTCCTCCTCACCCAGCGCGGTCTGCCCGTACCCGGGGCCTGCGATGCGGCGGTGCTGTACCTGGACGACGACGCGCATCGTGGGAGCGCTCCCGTCATGAGCCGGGGCGCGGGGCCGCAGCCTGACGATCCGGCGTACCTGATCTACACCTCCGGCTCCACCGGCCGCCCGAAGGGAGTGCCGAACACCCACCGCGCCCTGGTGAACCGGCTGCTCTGGATGCAGCGGAGCTACCCGATCGGCCCCGACGACCGGGTACTGCAGAAGACTCCGGCCGGGTTCGACGTGTCGGTCTGGGAGTTCTTCTGGCCCCTGATGACCGGGGCGCGTCTCGTCCTGGCCCGGCCCGGCGGGCAGAAGGACGCCGCCTACCTCCAGGAACTGATCCGCTCGGTCCCCGTCACCGTCGCCCACTTCGTCCCCTCGATGCTGCCGCTCTTCCTCGCGGAGGAGGGAGCCGGCCGGTGCACCGGGCTGCGGAGGGTCGTATGCAGTGGCGAGGCGCTGCCGCCGGACACCGCACGTGCCTTCCGGGCCCTGCTGCCGGACTGCGCGCTGGCGAACCTCTACGGCCCGACCGAGGCGGCCGTCGACGTCTCCTCGTGGGAGTGCGAGGGGGTCCTGGACACGGTGCCGATCGGGCGGCCGATCGACAACATCCGGCTGTACGTCCTGGACGGAGCGCTGCGGCCGGTACCGCCCGGCGCCCCGGGCGAGATCCACATAGGGGGGACCGGTGTAGCCCTCGGCTACCACCGCCGGCCCGGCCTGACCGCGAGCCGCTTCGTCCCCGACCCCTACGGCCCGCCCGGCTCACGGCTCTACCGGACCGGCGACCTGGGCAGGCGCCGCCCCGACGGGACGCTGGAACACCTCGGCCGGATCGACCATCAGGTCAAGCTGCGCGGACTCAGGATCGAGCCAGGTGAGATCGAGTCCGCCCTGCGCGCGCTGCCGGCCGTGACCGAGGCGGCCGTCGTCGTACGCGAGGACAGTCCGGGGGACAAGAGGCTGGCGGCCTACCTCGTCACCGAGGACGGACCGGACGACCTCGATGCACAGGCGCTGCGGACACGGCTCAAGCTCGTGCTCCCCGACTACATGGTGCCCGTCTCCTTCACCGCCCTGCCCGCCCTGCCGCTCACCCCCAACGGGAAGCTGGACCGCCGGGCGCTGCCGAAGCCCGAGCCGCACCGGGCCCCAGGAGCCTCCCTCGCACCCGAGAGCCCTGCCGAGCGGGTGCTCGCCGCGATCTGGGCCGAGGTGCTCGGACTGGACGAGGTCGGGGCGGACGAGGACTTCTTCGACCTGGGCGGGCACTCGCTGCTCGCCACCCAGGTCGTGGCCCGGGCACGGACCCTGCTGCCGGAGGCCGGGGGCCGCCCGGTCAGCGTGATGGACCTCTTCAACTGCCGGACCGTCAGAGACCTCGCGGCGCTGGCGGAACTGCCCGAGGACGCCCGGGGCCCCCGCAGACTGCTGCACCGGCTGACCCCCCAGGTCCCTGCCGGGCGCCGGCGCGCCACCGTGGTCTGTGTTCCGTACGGAGGCGGCAGCGCGGTCGTCTACCAGCCCGTCGCCGACCTGCTTCCCGACGACCACGAGCTCTGGTCCGTCGCGATACCCGGTCACGACGTCGGCGTCACCGAGGAGCACCTGCCGTTCGGAGAACTGGCCGGGAAGCTCGCCGCCGAGATCGAGGAACGTGTAGAGGGCCCCCTGATCGTGTACGGGCACTGCGGCGTCGGCACCGCACTGGCGGTGGCGACGGCACGCCTGCTGGAGGCATCGGGCCGGGAACTCGAAGCGGTCTACGCCGGAGCGCAGTTCCCCTTCGCACGACCGCGCGGCCGCGTGCTCGGCACACTGAGCCGGATCGCCTCCCTGGAGGCCCTGCTCGGAAACCGGGTCTACGTCAACTGGCTCACCGGGATGGGGGTCGACACCTCCCAGCTCGACCGCGAACAGACCGCGTTCATCGTGGGCAACATGCGCCGAGACTCGCAGGCCGCGGAGGAGTACTTCACCGGCGCGATCGCCGATGTGGAGGCAGGAGCACCACGGCTGCGCGCACCCCTGGTGTCGCTGGTGGGTGACCGCGATCCGGCTGCCGACTTCTATTCCGAGCGCTACCGGGAGTGGCTGCTGCTGGCCGAGCGCTCGGCGGTCGCGGTGATCGACCAGGGCGGCCACTTCTTCGTCAAGTACCGGGCCACGGAGGTCGCCGAGGCGGTCACCACGGTGCACCGCGCCCTGCGTGAGGGGGCCACCGCGTCGCTGCCGGAGCGGACCCCGGACGCGGCGTGGTGGTTCCACGGGGAGACGGGTCCTCCGGAGCCGGCCGCCGATCCGTCCGGCCGGACCGGCGCCCCGGCGCGGGACACGGACGGGCCGGACGGCGCGGCCCCGAAGCAGACCGCCGGCCAGGAACCGGACGGCGACCCCGGCCCGCGCCGGCCACGCGCAGGCGGCAGCCCGTCCGCCTCTCCGGGGGCGGCGGACGGGCCGGAACCGGGCATGGCCCGCTTCCTCACGGTCGTGCTCGGCCAGCTCGCCTCCATCATGGGGTCCGCGCTGACCGAATTCGCCCTGCCCATCTGGATTCTGCTGGAGACCGGTTCGATGACCCGGTTCGCGCTCTACTCCGTCGTCGCGATGCTGCCGGGCATTCTCATCGGTCCGCTGGCCGGAGCCGTGGTCGACCGCTTCGACCGCCGCAAGGTCATGCTGGCCGGTGACCTCACCGCCGGACTCAGTCAAGTCGCCATGCTCGCCCTTCTGCTGGCCGGGCGACTGGACACCTGGTACCTGTACGTACTGCTCGCCGTGCTGTCGGTGGCGCTGACCTTCCAGCGCCTCGCCTACAGTTCGGCCGTTCCTCAACTGGTCCCCAAGCAGTACCTCGGACACGCCAACGGAGCCGTGCAACTCGCCTTCGGCGCGGCGCAGTTCGTCGTACCGCTGGTGGCGGTCGCACTCATGGCGGGCATCGGGCTGCGCGGCGTGCTCGTCCTCGACATCCTCAGCTACGTCGTCGCCGTGGGCGTGCTGCTGTGCGTCAGATTCCCCCGGACGCTGCCGTGGAGCCGCCGGGAACCGGTTGTCGAGGAGATCAAACACGGGTTCACGTACACCTGGCAGAACCGTGGATTCCGCTCGATGCTGCTGTGGTTCGCCGTTCTCAACCTCTTCCTCTCGCCCCTCTTCCTGCTGGTGACACCGCTGGTGCTGTCCTTCGGCACCCTGGACGACGCGGCCGGGGTGGCGATGGCGAGCGGCGCCGGAGCCATCGTGGGCGGACTGCTCATGGGGGTGTGGGGCGGACCCCGCAGACACCGGGTGCGCGGCATGCTGGCACTGGCCGCCGTGTTCGCCCTGGCGAGCGCGGTGACCGGACTGCGCGCCGACCTCTGGGTGATCGGCGCCGGAGCCTTCGGGATGGCCTGCGCCATCTCGATGGTCAACGGGGTGTACTCGACGATCGTGCAGGTGAAGGTGCCGCAACGGTTCCACGGCAGGGTCTTCGCGCTGAACACGCTGGTGGCCTGGTCCACCCTGCCGATAGGCCACGGCCTCATCGCCCCCCTCGGCGTCAAGCTGTTCGACCCGCTGCTGGCCGAGGACGGGGTGCTGGCGGGCAGCGTGGGCCGGGTGCTCGGGACCGGCCCGGGACGCGGAATCGGCCTGATGTACCTGCTGTTCTGCCTCGTCATGCTGGTCCTGGTGGCCTTCGCCCTGCGCTGGCCGGTGCTCGCCCGCTTCGACCGGGACGTGCCGGACGCCGAGCCGGACGACCTCATCGGGCTCAGGGAGCGTGCCCAGGCCCTGGCGGCGGCGAAGAAGAAGCGCGAAGCGTCCCCGGAGGCCGACACCGCTCCGGTGCCGGCCGGGGCGCAGCGGTGACCGCGCCCCGGCGCGCGGCCGCCGCGCCGCCTCCCGGGTCCCTGCTGGAGGTGCTGGCCCACCGCGCCGCACTCCACCCCGGCCGCACCGCGCTGCGCAACGGCGGGAGCAGCCTCGACTTCGGCAGCTGGCAGCGCCGCTCCGCCGCCCTCGCCGCAGGCCTCCTCGCGCGCGGGCTGGGCCCGGGGGAGCCGGTGGGGCTGTGGTACGGCAGTACCCGCTGGACGGAGTACGCCGTCGCCTACTGCGCGGTCCTGCGGGCCGGCGGGGTCGCCGTACCGCTCAGCGACCGCATGGCACCGGCCGCCGCCGCGCACGTCCTGAGCGACTGCCGGGCGGTCGCCGTCCTGCACGCACCGGACGGACCGCCGCCACGGCTGCCCGAAGGGGTGTGGGCGGCGCCGGGCGACCTGATCGAGGCCGAGGCCGGCGAGGAGACGCCGGACCTCGCGCTGCCCGCTCCCGGCGCGCCCGCGCAGTACCTCTACACCTCCGGCACCACCGGCCTGCCCAAGGGCGTCCGCGCGACCCACGCCAACCTGGCCCACGGGTGCACCCTCGACGAGCGGCGCAGGCCGCTGCGGCACTCCCGTACCTTCCTCCACAGCTTTCCCATAGGTACGAACGCCGGCCAGACGATGCTCGTCAACTGCCTGAACGCGGCGGCCGCCGGTGTCGCGGCCCCGCAGTTCACCCCCTTGCGGTTCGCCCGGCTGATCGAGGAGCACACGGTCGGCAGCGTGTTCCTGGTGCCGGCGACCGCCATCGAGCTGCTGGCCTCCCCGGCCCTGTCGCGCTGCGACCTGAGCTCGGTCCTGCTGGTCGGCTCCACCGCCGCGGCGCTGCCGCAGCCCGTCGCACTGCGCCTGTCGCAGGTTTTCGACGGTGCGCAGATCGTCAACTACTACACCTCCACCGAGGCCGCGCCCGCACAGATCACCCTTCTCTTCGATCCCGGCCGTCCGGACTCGCCCGGTCTGCCGGCCGCGCTCGACCAGCTGCGTATCACCGACTCTGACGGCCGCCCCGTTCCCGCCGGCGAGGCCGGTGAGATCTGGCTGCGCTCTCCCGCGTCGCCCCGCTCCTACCTCGGACCGGAGGGAAGCGGCACGGACGTCTTCCAGGGACGGTGGGTGCGGATGGGCGACCTCGGGATGCTGGACGGCGACGGCTACCTCCACCTGCTGGACCGGGAACGCGACGTGGTGAAGTCCGGGGCGTACAAGGTCTCCACGATCCAGGTGGAGAACGCGCTGCACGCCCATCCCGGGATCGCCGACGCCGCGGCCTTCGGGATCCCGCACCCGGTGCTCGGCAGTGTGGTGGCGGCCGTGGTCGTACCCCGGCACGGCGAGCCCGACGTCCCCGGGCTGCGGTCCTTCCTGCTGGACCGGCTGGCGGCGCACGAGCTCCCGGCCCGGTTCCTCTTCCGCGACACCCTGCCCCGCAACGAGGGCGGCAAGGTCCTCAAACGTGAACTGCACCGGCTTCTGGACGACGAGGCGATCTCATGACCCTGCCCACACCCTCCGCGGCCACGGCCCCGCTCGGCCGGGCCGCGCCCGCGCCCGAACCCGTCCTGTTCGATCCGGCCCCGCTGGACCCGGCCCAGCACGGTGTCTGGGTCACCGAACAGGCGATGCGGACCGGTTCGGCCTATCACCTCAGCGTCGCGCTCCACTTCCGGGGGCCGCTCGACCTCGCCGCCCTGCACACCGCGTGGACCTGGTTCGTACACGACAACCCGGTGCTCGCCGCCCGCGTCGACCCCGCCGGACCGTGTCTGGTCCCCGGGCCGGTTCCCTCCGTGCGACACCTCACCTGCACTCCCGCGGACCTGGAGAAGCTCCAGGAGGAGGAGACCGCCGCCGCATTCGCCCCGGACGGTGCCCTGGTCCGCCCGACCCTCTTCACCACCGGACCCGGCCGCCACACCTTGCTGCTGGTCGCCCACCACATCGTCTTCGACGGCGAGTCCAAGGACGTGTACGTGTCCGGGCTGGCGCGTCACTACCGGGCCGCGATCCAGGACCCCGCCCCCGCCACCGCGCCCCCGGACCGGCACACACCCCCTTCGTCCGCGCCCGCCCCCACCGGGCAGGCCGTCGACGCCGCGGCCCGGTTCTGGGCCGGCCGCTGGCAGGAGAGCTCCGCTCCGGCCCTTCCGGGACAGACCGCACACTCCCTGGCGGACCCGGTCGCACCCGCTCCCGGGAACGCCGCCGACTTCCGGCTCTGCGGCCGGCGGCACGCCCGCCTGACCGCCACCGCGCACGCGCTCGGCCTCACCCGGTTCGAACTGCTGACCGCTGCCTGGCACGCGCTCCTGCTGCGCTACGGCAACACCGAGCCCGCCACCGCCGTCGAGCTCTCGACCCGCGCCCCGGCCGCACCCGGACGGGCCGGGCTCCACGTCAACGAGCTGCCGCTCTTCACGCACCCCCGATCGCACGCCCCGTTCCAGGAGTTCGCCCACGAGGTCCGGGAGGAACTGCGCGCCCTGTACGCCCACCGACCGGTACCGCTGAGCCGTGCCGTCCGTGGGCTGACCCCGCGCACGGCACTGTGCCCGCTCTCCCTCAGCTACCGGCGCCGCACCACCTCGGCGCAGGCCGGCTTCGGTGACGCGCTGGACGTCCGTACCGAATGGATCGGCTTCGCCCGTACCGCCCGCAACCTCGCCCACCTCCAGCTCGTCGACTCACCGGACGCGCTCGAAGGCAGCCTGCAGTACCGCACGGCCGCCTTCGCCCCCGAAGCCCCCGCACGTATCCTCACCCACTTCCTCACCCTGCTGGACGGCGTGCTGGACGCGCCCGACACCCCCATCGCCGCCCTGCCGTTGCTCCCCCCGCAGGAGCTCGCGCTCCTGCTCACCGACACCACGTCCGTGCCCGGCAACGCCGACACCAGCCTGCCCGCCCTGTTCGCGGCCCAGGCCGCGGCCACCCCGGACGCCGTCGCCGTCGTCGACGGTGACGACGAGATCAGCTACGCCCGGCTCGACGCGGCGGTACGCCGCTTCGCGCGCCGACTGCGCGAACGGGGCGCCGGCCCCGGCAGCCTGATCGGCATCGCGCTGCCCCGGTCCGCCGCCCAGCTCGTCGCCGTGCTCGGGGTGCTCACCGCCGGCGCGGCCTATCTGCCGCTCGACCCCGACCACCCCGAGGAGCGGCTGGCGTTCATCCGCGCCGACTCCGGTCTCACCCTCCAGGTCTCCGAGGATCCCGGGCCCGGCGTCCTCGCCCCGGAACCCCTCGGCGAGACCGGTACCCCGCCGCCCGCCCCGGCCCCGCCGGCCCTCGAAGACCCCGCGTACGTGCTGTACACCTCGGGCTCCACCGGCACGCCCAAGGGAGTCGAGGTGCCGCACGGGGCGCTGGCGAACCTGCTGGCCGCGATGGGCGAAACAGTCGGAGCGCGGCCCGGGGACCGCTGGCTGGGCCTCACCTCACTCTCCTTCGACATCTCCACCGTCGAGCTCTTCGTCCCCCTCGTCACGGGCGGTCGCGTCGTCCTCGTACCGGAGGGGCGGCACCGCGACGGCGACGCGCTGACCGGCCTCGTCGAACGTCACGCGCTCACCCATGTGCAGGCCACGCCGAGCGGCTGGCGGCTGATGCTCGCCGCCGGACTGCACGCCCCCGGCCTCGTCGCGCTCACCGGCGGGGAAGCGCTGACCGCGCCCCTCGCGGCCACGCTGCGCCGCGCCGTGGGGCGGCTGGTCAACGTCTACGGTCCGACGGAGACCACGGTCTGGTCCACCTCCGCCGGCATCGAGGCGGACGGCCCCGTCACCATCGGCGGCCCGCTGGCCAACACCCGTACGTACGTTCTGGACGAGCGCCTGCGCCCGCTGCCGTACGCGACGACCGGCGAGCTGTACATCGGAGGCAGCGGGGTCGCGCACGGGTACCGCGGGCGGGCCGGACTCACGGCGAGCCGGTTCGTGCCCGACCCCTTCGGCCCGCCCGGCTCCCGTCTCTACCGCACCGGGGACCTGGTCCGGCTCCGGACCGACGGGAGGCTGGAGTTCGCGGGCCGGTCCGACACCCAGGTCAAGATCCGCGGACACCGGATCGAACTCGGCGAGGTCGAGAACGCGCTCTGCGGACATCCGGAGGTGGCCCAGGCCTCGGCCGTGCTCCGCGACGGTGCGGACGGCGAACAGGACCGGCTCGTGGCCTACGTCGTGCCCGCACCGGCCGGCCCGGTGCCGTCCCCCGACGCCCTGCGCGCCCACCTGGCCCGGAGTCTGCCGGCCGCCGCGCTGCCCGCCGTGTACGTGATGCTCGACGCCCTTCCGCTCACTCCCAACGGGAAACTCGACCGGGCCCGTCTGCCCGAGCCGCCGCGGAGCCGCGACACGACGGACGAGGAGGTAACCGGTGGCGGGGAGCAGGGAGTGGTCGCCGCCTTGCTGGCGATCTGGCGGCACGTGCTCGACCTGGACGACCTCGGACCCGACGAGGACCTGTTCGACCTGGGCGGCCACTCACTGACGATCACCTCCATCGCGGGCCGCATCCGCAAGGAGTTCGGCGTGTCGGTCCCCTTCGACGTCTTCTTCGACAGCCCCACCGTCCACGGTGTCGCAGCCTGCGTCACCGACCTCATGGAGGAGAACAGATGAACGCGAGCATCCGCTACCAGGTGGTGGTCAACGAGGAGGAGCAGCACGCCCTGTGGCCGGCCGATTCGCAACCGCCGCAGGGCTGGCAGCCCGACGGATTCAGCGGCACGGAGGACGAGTGCGTCGTCCACGTCGACGAGGTCTGGCCCGACATCAGGCCGCTGAGCCTGCGCCGCCGGCTGGCGGAGCAGGAACAGCTGTGAGCGCCGCCGCCCCCGCCACCGGGACGCGTGCCCGGCTCGCCGCGCTGATCCGCGAGGCCATGGACGGGCAGATCGGCACCGCCGAACTCCTCGCGTCCCGGGCGACACTGACCGAGGTGGGAGTCACCTCGCTGGGCCTGCTGAGGCTGGCCGACGCCCTGGAGGAGGAGTTCGGTGTCGAGGTCGACCTCGCCGACCCGTCGTTCTACCGGGAAACCGTGGACACGCTGGCCGCCCGGGTCGACGCCGCGGACGCCGGACAGCCCCGTGAGTGAGCCGGAGGTGCCCGCGGCGGACCTCGCGGAGGAGGTGATCGAGGTCCCCTTCACCGGGGACCGCTCGGGTACGGCGCCGCTGACCTGGGGGCAGCAGGCGATCTGGAACGCGATCCTGCGGACCGCCCCGAACGACATCTACTTCAACATCGGCCGGCTCCTCCCCCTGGGGGAGCGCGGCCGGACGACCGGGCTGGAGCAGCTGACCGCCGCGGTGGCGGCGTTGATGGAACGCCACGAGGCGCTGCGGACCAGGCTGCGGGGGACGGATCGGACCCCGGACCAGTCGCTGTCGGACTCGGGCCGGCTGCCGCTGACCGTGGTCGACGAACCACGGCCGGAGCACGCGGCCGCGGCCGCGCAGCATCTGCTCGACCGGCTGAGTGCCACCCGGTTCGACTACGAACGGGAGTGGCCGCTGCGGGTCGGCGCGGTGCGCAGCGAGGGCAGGGTGACGCACGCGGTGCTGGTGCTGTGCCATCTCGCCTGCGACGGACACGCCGCCGAACAGGTGGTACGCGACCTGCGGCTGTTGGTGGTACGCGGCTCCGCCGGCCGGAAGCCGCGCGCCACCCCGAGGGATCTCGCCGTGGAACAGCACGGACCGGTGGGGGTGCGCCGCAGCGAACGGGCGCTGGCCCACTGGGAGTCCTTCTACCGCGGCATCCCTCCGACGATGTTTCCCCAGCAGGCCGCGGCACCCCGGACCCCCCGGTTCTGGAGCGGCCGGCTGGTGTCGGAAGCCCTCGCCATGGCCACCGACGCGCTGGCCGCCGCACACCACGTCAGCGGGTCGACGGTACTGATGACCGGCCTGGCGGCCCTCGTCGCGGCCGACGGCGGCCACGGCACGGCTGCGATGATGCCCATCGTCGCCAACCGCACCGCCGCCGACCACCGGGATCTGGTGGCGATGCTGTCGCAGGACGCCCCGTTCCTCCTCGACACCACCGGAGCCGAACGGTTCACGGACCTGCTGCCGGTGGCGTGGCGTGCGGCGATGGCCGGGTACCGGGCCGCCGCGTACGACCCCGTCGCGTGGGAGGCGCTCCGTGAGCGGATCGGCAGGGAACGCGGCACGCCCGTGCATCCGTACTGCTGCTACAACGACCAGCGGTTCTTCGCGCGCCCGCCGGCGGGTGGCCCCCCGCCGGGAGCCGACGAGCTGAGGAAGGCGCGGACGCGTACGCGGTTCTCCTTCCCCGCCACCCAGGAACGGCTGGGCTGCCGCTACTGCGTCCATGTGACCGAGGAACAGGGCACGCTCGCCGTCATGTTGACCGCCGACACCGCGTACCTGCCGCCGGCGGCGATCCGGGCGCACCTGGAGGCGCTGGAGGAACTGATCACTGCCGCCGCGTGCGGGTCCTCCCCGCTGCTGGCCGATCTGCCCGGGCTGCTGGGGCGCGGGGACGGCGCCCGCGCCTGAACCCCACTCCGGACCGGGGAGGCTCGGGCCACGACATGGCCCGAGCCTCCGGAGGGAGGACCGGTCAGGCGGACTGGGGCAGTCCGGCGGTGCTCGTCCTGGCCGGTGCGGTTCCGAAGATGTCCACCGCGTGGTAATACGTCCAGGCCGTGGCGTTGCACGAGGTCAGTTTCGCGCCGGAGTAGGCGGCGCAGACGCGCTTGAGGTCGGCGTAGAGGGCGGAGTCGAGGCGCGCCTTGTTGGCGGAGAACGTACCGGCGGCCTTGTAGTTGCGGTAGCCGAAGTCATGGCGGGCACAGGCGGTCTGGAACGGGAAGCCGAACGGGTTGTCGGGCGAGGTGCTGCAGTAGTCGGTCGACCAGTCGAAACCGTAGGCGGCCCACGCGCCCTGGTTGTTGCGGGCGGCGTTCCAGCTGTTGTAGCTGGAGGCGCTCGTCTGGGTCCATGAGCTGAGTACCTGGGGCTTGTCCGCAGGCGCCGCCGAGGCGGATACGGAGGGCAGCAGGGCGAGCGGGAGCGAGAGGGTGACGGAGCCGAGCAGCATGGCGACCTGGCGACGCATGGCAATCTCCTCTGGGTGAGGGGGAGTCCGGGCGAGCGTGCACCTCGTGGGGTTCATGAGGTCGACCCGAGAATGCCGTCATGAACCTGTCATGACTAGTCATCGCGCCGACTGGACGCCGGGAATCGAGTCCTCGCGTGCCCGGATGGCAGACGCAGTGGCCGAGTAGGTCAAGATCCTTGAAAGGCCAAGGTTCATCACAGGCGGGCCTCGGCATGCTGAGGACAACCAGGTCATGCTGGTGACCCGCGTGGCACTCTCCGCGCCTTTCGCGTTGTCCGTGTGCACCGCGCAGCACGCCTAGGGGATCGACGGTGCGGACGGTACCGCCGAGCGTGCTTGACGCGGTACTGGTCATCCGCCGTCACCACGGCGACGTGGCCGCACTCCGGAGCTGCCCGGCAGGATGCGGACGCCGACCACCACCTCGACCCGCGTGCGCCCGGACACGGGCCCGTGGGACGCGGGTTCGGACACCGTGTCGCTCAGACCTCGTCGGACAGCGGCACCTCGGCCCAGATGGTCTTGCCCCGTGCCTCCGGCCGGGTGCCCCAGCGGGTGCTGATCTGCGACGTGATGGAGAGGCCGCGGCCGCCCTCGTCGCCCGCTTCGGCATGCCGGAGGTGCGGGGCTGTGCTGCTGTCGTCGGTCACCTCGCACACCAAGGTCGTCCCGTCGAGGACGAGGCGGAGGCCGATGTCGCCGTGGGAGTACCGGACGGCGTTGGTGACGAGCTCACTGACGACCAACGCCGCGGTGAACGCGTGGGCTTCGAGCCCCCAGGCGGCCAGTCTGCTCTCCACCGACGCTCTCGCCCCCGCCACCGCGGCGGGATCGTTGGGCAGCGTCCACGTCCCGACCCGGTCGGGTCCCAGGACCCGGGTGCGCGCCAGCAGGAGGACGGCGTCGTTGTCCGCCCGCTCGGGAGCCAGCGTGTAGAGCAGGGTGTCGCAGATCTCCTGCAGGGGCCGGGAGGGAGGCAGCAGCGCGTCGTGCAGGTAGGCCAGCCGCTCCTCGCGGGTGCCCGAAGCCGCGCGGAGCAGCGCCGCGTTGGCCAGTGTCACGACGCAGCCCTCGGGCAGCTCCACCTCATTCGCGCGGTAGTCCGGCATCCCGCGGCCCAAGGGCGGTCCGGAGGGCACATCGGCGTACTCCACCGTGCCGTCCGGGTGGGCGAGTACGGGCGCCGGATGTCCTGCGCTCGCCATCGTGCAGCGCCGCGACACGGGGTCGTACACCATGTACAGGCACGTCCTCTCCCGAGCGCCTTCGCCCCCGTCGTCGCTCCGCCGCTGCTCACCCTCCAGGCGGGTCACCAGGGCGTGCAAACGTTCCAGTACCTCGTCCGGCGGGAGATCGAGCACCGCCAGTACGCCGATCGCGGACCTGATCTCGCCCATCGTGGCGGCGGCCTGGATGCCCCGGCCCGCCGTGTCGCCGGCGACGAGCGCCACCCGGGCCCCGGACAGGGGGACGACGTCGAACCAGTCGCCCCCGGCCCCGAACGGCCGGTAACTGAACGCGGTTTCCACGGCGGGGTGGTCGGACACCCGGGCGGGCCGCAGGGTGAGCTGGAGGATCCGCGCGGCCGACCGCTCGCGGTTGTACAGGCGGGCGTTGTCCAGGCACAGGGCCGCCCGGTCGGCGAGCTCGGCGGCCACGGCGAGGTCCTCCTCGTCGAAGGCGGGGGCTCGGCCCAGCCGGTAGCAGTGGGCCAGACCGAGGACGACGCCACGGGCGGTCAGCGGGAGCACCATCAGCGAGTGGGCGCCGAGCCCGACCAGGTGGTGGCCCCGCCGCGGCTCCCGTTCCAGCCAGGCGGTCCGCGGGTCGAGGCGGTTGACGAGCCGCGTCCGCAGGTCGGTCATGCTCTGCACGAACGGGGTCGCGAAGGAGAGTCCGATCACCTCGCCGATCTCGGAGATCCCCTCCGTTTCGAGTTCCGGTACGGTACGCCGTCCGGCGCAGCGCAGCGGTCCGCTCTCCGGGACCGGACCGGGGGGCGCGGCCTCACCGCGCAGCACCGCGTCCAGGACCTCGACGACCACCACGTCGGCGAGGGCCGGTGAAAGCTCGTCCGCGAGTTCCTGCGCCGTGCGGAAGATGTCCAGCGTGGTGCCGATGCGTCCGCCCGCCCGTCTGAGCAGCTCCAGCCGCTTACGGGCCCGTTGGCGGTCGGTGACGTCCACGATCGCTACCGCGACCCCGAGGATGCCGCCGTCCGGACCGGTGAGCCGGAAGCACGAGACCGACAGGGCCGTCTCGGCCGCCCCGGAAGTCAGGTGGCCGGTCACCCCGACGTCGAGGGCCGGCACGCCGCTGTCCAGTACCTGGCGCAGCATGGCCTCCACGTCGTCGCCGTAGAAGTCACCCGCCCAGTCGGAGAGGCGTCGGCCCCGCGCACTGCTCAGGGGGACGGCGTCCGCGTGCCGGGCGGCGCTGTTGAACCGCAGGAGCCGCAGTTCCGGATCGAGCACGAGGAGACCGCTGGGAGACTCGGTGAAGAGCGCCCAGAGGACGGCCCGGTCCAGTTCCGGCCCCGGGCCCTCCCGCGTACCGGGCGACACATCCATGACGACCTCCTGCCGACTTCGACGGAGCCGCGCGCGGGCCCCGCCGGAGGACCCCGTCCACCTGGGGTCCTGGGCGCCCCGGGTGCGGGCGGGCCGCGCATCGGAGGTGGGCCGTGCGCGGCCACCGGAACGGACCGTACGCAGGAGGTATCGGCCCGGTTCGCACCGGCATGCGCTTCCCGTCGGCTGTCACGCGGACGGCCCAGACGGCCGGTA
The DNA here is from genome assembly GCF_053596135.1 of Streptomyces sp. NPDC001770. Lineage (NCBI taxonomy): Bacteria > Bacillati > Actinomycetota > Actinomycetes > Kitasatosporales > Streptomycetaceae > Streptomyces > Streptomyces sp. NPDC001770. Next base: position 197,949 of record NZ_JBSFFN010000003.1, on the reverse strand, counting down.
CGGTTCTCGATCCGTGGCCGGACCACCCCTTCCCGCCGGGTGTGCCCGCCGACCACTGGCTGTGGCGCCAGCCCCGGAAGCGAGCACCGGCCGGGTCGGCCGCGGGCCCACGGCGAGCTTCACGGCGGAGCCGCAGCCCCGATCCCGAGTCATCCGTTCATGACCATCGCTCGAACTCGGCGTCGAGGCGTGTGTCGGTGCGCACCCAGACCTCACCGTCGGCGGCCTCGGCCGGGGCGTCGACCCGTTCGAGGCCGAGGAACTCGATCAGCCCGAGCAGTTCGGCTCGTTCGGCCCGGTCGTCGCCGGCATCGTGCGAGTCGAAGAAGACGTAGTACTGGTCGCCCGGGTCCACGATGCCCGAATCGGCCCAGATCCTCGCGATTTCCACGATTGCGGCGGCTTCGGTGGTGATCGCGGCGGCGCGGGTGGCACCCCGGGTCTCCGGTGACGCGTCGACGTCCGCGAGGTTTGCGAACCACTGGCCGAAGTGGTCGAGGCCGGCGTAACCGTTCTCGAAGAACAGCATCGCGCTCGGCATGTAGCGATTGGCCCTGTCGACCCTGAGGTATTCGGACCGGGTTCGCTGGTCCGCTGCTTCGAACCGGGCGATCACGCCTTGGCCGGGCATGAGCACCAATCTCTGGCCCGCCCGTACGTCTTCGACGGTGCAGGTGCCGGAATCCCGCCCACGGAAGAACGCGGAGAACGCTACGTACGCTTCCTGAGGGTCGCTCACGGAGACGTGCTGGTCGTTGCCGTCACCGACGGCGAAGACGAACTGTTTCGGTCCGGGGCGGTACGGGCGGGTCATGTGTGTCCTTCGTTCAAATGTGATACCCCCTCAGCGTAGTCGCGTCGGAGCGGACGGATCTGCCGTCCATCGCCGCCGAATCGCCATCCGTGCCGTCGGCCACGGGGCCTCAGCTCCGCGCGCCGGTGGCGGTCGTGCGGTGCGTGGCCGGGTGCGCCCGGCGACAGCCGGCCGGTCGTGGAACGGGCTCGGCCGTCGGCACCCGCCTGCGCATCCTGCCCGACCACGCCTGCGCCGCCGCCCAGCACCACGGCCACCACGTCATCGACGGCACCCGCACCATCGACACCGCACCGGCGGGTGAGGGCATCCGGAAGCGGATCACCGGCCGGCGACCAGCAAGTGCACCGGGGCGGGAGCCAGGTTGGAGGCCGTCGCCAGGCCGGCGGGCCCGGTGCGGTGATCGCCCCGCCCGAGGCGACAGCCCGCAGTCGCCGGTGGCACTGTGGCCGTGGTGGGGTGGTGCTTGCTGAAGGGGGAGCGCGATGGAGGGTTCGTCGGCCGGGGCCGGGGCCGGGGCCGGAGCGGAGCGTGCGGGGGCGCCCCCGGTTCGTGCGGCGATCGCCCAGTCCGCTCCGGAGGTCTCCGTGGTCGCCCGCCTCGCCCATCTCCAAGGCGTGGTGGGGAACGGTGCCGTCGTACGCCTGCTGGGTGAGCAGGTCATGGTCGAGGGCGAGGCCGTGGGGGCAACCGATTCTGCCCCTTAGACCATTGCTGCGGTACGGGTGTTTCGCCTACAACCAGTAGGCACACCCGTCGAGTCGGCAAGGAGGTCCACCTGTGCGCTCCGCCGATCGGGATCACCGGAAGGCCGATGAACGGACATCGGGCACGACGCGCCAGGCACGGCCGCCGGCAACTCTGAACAGTGCGTGGGTGCGCCATCTGCAGCGTGTGGCAGCGGGCGGTGCGACCTCGTCGCGCCCCGGAGCGGGCCCGCAGAGCGAGGCCGTCGACCGGGCCCGGGTGCAACGGACCGCTGCGGACGAGAGTCCGCGCCCGGCGTCGCGCCCCCTTGACCCAGCCCTGCGCGGTGAGAGGCAACAGCGGTTCGACGGCGGCGGGCTGTCCAGGAAGGACTGGGCACACGAGCAGGCGCACACCCTCGACCATGCGGCGGGACCCGTACCCGGCACCGACAACGGTGCCGGCCTGCGCGTCTCGGCCCAGGGCGATGCGGGTGAGCGCCGGGCCAAGGCCGCGGCCGACCGGGTCATGAGCGCCCTCGCGCCCGTCCAGGGTCTGTCCGCCGAAGCCGCGCACACACCCGGCCACGCGGACCACGGCCGCGCGCACCCGCACCCGCACACCGGATCGGCGCCGGTCCAGCGAGTGCGCCAGGGTGCGGAGCCCGAGGAGCCCGCTTCCCGACAGGCCGAGCAGCCCCCCAAGGGGACGGAAGTCATCGCCCGCCTGAGCGGTTCGATCGAACAGCACGCGATCCAGGACAAAACGAAGAAGAACGCCTTCGCGCCGGGGACCTGGTGGCCCGAGCACTGGATGGTCGCCGGCCCGGCCCGGCTCAGGAAGACCCTCGACCGGCGTGTCATGCGGGGTGAGGCCTTCAACAGCCAGGACCTGGCCGACATCAGGAACCTCTCCGAGATCAATCCGGAGTGGCTCGACGAGGTGGGCATCGGCACCTACGAGCAGGCCGAGAGCTACGCCAAGGGCCGCTTCGACGACTGGCTCAGGCTCCCCTCGGGCAAGCGCGTGCTGGTGGCCACCCTGGCCGTGCGCGCCAACCATCCCGGCGTTCCCGGAGCAGGCCCGGACACGCCGATCTCGCCCGCCTACACACTCGGCCGGTTCATGCTCACCCAGGCGCCCGGAACCTCGCCCGAGGAGAAGAAGGCCCTGGAGCAGGAGCGTGACCAGCAGATCCGGGACACAGCCATCGACACGCTGCACCCGGCCGGGATGGCTCCCGAGCGTCTGCACCCGGACGGCGTTTCCGGGGCGGGCCCGACCAAGGGCAAGGAGAAGGGAAAGGGCACCGGCGCACCCGATGCCGCGGTGCGTGATGCGCAGGCCCGCGAGATCCTCACCAAGGTGCTTCTCATTCTGCAGAACGGGCTGAAGCTGTACGACCCGGACGCCGGAGCCCATGTGGCCGACTACGAGAAGGACGTCATCCGTGCCCTCGCCCACGGCGGGCGGGTCAACATCCGTATTCCCTCGCTGAGTTCGCCCGACGAACCGGCCTACTCGCTGCCTCACTTCCTGGGTGTGACCCAGGACGACCGTACGAACACTCCCGCGCCGGGCGTAGGCGAACGCGCGTTCGCCACCCACCGCACCGCCATCGGCCCCAACAAGGGGGGCAAGCCAGGCGCGTTCAAGGAAAAGGGCGGACTCGCGGCGTCGCTCACCAACATCCTGTCCGTCGGCGCCGACCGTCCGGACATGTGGGGACAGGACATCTCCGGTGGCGGCTTCGGCTCCAAGGACTGGAACGGCGACGTGGTGCTGCCGAACGGATCCCACGGCCACATGCTTCTCGTCCATCACCGGCCGACCACGAAGAAGGACGGTTCGCTTCAGATCGGCATCGAGACCCTCGCACCGCACGCCGCCAGCCCGGTGGGCTATCAGCACGACTTCCGCTCCACCGAGGCCACTGCCAACCCGGAGTCGGTTCTGCACGGCCACAAGCGCGACAAGGTCGGCTCGGGCGGGCTGAGCAAGAACGAACGCCTGGTCGAGCTGGGGGAGATGGGTGGCGGGGACTGGCGCGCTTTCCTCGACGGGATCAAGGGGGAGTGGGACGCCCTGCTGGCCGCGACCGAGGACGGTTCCAAGGAGCGGCGAGCCCTCTACGAAGGGCTGGTCGGCCCACGGGCCCAGCCGAAACCCTGACCGCGGGGCGCGGGGACGCGGGTCCCGCGGCAGTCGTCGCTGTACACCGTCCATGGCCGTCCATGCCCGGCAACGGTACGGACGTCGGACCCGCCCGCCCGGTCGGCGGGACGGAGGGGGTCAGGCGCAGTCGGGGACGTTGCGGGCCGCCCAGTCCGCGAGGACACGGGCGCACTCCGCGACCGACTCCCGCCAGGACTTGGCGGCTCCCTCGCCGGCATCGTCACTGACGTGCTTGACGATACGCAGAGACACACCGGCCAGGTGCGCGGCAGTCGCCAGGGCGTAGCCCTCCATGTCCACCAGGGATGCGTGCGCCGCCAGGCGGGCGCGAGCGGCCTCGTCGTCGATGAAGGAATCCCCGGTGGCCAGGGTGGGGCCGTCCGGGTCGCCCACTGTCAGGGGGGCGCCGTAGGTCTCCCCGGTCAGGGTGAGCAAGGTGTCGCCGTCCAGGTCGTGCTGCATGACCGTGCCGATGACGTGGGTACCGGTCCAGCCCGGGCGCAGGGCTCCCGCGGTGCCGAGGTTGACGACGTGCGACGGCCTCGGGCCGCTGCCGAGTACCGCGGCGAGCGCGGTCGCGGCGTTGACCTTGCCCATTCCGGTCAGCAGGACGGGCAAGGAGGTGTCGAGGTACTGGGCCTCTTCCTTGACCGCCAGAACGAGCAAGGGACGGGTACTGGTGATCTCTCCCGTGAGTTGCATGGGATCAGCCTATGAGCCGGCTCGCGATGCCTGCTTCCCGGGGGCGGGCTCCGTCATGGCGACCACGCGCCTTGGGACTCCGGGCAGGCCGGGCGGGCCGGGCGTATCAGCAGCCCCCCGCGGACCGTACGGTGCGGAACCCGGAGAAGACAGAGCGGGATTCGCTCTCGGGGGAGCGGCAATCCGGCTCGGCCGATTGGCGTCGGACCGCGCGGCGGCCGTGTCCAGCGGCGAGCGGCGCGTGGACGGCCGCGTGGTTGGTCCGGGTCCGGTCGGCGAACCGGTGGCCGGTGAGCCGGGGCGAGCCGGAGCTGTCCGTGGGGGTCCGGCCCGACAACGGGAGATTCGGCCACTGGAACCAGTGGTGACCGTCTGCCGACGTGGAGTCGGGCAGTCGGGCCGGTAACTGAAGAGATAGAATGTTCTGCCTTGGCTTGATGCGTGCGAGGCGCTTCGATGGCAGGACCGGATGCCCCCGCCCGGCACGTGGGCGGCCCACCGGACCGGCCGGCTCGGTGGCCCACGTGCCGCCGTGTCGCCCGTGCTGCCGGTACGTCCGCATGCGATCGGTATGCGGACGTGCCTCCGTCCTGCGGTGCACCGCATCCGACGCCGCACTGATCCGCCACGGATCACGGGACGTCCTCCGTGCGGCCACCTGACGAAGCCGCGCGGAGACAGCTTTCGTCGATGTCGAAATCGGAGGCAGGAAAGTGAACTTGCGCAAGAACATGACTCACCGCGTCACCGTCACCGCACTCCTGGTGCCAGTAACGGTGCTGGCCGTTCCTCAGGCCGTGGCCACCCCGCGTACGCATGCGGCCGCCGAGCGCGCGGGCGGCGAGGCCGGGACGGCAGGGCCGACCGGCAGGCTCGGCCCTCTGGCGGGCCTTGTCATCGAGCGCATCCGCATCAGTGATGACGTGGCGGCGTCCAAGTACGGTACGGAGTCGCCCATCGAGGACCCGGTGCGTGAGGAACAGGTCCTGCAAGGGGTCCGGGAGCAGGCCGTTGTCATCGGGGTGGACCCGGACGAGGCGGCGGTGTTCTTCCGGAATCAGATCACCGCGAGCAAGACCGTGCAGAAGGGCTTGTTCGCGCGCTGGACCGCCCACCCGGAGGAAGCGCCCACGACGCGCCCCGACCTCGGTCCGATCCGCGAACGGCTCGACCAGCTGACCACGGACCTGCTTCAAGAGCTCAAGAGAACCCAGGAGTTGCGCGACAGCTTCATCGCCTGCACGGTGCAGCTCGCACTCGCGGACGGGTCGGGGGCCGTGCGGGAGCGGCTGGACACGCTGCACCGCCAGGCGCTGCGGACGGCCACCCGTTCGGTGTGCGGTACCGGCGCATCCGGTGTGCCAAGTGGTTCCCGTGCGTGACAGGGTGACGCCGGATACTTCCAACCTGCCCCCGGATCAGCCACGGTCGGACCGGGGAACCCACGGGAGGACGAACACGTGAACTCTGCATCACCGGAGGGCCGGGGCGCTCCTGTCGGGCGGCGCGTCCTCCTCGGCACGCTCGGGCTGGGCGCGCTCGGCGTCGTCGCCGCCCCCGCGCTGCAGCGCGGCACGGAAGCACTGGCCGGACTGGATCCCACCGGGCTGACAGGGATCCTTCCGAACGGCGGGGGCTTCCGCTACTACTCGGTCACTTCGTCGGTCCCGCACAAGGACGCCGAGACCTACCGGCTCACCGTCGACGGTCTGGTCGACCGCCCGGCCTCCTACACCCTGGCCGGTCTTCGGGCGCTGCCCCAGACCCGTACGGTGCGCGACATCCAGTGCGTCACCGGGTGGCGTGTCCCGAGCACCCCCTTCGAAGGGGTGCGCCTGTCGCACCTGCTGGACGCCGCGGGGGTGCGCTCCTCGGCCGGCGCGGTGCACTTCACCTGCTTCGACGGCGCCTACACGGAGAGCCTCACCCTGGAACAGGCGCGCCGCGCGGACGTCCTGGTCGCCCTGCGCATGCAGGACAAGGGCATCGGCCACTCCCACGGCGGTCCGGTCCGTCTCTACGTGGCGCCCATGTACTTCTACAAGTCGGCCAAGTGGCTCTCCGGCATCACGGTCACAGAGGACGTGGAACCGGGCTTCTGGGAGGGGCGCGGTTACGACATCGATGCCTGGGTGGGCCGATCGAACGGGCGGGACGATGAGCCGACAACCTGACCTCCGACCGGCGGCGAAGCAGCCGGGACCCGCCCCGCGCCTGCGACGATTCAGCCCGGCCGAGCGCTGGGCCCACCGCGCGACGGCCGTGCTGATGGGCGTGTGCGGGACGACCGCGGCCTTCCTGTACCTGCCCGCGCTCGCCGAACTCGTCGGCCGCCGCGCCCTTGTGGTCACCGTGCACCAGTGGTCGGGAATCGCTCTTCCCGTCCCGGTCCTGATCGCGCTCGCCTCCCGGGCTCTGCGCGCGGACCTGAGCCGGCTGAACCGCTTCGGCCCGCACGACCGCCGGTGGCTGCGCGCGGCCCTGCGCCGGGACAGGCGGCCGGACTCCCGTCCGGCGGACAAGTTCAACGCCGGGCAGAAGGTCTACGCGGCCTGGGTCGCGGGTGCCACGCTCGTCATGCTCGGTACCGGGCTGCTGATGTGGTTCACCCACCTCACCCCGCTGGTCTGGCGCACCGGGGCCACCTTCGTGCACGACTGGCTGGCCCTCACCCTTGCCGTCGTCGTCGGGGGCCACATCGGCAAGGCCATGGGCGATGCGGAGGCCCGCCGGGGCATGCGTACCGGCTCGGTCGCACGGGAGTGGGCCGAGCGGGAGCACCCGCTCTGGCAGCCCGACCGAGAGCCACCGCGCTGACGGCGGCCGGTCAGGCGGAGCGGGCCCGCAGGATTCCTTCGACGGCCTGCAGGAAGGTCTCCGAGACCAGCTTGGGATCGGAGAGGCAGCCGGAGGCCATGGCGCCGTCCCGGAGCATGACGAGATGCCGGCCGGCGTCCTCGGCCGGCGCTTCGCCGACCTGGGCCAGCAGCCCCGTGACGGTCTCCAGGAACCACTGCCGGTGGGCCAGCACGGCCCGGTGCACCGGGTGTTCAGGATCGGGGTACTCCGCCGCCGCGTTGAGGAACGCGCAGCCCCGGAAACCCGAATGCCGGATACCCGCGGCGATGGTCCGGCAGACGGCCCGGACCTTCTCGGCCGCCGGCTCCTCGCCCGCCTGGGCTGCCTCGGCCTGCCCCCGGAGCTGCTTGTCGGCCTCGCCGAGGTACGCGAGGATGAGGTCATCCTTGCCCTTGAAGTGCCGGTACAGCGTGGCGCGGGTGACCTGGGCCTCCGCCACGATCCGGTCGATACCGACGGAGTGGATGCCCTCCGCGTAGAAGATCCTGGTCGCCGTGGAGAGCAGCCGCGCGCGCGCTTCCGACGTGACGTTTTCTTTCGTTCTCCGAACCATGTGGACAGGTTAGCGAACAGCAAGGGAGAACGATCGGTCTCAGTCAGAGGTCCTCTCCGGAGAGGGCCGGCACCCGGGGGCGGTACGCGGAGCTGTACGGAGAGGCGGAACAGGCCGCTCGGCCCTGCTGGGCAGATCCCGGCCGGGCGAGCGGACCGCGGCCTGGGCCAATATCGTTCCGGAATGGATCGTGCTGGAGATCACCGCACGGACGAGGAGTTCTGCCGCGTCACCACCTCTGACCGGCCAGGGGCAGCGCGACCGGGCCTCTGGCATGCGAGGGAGGGACGTGTTTTGATTCTCCGGTGCTGCATGGGGAGATACTCGCCGAGCGGCTCCGCGAGGCGGGGTATGCCGCTCAGGAGGTGGAAAAGGCCACCGGGGGAGCGGTTGCCCTTGCGGGTCTGGTCACCCTCCAGGACGGCTCCCGGGTATTCGCGAAGACTCTGCTCGGGCCCGATCTTGACGTATTCACCGTCGAATCCGCCGGTCTCTCCGAACTACGGAGTCCCGGCGGAGTGAACACGCCTGACGTTCTGCACGCCTCTTCGCGCCTGCTCGTACTCGAAAGAATGCAACCGCGCCGGGACGACGAGAACTTCTGGGAAGAGCTTGCCCACATGGTTGCCGCCCTGCACACGTCCACCACCACCGACCGGTTCGGCTGGCACCGCGACGGCTGGCTGGGGCGACTGCGTCAGGACAACACCTGGGAGACGGACGGGCACGTCTTCTTCGCGGAACGGCGCATCCTGCGCTGGCTGGCGGAACCGTCGCTCGAAGCGGAGTTCGACCGCGAGGAGCGCCGAGCCCTTGAACGGCTCTGCGACGCCCTGCCGGAGTTGGTTCCGCCCCGGCCTCCGTGCCTGACCCACGGTGATCTGTGGCAGGAGAACGTCGTCGCCACCGGCAGCGGTGCCCCCGTGCTCATCGATCCCGCCGTGTCCTTCAACTGGCCGGAAGTCGACCTCAGCATGCTGTGGTGCTCACCGCGCGCGCCTGCCACGGATCGGTTCTTCGACGTGTACCAGGAGGTCACCGGGCTGGACGACGGCTGGGAGGGGCGGATGCCGCTGCTCCATCTCCGGGAACTCCTCAGCGCCGTCGCCCACGATGACGACGAATGGGGCGCCGCCGCGGCGGTCCGGAAGACCATCGCACCGTTCCGGCACAGAGGCGGGGGCAATGCCGTTCGCGGCGAGCTGAGTTGACTGGTGTTCCCATGCGGGGAACACCCGATCGCCCGACTGTCACTGGTTCCGGCCGAGCCGGTCCATGGAGCCGGCTTCCGACGGCCGCGATCCGGTCGGTCCGCCCATATTGACAGTGTGCCGTCATGTCGGTGTGATGAGTGGGAGCGCTCCCACTCATGAACTTCCCCATGGTTCCCCCCACCGAGGAGACGCACATGCCGATGCTTTCCGCGCGATTACTGCGCCGACCCTGGACAGCGGCCGGATCCGCTCTCGCGATGGCCCTGTCCTTCTTCGTCGTGGCGCCGGCCAGCGGCTCGGCCATGGCGTCCGGATGCCGGGTCGACTACACCGTCAACGAGTGGACCGGCGGCTATACCGCCCAGGTGCGTATCACCCGTACCGGTTCCGCACTCAGCGGTTGGCAGCTGGCGTGGACCTACGGCGGCGACCAGCACGTCACCTCCGCCTGGAACGCGACCGTCACGCAGACCGGCCACTCCGTGACCGCCACCAACACGGCCTGGAACGGAGGGCTGGCCGACGGCGGTACCGTCGACTTCGGACTCCAGGGGACCTGGCAGTCGGCCGACCCTGCGCCTACGGACTTCACCCTCAACGGCGTGTCCTGCGGCGGTGACGGCACCTCGCCACCGACGACGCCGTCTCCGACCACGACGCCGTCTCCGACCACGACGCCACCTCCCACCACGACCCCGCCCTCCGCGGAGTGCGGTAATGCCGCCGTCTGCGACGACTTCGAGGGCCAGGCCGGACCGGCCCCCGCCGGGAACTGGCGCTTCACCGCGCCCGACTGCCAGGGCACGGGCACGGCCGCCGTCGACACGGTGGTCGCACACAGCGGTACGCGGTCGCTGCGGGTGGACGGGCGGGCCGGCTACTGCAACCACGCCTTCGTGGCCGCGACCGCGGACCTTTCGTCGGTCGGCCCGGTGCTGTACGTCCGCATGTGGGTACGGCACACCACCGCGCTCCCGGCCGCGCACGTCGCCTTCGTGTCGATGCCGGACAGCTCGCAGGGCGGCAAGGCGCTGCGGATCGGCGGACAGAACGGCGCCCTGCAGTGGAACCGCGAAATCGACGACGCCACGCTCCCGGCGCAGAGCCCGGTCGGGGTGGGGATGAGCAGGCCTCTGCCGACGGGGAGCTGGCAGTGCCTGCGGTTCGCGGTCAACACCTCGGCAACCGGACTCGACACCTGGCTCGGCGACGAGCTGGTGCCGGGGCTGCACGCCGACGGCGTACCGACGCAGGACGTCGACGCGCAGTGGCTCTCCCGGACCACCGCGCCGCGCCCCACCGCCCTGCGGCTGGGCTGGGAGAGCTACGGCACCGGTGACGACACCCTGTGGTTCGACGACGTGGTCGCCGGCTCCGCGCCGGTCGGCTGCTGACGACCGGCGCGAAGCCGGTTACGGACAGGAGGCGTTTCAGCGCCCGGTCCGCAGGAGGATGTCCTGCGTCCGGGCGTCGGAACGCGCGGGGTCCTCACTCAAAGAAGACGGGCGGCTTGTCCGAGAATCCGGCGGGCAGGGGCGGCGATGTCGGCGGACTCCGGTACCCGCAGGGTGATCTCCGGTCAGCGGCGGCCGGTGGACAGGGTGACGAGGAACTGGCCGCCGCCCGGCTCGATGCCGGCGGTCACCGGCAGCCCCGGTACCAACCGGGAGAACCGGTCCACCAGCCAGTCCGCCGCCTCCTGGGCGTCCTTCCTGGTCGGACAGCGGCCCACCATCTCGCGGCCCCCCTTGCGCTCCAGCCTCCCGGCGACGGTGATCAGCGGTGCGGGTTCGACCACGTACAAGTGGTCCGGCCAGGCGATGACCACCTTCACCGCGCCCTTGCGGGTGTTGCATCCGCGGTGCGCCAGCCGCTCGGCGACCTTGGCCTTCCGGTCGGCGGTCCTGCTGTCGACGCTGGGACCCCGCGGGTCGTTCACCGACTCGTCGGGGTCGACCGCCTCGTCGCACACCCAGCATCGCCAGCCGTCGCGCTCGGCCACATCATCAAGAAGACTCATCCGAGCAAACTAGCCTGCCTGCCGTCCCCCCGCGTACCGGGGTCCCGGCGGCCCCCTTCGGCGCGGCCGGGCGCACCTGAGGGCCGCCGGCAAAGCACCGCACGCCTGAGGGGCCGTCGGTAACGAGGCACCGCCCGGGTGACGGCTCAGGCGAGGGGCTCGTGGTTGACCCAGATCGCCTTGTAGGGACGGCGGGCCTGCCAGCCGTCGATGAACTCACCGATGCCCGGCAGGGCGAAAGCCGCGTCGAGTGCGTCGAGGTCGGCCAGGGCGAACTGGACGACGGCGGAAGCGACGGCCACCGGGGCATGGCCGTCGCTGGGGGTGGGCAGGTGGGGGCGGGCGGCGAAGGAGTGGAAGGTGCCGGTGCTCGCGGTCAGCTTCTCAAGCCCTTGCAGGTAGGCGTCGAGTTCGTCGGAAGGAATCGGTTCGTCGAAGGCAACGATCATCGTGTGGTGAATCATGCTTCGATTGAACTGGTGGTTCTCCGTGAAGTCCAAGGCCGACGGGGCATGAATTCATTCCTTCGAGGAATGGCCGGGGCGGTATTCTGGCGGCATGGCCGAGCTGGAGACCCGTGAGCTGGAGTACTTCGCCGCCCTCGCCGAGGAGCTGCATTTCGGCCGGGCGGCGCAGCGGCTGGGGATCGCACAACCCGCCCTGTCCAAGGCGGTACGGAAGCTGGAGGACCGGCTCGGGGTGGTGCTGGTGGAGCGCTCCAGCCGGCACGTCGCCCTCACCTCCGCGGGCGAGGTGCTGCGGTTCCACGGCCGGCACGCGTTGCTCGCCGTCGGGGCGGCGGTCGAGAAGACCCGTCGGGCGGGCGAGCAGGGGACCCGGCTGCGCCTGGTGATCAAGCCCGGCGGAGACGCCGATCTGCTGTCCGGCATCCTGGCCGCCTACTCCCAGCGGCCCGGCGCCCGCCAGGTGGACATCATCTTCGGCGGATCCACCGACCGTGCCGATCACGTGCGCGACGGCCGGGCGGACGTGGCGCTGCTGTACACGCCGTTCGACGACCTGACCGGGCTGGACCACGAGACCTTGATGGTCGAGGACAGGGTGGTGGTCCTGCCGCCGGACCACCGGCTCGCCGGCCGCGGCGAGGTGGCCCTCGCAGACCTGGCCCACGAGACGCTGCCGCGCTGGAAGGGTGTACGCGGCAATGGAGTGCCGGGTCATAAGGTGCCCGGGATCGATCGTGTCGCCGGGCCAGGCCCGGAGGTCGCCGACGGCGCTGAGCTGACGCACATGATCCTGCTGGGGCGAGCGGTTGCGGTGCTGCCGCGTTCGCTGGCCCGGCCGCTGCATCCGGAGCTCGTTCATGTTCCGGTGGCCGACGCACCGCGCAGTGAGCTGGTCCTCGCCTGGGGGCTGGAGGACCGGCGGCGCCTGGTCGCGGACTTCGTCGCCTCGGCGCTGGAGGCGACGAAGGGCTGAGCCCGCCCAGTACCGCTCCGGTCGCGGGATTCCCGCGGTAGTGCGTGGCTCCGGGAGTACGTGGCTGCGGGAGTACGCGGCCCCGCCGCTTCCGCCGGAGGTGGACTCCGCGACGATCCGAGGCGGGCGGACCGCACCCCGGCTCAGCTTCTCTCCCAGGCCCGCCCCGCCGTGGTCCCGGCAGGGCCGCGCCGAGCCACGGGAGGGACCCCGGCCGCCTCCCGGCGGAGCGCGACGTGCCGTGGGGCCGGAGCACGACGTGCCGTGGGGCCGGTGCGCGTACGCACCGGCCCCACGGTCACAGCGCCGGAGTGTGCCGGCTACCGGGTCAGACCAGGTCGAACCGGTCGAGGTTCATGACCTTGGTCCAGGCGGCGACGAAGTCCGTGACGAACTTCTGCTGCGCGTCGTCGCTCGCGTAGACCTCGGCGAGGGCACGGAGTTCGGAGTTGGAGCCGAAGACCAGGTCGGCGCGGGTGCCGGTCCACTTGACCTGGCCGCTCGCGTCGCGGGCCTCGAACTCGTCCTGCGCCGACGACGTCGACTTCCAGGTGGTGCCCAGGTCGAGCAGGTTCACGAAGAAGTCGTTGGTCAGCGTGCCCGGGCGGTCGGTGAGGACGCCGTGCTTCGAGCCGCCGGTGTTGGCGCCCAGCACACGCAGACCGCCGACCAGGACGGTGGTCTCCGGGGCGCTCAGCGTCAGCAGGTTGGCCCGGTCGAGGAGCAGGTACTCGGCGGGCAGGCGGCTGCCCTTGCCGGCGTAGTTGCGGAAGCCGTCGTACGCGGGCTCCAGAGCGGCGAACGACTCGATGTCCGTCTGGTCCTGCGTGGCGTCGACCCGGCCCGCGGTGAACGGCACCTCCACCTCGGCGCCGGCGTCCTTGGCCGCCTGCTCGACGGCCGCGCCGCCCGCGAGGACGATCAGGTCGGCCAGCGAGACCTGCTTGCCGCCCTTGGCGTTGAAGGACGCCTGGACGCCCTCCAGGACGCGCAGGACCTGGGCCAGCTCGTCCGGGTCGTTCGCCTCCCAGCCGCGCTGCGGCTCCAGACGGATCCGGGCACCGTTGGCGCCGCCGCGCTTGTCGCTGCCGCGGAAGGACGCTGCCGAGGCCCAGGCGGCCGATACCAGCTGGGCCACCGTCAGATCCGTGGCGAGCACCTGCTCCTTGAGCGAGGCGACGTCCGCGGCGTCCAGCGGCTCACCGGTGCGCGCGGGCAGCGGGTCCTGCCACAGCAGCACCTCGGAGGGAACCTCCGGGCCCAAGTAGCGCTGGATCGGGCCCATGTCACGGTGTGTCAGCTTGTACCAAGCGCGCGCGAAGGCGTCCGCGAACTCCTCCGGGTTCTCGTGGAAGCGGCGCGAGATCTGCTCGTAGGCCGGGTCGAAGCGCAGCGACAGGTCGGTGGTGAGCATCTGCGGCTTGTGCTTCTTCGACGCGTCGTGCGCGTACGGGATGGTCGCCTCGGCGTCCTTGGCGACCCACTGGTGCGCACCGGCCGGGGACTTGGTCAGCTCGTACTCGTACGCGAAGAGGTTGTGGAAGAACTCGTTGCCCCACTGCGTCGGGGTGCTGGTCCAGGTCACCTCCAGGCCGCTGGTGATGGCGTCGCCGCCCTTGCCCGTCTTGTACGTGCTGCGCCAGCCGAGGCCCTGCTCCTCCAGCGGGGCGCCCTCGGGGTCCGCGCCGACGTTCTCGGCCGGGCCCGCGCCGTGCGTCTTGCCGAAGGTGTGGCCGCCGGCGATGAGGGCGACGGTCTCCTCGTCGTTCATCGCCATCCGGCGGAAGGTCTCACGGATGTCGCGGGCGGCCGCGATCGGGTCCGGGTTGCCGTTGGGGCCCTCGGGGTTGACGTAGATCAGGCCCATCTGGACCGCGCCGAGCGGGCTCTCCAGCTCACGGTCGCCGGTGTAGCGCTCGTCGTCGAGCCAGGTGGTCTCCGGGCCCCAGTAGACGTCCTCCTCCGACTCCCAGACGTCCTCGCGGCCACCGGCGAAGCCGAAGGTCTTGAAGCCCATGGTCTCCAGGGCGACGTTGCCGGTGAGGATCAACAGGTCGGCCCAGGACAGCGCCTGGCCGTACTTCTTCTTGACCGGCCACAGCAGGCGGCGGGCCTTGTCCAGGTTGCCGTTGTCCGGCCAGCTGTTCAGCGGGGCGAAGCGCTGCTGACCTGCGCCCGCGCCACCGCGGCCGTCGCTGATGCGGTACGTGCCGGCGCTGTGCCAGGCCATCCGGATCATCAGCGGTCCGTAGTTGCCGAAGTCGGCCGGCCACCAGTCCTGCGAGTCGGTGAGCACCTCGGCGATGTCCCGCTTCACCGTGGGCAGGTCGAGCGCCTGGAACGCGGCCGCGTAATCGAAGTCCGCGCCGAGCGGGTTCGCCACGGCGGGGTTCTTGGCCAGGATCTTCAGGTTGAGGCGGTCCGGCCACCACTGGCGGTTGCCGCCGCCCTGGGTGGGGTGCGGCGCGCGGCCGTGGGCCACCGGGCAGCCGCTCGCCTGCGCCTCGGGCACCTCGGGGATGGCCGTCTCGGGCGAATCCGGGGTGACGGGATCGAAGACATGCGACTCGTGATTCTCGGTCATGGCAATCCTTCCGGACCCGGCGGGTCGTGGGGGCGCTGAACGGGGAGGAGGATTCGGGCCGTGCAGAAGGGGAACGCTGTGTGCCAGGGTCTCGCCGCGCTCCGCCCGGACGTCTCACGGACCACCGGACCCGAGGGTCCCGGACGGTGCGACGGGGACGGCGCTCGGCCGGCGCTGCGCGCTCGGCCGGCGGAGGTGTCCAGCCACGTGTCTCTGCTGCCGTACCGGAGTCTTCCTGTCTCTTGGATGTCGCCGGGATCGATCCTACGATGGACTTCGTCCAAGTCAAGAAGTGCGCTAAAACCACAATGGCCGGGGCGTGGCGTCGCCGGCTCCGTCCGGAGCCCGCGCGTCCCCCGCGAAGCGGAGCAGGTGAGACGGGATGAGCGACCTCCTCCAACGGCTGCGGGACCGTGGATGGCGGCTGACCTCGCAGCGGCGCGTCGTCGCGGAGGTCCTCGACGGCGACCACGTACACCTGACGGCGGACGAGGTGCATCTGCGGGCGGCCGAGCGACTGCCCGAGATCTCCCGCGCGACCGTCTACAACACGCTGGGGGAACTCGTCGCGTTCGGCGAGGTGCTGGAGGTCTCCACCGTGGGCCGGGCCAAGCGCTACGACCCGAACGCGCGCCGCCCCCATCAGCACCTGGTGTGCTCCGGCTGCGGCACGGTCCGCGACGTCCACCCCGCCGGCAACGCCCTCGGCGACCTGCCCGAGGCCGAGCGGTTCGGGTTCGCCGTCGGCTCGGTGGAGATCACCTACCGCGGCCTTTGCCCGGACTGCGCCTGACCGCGGCGGAACCTGGCCGCGCACCGGCGCAGGCCGGGCCCACGCGCTCCTACGAAGAGGCGGACTGCCGGGGAGAGCGGAGCACGAGCAGAGTGATCTCGCTCGGGGCGAAGACGCGGAAGGGCGGGCCCCAGAAGCCGGTGCCGCGGCTGGTGTAGAGGAGGGTGCGGGCGCCGTGGCGGCTGAGGCCGGCGCGGGACGGCTGGTCGAGGCGGACCAGGTAGTGGAAGGGCCAGATCTGGCCGCCGTGGGTGTGGCCGGAGAGCTGGAGGTCGACGCCGTGGGCTGCCGCGCGGTCGATGAACTTCGGCTGGTGGGCGAGGAGGAGGACAGGGAGGCCGGGGTCGGCGCCGTCCAGGGCCCCGGCGAGGTGGGCGCGGTGGCCCGCCAGTCCGGACGACTCCGCGGTGACGTCGTCGACGCCGGCGACCACGAGGGTGTCGCCGCCGCGTTCGAGCAGCAGATGGCGGTTGCGCAGCGGCTCCCAGCCCAGCTCGTCCATCAGGTCGACCCACCCCTGGGCCTCGCTGTGGTACTCGTGGTTGCCGGTGACGTAGACGCGGGCCAGATCCGCCCGCACGGTGCCCAGCGGGGCGGCCTGGGCGCGACGGCGTTCGGCGGTGCCGTCCGCGATGTCGCCGGTGTGGCAGACCAGGTCGGCCTCCAGGGAGTTCACCGTCTCGCAGACCCGTGCCGACCAGCGGGCGCGGTCGAGGGGACCGTAATGGGTGTCGGTGATCAGGGCTACCCGGGTCCCGTCCAACCCGGCTCCCAGGCGCGGGAGTCGTACGTCGAGCCGGCGTACGCGTGGAACACGCCGGGCTTCGACGTACCCCCAGGCGAGCAGTACGGCCGTCGTTCCGAGGACGGCCCAGGTGACGATGCGCGCCCGGTCCTGCCCGTCCCCGACGCCGGTCAGGACCAGCGCGAGCCGCAGCAGGACCCCGAGCAGCACGGACCAGGTGAACAGGATCCAGACGCCGCCCAGCAGCGAGTCACCGACGATCGCCGCCCCGTCCTGCTGGCGCCGCCCGTGGCCGCGCACCATCGCGAGCGGCATGACGAGCAGGCCGAGGGCGAACAGCGCGGTGCCGGCCGGCGTGACGGGGAGCGGCCAGTGCTGGCCGGTGTACAGGAGAACCCAGCACGGCACGGCCCACAGCAGGACGGGGGCGGTCAGCGGAACGAAACGCATCAGACGCTGCACCCGGCTCCGCGGCGGCGCCTGTGCTCCACCGGCACCCGCGGTGGACCGGGTGTCGCTCGTTTCGGTCATGCTTCCCCTCCTGAGGTTCTGTCCGGCGGATCGCGCCGAGGCGGAGCCGGGTGGTGGTGGCCACGGCACGGTCGATCTCGTACCAGCCGCCCCCGCGAGGCCCCCCTGCATGATCCGCCCGCCGAGCACCTTCCGCGGCGTCGGTGCCCCGATTCTGCTCCGGCCCCGACTGCCGGAGTGAACCGGGGGAGCTCATGCCGGGCATCCCCGACGCACGGGCGTCACCGAGGCTTCCGGTGAAGCCGTCGCGGTTCGCACACGGTCAGGAACGGCCCGTACCGGCCAAGTACGGAGGTCCCTGCCGCTCCCGGACGTGGCAGGGCAGCGCCCGGAGGAGGGCCAACCCGATGCGAAGGGCCGTGAGCGGAGTCATGTGCTCCTCACAGCCTCGCCCGGTCGTCGACGAGTCGGTAAGTCCCCGGCGCTGCACGTGCATTGACGCTCCACATCCGCGGTGATTCACTTCGTGGCTGAGAGAGCGCTCTCAGGGTGCTCGGGGGCCGGCAGGCGGCCCCACTCATTCACGCCATTTCACCCCATGCAGGGAGAGCCGTGACCATGATTCCCTCTCGTCGTAGTGTGCTGCGCGGGGCAGCCGCTGCCTCGGTGCCGCTGATCGGCGGAGTCTGTTCAGGACCGGCGTTCGCGTCGGGCGCCGCATCCGGCAAGCACGGGACCGGCCATGACTCCGGCAAGCACGGGACCGGCCACGCCTCCTCCGCGCTCGGCCCGAACGTCCTGGTCTTCGATCCGTCCATGGGCGACGCGGCGATCCAGGCCAAGGTCGACGCCGTGTTCGCCGTCCAGGAGTCCAACCAGTTCGGCGACGAGCGCTTCGCCCTGGCCTTCAAGCCGGGCACCTACGACGTCGACATCAACGTCGGCTTCTACACGCACGTACTGGGCCTCGGTGCGAGCCCCTCCGACGTGGTGATCAACGGTCATGTCACCGTCGACGCCCAGTGGTTCGACGGAAACGGCACCCAGAACTTCTGGCGGGCCGCGGAGAACCTCACCATCGTGCCGCCGGACGGACTGGAACGCTGGGCCGTCTCCCAGGCCGCTCCGATGCGCCGCGTCCACATCAAGGGGAACATGACCCTGATGCCGAGCCCGCCCGGCAACCAGTGGTCCAGCGGCGGCTTCCTCGCCGACAGCGTGGTGGACGGACAGGTCGACTCCGGCTCCCAGCAGCAGTGGCTGTCGCGCAACGACACCTTCGGCAGCTGGACCGGCTCCAACTGGAACATGGTGTTCGTCGGCACCGCGGGCGCCCCCGTGCAGTCCTTCCCGGCCCCGCCCATGACCACCGTCGACCGCACCCCCGTCGTCCGCGAGAAGCCGTTCCTCACCGTGGACCGCCACGGCGCCTACCAGGTCTTCGTGCCCGCGCTGCGTACCAACAGCACCGGCACGACCTGGGAGCACGGCCAGGCGCGGGGGCGGAACATACCGCTGTCGCAGTTCCACGTGGCCCGGCCGGGCGACTCGGCCACCGAGATCAACCAGGCCCTCGCCCGCGGCAAGCACCTCCTGTTCACGCCGGGCATCTACGGCATCTCCGCCCCGCTGCGCGTGAACCGCCCCGGAACCGTGGTCCTCGGCCTCGGCCTGGCCACCCTGCGCTCCACCCGCGGCAACACCCTGATCGAGGTCGCGGACGTCGCCGGAGTCACCCTCGCCGGGCTGCTGTTCGAGGCGGCCTCCGAGCACACCCCGGTGCTGCTGCGCGTCGGCCGCGGCCGGAGCCGGCGGCGGCACACCTACGACCCGACGGTGCTGTTCGACACCGTCGCCCGGATCGGCGGCGCGGTGGCCGGCGGTGCGGGGATCAGCGTCCAGATCGACAGCAACGACGTGATCTGCGACCACCTCTGGCTCTGGCGCGCCGACCACGGCCTCGACGGAACCGTCGGCTGGACGGTCAACCCCGCCGACACCGGCATCGTGGTGAACGGCGACCACGTCACCGCGTACGGACTCTTCGTCGAGCACTACCAGAAGTACGAGGTGCTGTGGCAGGGCGACCACGGCCGCACCTACTTCTTCCAGAACGAGCACCCGTACGACGTGCCCACCCAGTCGGCCTGGCGGCACGGCTCCACCCTCGGCTACGCCGCCTACAAGGTCGGCGACGACGTGCGCGAGCACCACGCCTGGGGCCTGGGGAGCTACTGCTTCTTCAACCTCGGCGCGAACATCTACACCGACGCCGCCTACGAGGTCCCGAACACCCCCGGCGTCGTCTTCACCGACCTGATGACGGTCTGCCTCAACGACGCGGCCGGCGGTGGCATCCTGCACTGCATCGACAAGGCCGGCGACCCGGTCCAGAACGGCTTCGGCACGTACTTCATGAAGGCGTACTCCAACGGGGTCGCGGACGTCTGACGGCCGGTACGCGGCGACGGCGGGGCCCGGTGGGGGCCGCGCCGGCCGCGAGCGGACGGGGCGGGGCGGTGGCGCGGCGGCCGGTACGGACCGCCGCACCACCCGCGTCCGCGGGAGCGCCCCTCGGTACGCGCGGGGGAGCCGTCCGCCCGCGCATCGGTAACAAGATGTACACACCAGGGCGTTGATCCCCGCCGGTGATGATCATAGGCTCGTTCGCCGTCGGCTCTTTGACATGTTCGCGACTGTCTGGGGTGTGTGCCGCGCGCCGCGGCGCGCCCCGGGCGGAGGGACGGAGCCGGCAGCGACCTGCACCACCTGCAGCATGGCTCACCACCCCACCGGAGGAGCATGTGAGAGCACGTCGAGCGTCAGTCCTGGCAGCCTCGGTCCTCGCCACCACCCTCGCCCTGACCGGCGCGTTCGCCGGCCCCGTCGCACTCGCCGCAGCGGCCGCGCCGACCGCGGCGGCCACCGCCCCCACCACCGCCACCGCCCCGGCCGCCGCATCCGACGGCGTCACCCACGAGGAGAACGACCGCGTCCCCGAGGGCGCTGTCTGGACCCAGCGGTACTTCCCCTCGTCGGACCACTCCGGCACCGAACTCCACGCCGACGTCCTGCTGCCCGAGGGGCTGCCGAAGGGCGCGCACGTGCCCGTCATCCTGTCCGTCGGCCCCTACTTCGGGCACTCCGGACAGACCGGCCCCGAGGGCTGGAGCCACACCGGCCCCTCCTCCCGTTTCCAGGACTTCGTCGAAGGCGCCGACCTGTTCGCCCACGGCTACGCCTTCGTCATGGTGGACCTGCGCGGCTTCGGCGGCTCCACCGGCTGCCTCGACTGGGCGGGCCCCGGTGAACAGGCCGACGTCCGCGCGGCCGTCGACTGGGCGGCCGGCCAGCCGTGGTCCACCGGCTCCGTGGGCATGTACGGGAAGTCCTACGACGCGTCCACCGGCCTCATCGGCAACGACCTCGACCAGCGCGCGCTGAAGGCGGTCGTCGCGCAGGAACCGGTCTGGGACATGTACCAGTACATCTACTCCAACGGAGTGCCGCGCCCCAACGTCACCGGCACCGCCGACGCCTACAACTCCATAGCCACGCTCGACGCGTTGGCGGACGACGACGCCCACTACCGGGCCAACGCGGCCTACGAGCAGGCCCATCCGGAGTGCCTCACCCAGAACTCCGCCGGCTACCGGACGACCGATCAGTTCGGCGGCTACTGGTCCGCCCGCGACTTGGCGAAGAAGGCCAAGGGCACCGACACCCCGCTCTTCGTCACCCAGGGATTCATCGAGAACAACACCAAGCCCGAGGAGATCGAGGAGTACCTCGACAACCACAAGGGCCCCGAGCGGGGCTGGCTCGGCCAGTGGGAACACGTCCGCGGCGGCGACCACACCACCGACGGCCGCCTCTCCATGGGACGCGAAGGGTGGTACGACGAGACCCTCTCCTTCTACGACCAGTACCTCAAGGGCAAGCGGCCCAAGGTCTCGTACCCCGCCTACTCCGTGGAGGACTCCACGGGCGCCTGGCGCGCCCAGCGCACCTGGCCCGGTGAGTCCAGGACGGTGAACATCGCGCTCGGCGGCGGCGCGTACGTGGACGACGGCGGCGCGTCGGCACGCGGGGCGACTGCCCTGGACGGTGGCCCGGCACTGCGGTCCGCCGCACAGCCGTCCGGCCGGTGGGACCTGGAGAACGCCCCCTCCCTGGACCCGGCGGCGCCGAAGACACTGGCCGCCGGAGCGGCCGGACTCCAGGCCGCCGGCGAGGTGACCTCCAGCTTCTTCGTCCGCTCCGAGCCGGTCGCGAAGCCCGTACGCCTCACCTCCACCCCGAAGCTCTCGCTGACCGCGAAGGGCGGGGGCAACGTCATGGTGAAGCTCTACGACGTCGCCCCGGACGGCAAGGCCGTCATGTTCGACGAGCAGGTGTCCCTGGTGGACACGGGCCGGCTGACCGTCGACCTCAAGGCCACCGACTGGACGCTGGCGGCCGGACACGTGCTGGCCGTGGAGATCGGCTCCATCCAGACCGGCTCGTGGCGGGACACCCCCTCCGGCGAGACGATCAAGGTGAAGGACGCCCGGCTCGCCCTGGCCTTGGACGACCCGGCGGACGACATCGCGACGGCCGGCGCCCGTTCGCCGTTCCTCGACACCTACCTGCGCCAGTACACGGTGCAACTTCCCTCGGCCGAGGGGTCGTTCCGGCTGACACCGGGGCGCTCCCACTGAGCGGAGCCTTCCTCGGCCGGCGCGGCGGGCCGGTGGCGCTTCGAAGCCCCCGCCCGCCGCGCCGCACCGGCGCGACGGCTCATGTCAGAGGTAGGCCGGGGACACCGCCGCGGTCAGTACGGGGTGCGGGCGGCCCGATCCGTCGGCCGGCACCTCGTAGAGATCGGCGCCGAAGTCGCCGGGCAGCGCGTAGGTGACGGTGGTGCCGTCCTTCCAGACGGCCTGGTCGTCCACGCTGCGGGTCTCGGCGAGCGGGTGGTCGTCGAGCGTGCTCAGGTCGAGGACGTGCAGGCGCCAGGGGGCGTCGGCGGGCAGCCCCTCGTCCCTGCTCTTGTAGGCGATGCGGGTGCCGTCGGGGGAGAGCGAGGGGCACTCCACGTTCGTCCGGAGGGTCGTGAGGGTACGTTCCCGAAGGTCGCCCCGGACCAGGTACGTGCGCCCCTTCGTCGCGAGCGTCGCGTAGAAGTGCCGGTCGTCCGCGTCGAAGGTGACGCCCCAGAAGTTGACGTCCGCGGCGCGGTAGGGCCGGCCGTCCTTGCGGATCGCGAACTCCTCCAGGCTCGGGACGAGTTCGCCGGTGCGGGTGTCGAGGATCGCCGCGCGGGTGGAGAAGTCTGTCCCCGCGTAGCTGTCGCCGCCCACGAAGACCGTCCAGGTGGCCAGCCGTCCGCTGGGGGAGACGCGGGCGCGGGACGGGATGCCGGGGACCGGGTAGCGCGCCTTCTCCTTCAGGTTCCGGTCGAGGATCGTGGCCCGGTAGGTGTCCTGGAGCGCCCCGTGCACCGCCTGGAGACAGACTCCGGTGCCCGAAGCGGCGTAGAAGCGGAGGCACTTGACGCCCGAGGCGGTACGAGTCCCGGTGGGCGCCGCGACCGGGATGGTCGTCAGTTCGTCGCGGTGCGGCCCCCACGCCATGTTCCGGAAGACGATCCGGTGCCGGTCGGTGAGAGTGATCCTGCCCGCCGCGACGGCCGGTCCGCCGGGCTCGGCCACGTCGAGCCGGTCCGACCGGGCGGCGGCGTGCAGCACGGAGGCGGCGGCGACCACCGCGAGCACGGTGACCGCGCAGACGAGGACGAGGAGTCGGGTGCGCAGGCGCGTCATGCGGGAACCTTCACGGTCGGGCCGATGCGGAGGGAGAACGCGGCGCACACGGCGAGCGCGACGGCCGCCGCGAGCAGCGCGGTCCGGTCGCCCCACGCGGTCCAGGCCGCGCCGAAGGCCAGCGAGCAGGCGAACCGGGCGAAGGCCTGTCCGGTCTGGATCAGGGCGAGTCCGGAGGAGCGCAGCTCCTCGGGCACGCTCTGCGAGGCCGCCGCCATCAGGACCCCGTCCGTGGCCGCGTAGAAGGTGCCGTGGAGGACGAGCACCACGTACGGGAGCGCCGCCCCGTGCCACGACGAGAGCAGCAGCCCGTACGCCCCGAGCAGCGCGACGTGCCCCGCGAGGAACACCTGCCACGCGCCGACCCGGTCCGCGAGCCGCCCCAGGGGCAGGGCGAGCAGCAGGAAAGCGGCGGCGGTCCCGACCGGCATCAGGGCGAACCAGCGGTCGGGTACCCCGATGCGGTGCTGGAGCAGCAGGTAGACGAACGAGTCGCTCACGGTCGCGAGCCCCAGCAGCAGCGCGCAGACGCCGATGCGCCGGATTCTGCGATGCCGCAGCAGCGCGAGCGCCGCGCGCAGGGTGGGGCGGGGCGGCTCGGCCGTCCTCGTGGCGCGCGGGGCGGGGGCCCCGGAAGGGCCAAGGGGCCCGGAAGGCGGCAGGGTTCTGGAGGGTACGAACAGCACCAGCACCAGTACGCCCGCCACCGCGACGCAGAAGCTCACGGTGAACACCGCGTCGTAGCCGTCGACCGTCGCACGCAGGATCAGGAACGCGGCGAACGGCCCGAGCAGGGCGCCCGCGGTGTCCATCGCGCGGTGCACCCCGAAGGCGCGGCCGCGGGCCTCCGGCGGTGACGACAGGGAGATCATCGCGTCCCGGGGTGCGGTGCGCAGACCCTTGCCGGTGCGGTCGGCCGCCAGTACGAGGCCGATGGGCGTGAGGGTGTGGACCATGAGCAGGAGTGGTTTGCAGAGCGCCGAGATGCCGTAACCGAAGACGGCGACGAGCTTGTGGCGCCCGCCTCCCCGGTCGGCGAAGTGGCCGCCGACCAGCCGTACGAGGGCGGAGAACCCGTTGTAGACGCCGTCGAGGAGCCCGAACCCGAGAGGGCTGAGGCCGAGTCCCGCCACCAGGTAGAGCGGCAGCACCGCCGTCACCATCTCGGAGGACACGTCGGTGATCAGACTGACCGTGCCCAGCGCCAGCACGGTGGGGGCGACCGCCACGCGCCGCCGGGCCGGCTCCTCGCCCGGCCCGGCGGCGCGTTCGGCGGACCCCGCACGGGTGGCGCGGCTGTCCGCTACATACATGTCAGGACGTCCAGATCCCGGTGATGTCCTTGGCGGTCGCGGCGTTCCCCGCGTGCCCGAGGCCGTGCATGTCCTCCAGCGTGCGCAGGAGGTCGTAATGGTTGTAGGTGGTGGCGGAGGTGGCGCCCGCGGTCACCTGCTGCCCGTAGAGCACCGTCGGGATGCGGTTGCCGCTGAGCCGGTTGTCCTCGTCGAAGGTGACGACGAGCAGGCTGTTGTGGGTCTTGGCCCAGGTCGCGTAGGCGCCGAGGTTGTTCTTCAGCCAGGTGTCACCGCTGGACACCGAGCAGTCGTGCATGTCGCTGCACAGGTTCGGGACGACGAAGGAGACCTGAGGCAGCTTCGTGTAGTCGGTGGGGAACTGCTGGAAGGTGTACGCGGACGAGGTGGGGACGTTGCTGAACCCGAACCACGGGTTGTGCTTGCGGGCGTAGTTGCCGCTGCTGCACGTGGTCGAACCCTGGCTCGGCAGCGTCTCGTTGTAGCTCGCCCAGGTCTTCCCGGCCGCGATCAGCTCGGACGCGAGGTTGGCGTTGCCGGAGAAACCGGGGGTGTAGCAGCTGTCGTCCGTGATGCCCTGGGTGGAACCGGAGAACAGGGCGAAGTAGTTGGGCTGGCTGGGGTGCGTCTCGGCGTACGAGGCGGTGAGGTTGGCGCCGCCGGTCTTCAGCGAGTTGATGTAGGGGGCGCTCGACGAGCCGATGACCTGGCTGTAGCCGTGGTTCTCGAAGACGACCACGATCACGTGGTCGGGGGTGGGCACACTGGCCGCGGCCTGCGCGGACGAGGAGCCGCCGATGCCGGTCCACAGACCGGCCGCGGCCACGGCGGTGAGGGCAAAGGCACAGGTGAGGGCGGTGCGACTGCGGCGGAACACGGATCTGCCGAGCACGGGGGCCTCCGGTGGGGGAGTCGGGAGTGATACGGGGTCGGTGCAGGCCCGAGCATGCTCACGCCAAGAATCATCCGGGGCACTCCGAGCCGCTCGAGTCATGAAGACCGGGTGAACTGTGCGTTCCGGGGCGCCCGGTCCCAGGGTGCCTGCCGCCGCGCGACCCGGCCGCGGGGCGGGGCCCTCTCGACAGGGGAGGTGGTGGCGGCCCATGATGCTTGTCATGGCCTCGACACGATTGCAGGGTTGCGTGCTGCCCCTGGCCGCCGCCCTCGCCCTGATCACCGCCGGATCGGCGCAGGCCGAGCCGACGGTTCCGGACCACGCCGTCATCGTCTGCGACAGCGCCAGCTTCTACGCCAACTACGACAGCTCCTCCGGACCGGCCGGACTGAAGCGGGTGCTCGCGCGGGGCGACAAGGTCGGACACACGCGCGGCGCCCACCCCGTCTACAACGGCTGGGCGGCCACCTTCGACTTCGGTCCGAACGACTGGGGCTTCGTCAGGCAGGAGTGCCTGGGCGGTTACGGATCATGGTGACGGACGCAACCAGGGCGCGCCGGGCGTCGCCCGGCAGAAGGCGGTTCGACGACATGCCCAGTACTACCCCAGGAGGGCGACCCATGACCCGTACCAGCAGGCGCACCGCCCTCGTCCTGGCCGTCGCCGCCACCGTGGCGGCACTGGCCGCAGGCCCCGCCGCAGCCGCCAACGGCACCGCCGGGCAGCGCGAAACCGTCTGCGCCGACGACCTCTTCGTCCGGGTCACGGCCCCCAACGGGGCCTGGATGGGCACCCTGTACCGAGGGCAGACCTTCCTCGTGGAGGAAGCCGGCGGAACGTGGGTCCACGGCTTCGCCTACGGCGACATCAACCGCCGGGGCTGGGTCCAGAACGGCTGGTTCTGCTGACCCCGCCGTCCCCGGCGGCCCGGACCCGGTGCCTTCCCGTATCGGCCGGTGCCTTCCCGCGTCGGGCGTGCCCGCTCGTCCCTCGGCGCGCCTGGTGGGCCGTCCCCAGGCCGGCCCTGGCCGAACGGTGATCAGCGGTGATCAGCGGTGATCAGCGGTGATCGCGGCAGTGTGTCAGTCACGTTTCACGTGTCTCCGTTCCATGGAACGTGTGTCACTTGCATGATCGAATGACGAACATGCTGATCGCGCACCCCGGCCGCCTCCCGTCACTCGTCCCGTCCCGGCCCCTGCGCGCGTGCCGTGCGGGCCGTTGCGGCGTGGCCCGCTGCCAGTGACCTGAGTCGGGCACGGCCCCGGGGAACGCGGGTACCCTCCGTCTCCCTCCCCGGAATCTCCGCCGCGCGCGTCCGTGACACGCCGGACGCGTCCGTCCGGCCGTGCCGCCGCGGCGATGACAGGTCCGACGGCCCCCGGTGCGGGCCGCCCGGGCCGGTATCCGGCCGCGATCTCCCGCGTACCGGGCAGCTCTTCTCCGCTCCGTGCCCCCTCCGTCCCGGACGGGGTGCGCGACCTCGCATCCCTCCCTGGAGCCGAAATGACCGTCGCCCGACCGAACTTCCCTGGCGGCCCGTCCCGCCGCGCCGTGCTCTCCACCGGAGCCGCCGGCGCCGTCGCGGCCGGTCTCGCCGCTTTCGGCGCGGCCCCCGCCCACGCCCAGTCCGCCCACGCCCAGTCCGCCCGCGCAACGGCCGGAGCCGGCCGTCACGCCCTCGGATCGGGCGCCTCGCTCTACTCCCTGGTCGAGGCCTACAGCAGGTGGCAGCACCGCACCGGAAGCAGCGACGAGGCCGCCGCCCTCCGGTGGCTGGAGGGCCGGCTGCGGGATCTGGGCGCGGCCACCGGCCGCTGGTACTACGACTACCCGCACTACGAGTGGAAGGCGCAGGTCCGGTCCGGAGGCGTCAACGTCCCCACCGTTCCGCTGTATTACGAGGGCGTCGGCCGGCGGAAGGGCCGCGCCGACTTCGTACGGCCCGTGACCACCAGCAAGGACGGCAACGACCCCGCCGTGCTCGCTGCGGTGGCCGCCGCTGCCGCGGCCGGAGCCTCGGTGGCGGTCCTGCCCACGACCAGCACCACGGCCAACTACCCGGCGTACGACGGGCTGGTGGCCTACAACAGCGACCCCGACGCCCCGAAGACGGGCGTCCCGACGCTCCTCGTCCCCGGACGGTTCGCCGACCGGATCCAGCGGTACGGAGCCGACGTCGACTTCCGGGCCCGGACCGCCGCGGGTCGTACGTACTGCCTGACCGGCT
Source organism: Streptomyces sp. NPDC001770 (assembly GCF_053596135.1). Lineage (NCBI taxonomy): Bacteria > Bacillati > Actinomycetota > Actinomycetes > Kitasatosporales > Streptomycetaceae > Streptomyces > Streptomyces sp. NPDC001770. Next base: position 170,649 of record NZ_JBSFFN010000003.1, on the reverse strand, counting down.
GGTTCGGCACCCGGAAGCCGGTAGCCGACCCGATCGTCGTCACCACGCCCCTCAGCGGATGGTTCACCTGCGCCGCCGAGCGCGGCACCGGCCTCGCGCTCGCCGTGGCCCTCGCCGTCGAGCTCTCGCGCGAGCACCCGGTCCTCTTCCTCGGCAACACCGGCCACGAGCTGAGCAACTACGGTGTACGCGCCTACCTGACAGGCGAGTTCGACCTCCGGCCCCGAGCGGTCTTCCACCTGGGCTCCGCCCTCGCGGCTGCCGCTCCCGGTGCCGACGGGCGCCTCGTACTCACGCCCCGGGGCGCGGCGGCCAACCCCGGATTCGACACGGTTCCCGGCCTCGCCACCGATCTCGCCGCCGCACGGTTCGGCCGCCTCGCCGCGTTCCCCGGTGAGGGCGCGGTCTGGAACCGGCTCCTCGGCCCCACGGTCCCGCTGCTCTCCCTCGCCGGGAATTTCCGCCAGTTCCACACCCCGGACGACGTTCCCCGGGTGACCACCTCGCCCGAGGTGCTGGAGCAGGCGTACACGGCGGTCCGGGCCGCGGCGGGGGACCTGATCGCCGTCGGCTGACCCGGTGGGAGGTGCCGCACCGCGTCAACCCGCCCGCACGTGGTGGGAGCCGCTGGTCACAGGGCGTCGTCGAAGTGCCGTCGTTCTGCCGGGAGCGACCGCTTGATCGTCCGAAGCCGGGGTAGCGAAATGCCATGACCACCGACAACGCATCCACCCCCGCCACCGGTCACACGAGGCCCGAGATCGACATCCAGGCGCTGAAGGGGCTGCTCGACGGCGAGTACCACGAGATCCGCGACCTCGTCAGGGCCAATCTGGTGACCCACGCCTCCGTCCTCGACGAGGCCGAGGAGCTCGGCATCGACGCGTTCCGCGAGCGGGTGCGTGAACGCGTCGTCGACATGGCCTCGACCGGCCAGACCGGCATGGGCTTCCCGAGCGAGTACGGCGGGGGCGGCGACATCGGAGCCTCGATCGCCGCGTTCGAGACGCTCGCCTACGGCGACCTGTCGGTGCTGGTGAAGGTCGGCGTGCAGTTCGGGCTCTTCGGAGGCGCGATCCTGCAACTGGGCACCGCGCGCCACCACGACGCGTATCTCCCCGACCTCATCACCGGTCGGCTGATGGGCTGCTTCGCGATGACCGAGAGCGGCCACGGCTCCAACGTCCAGGCGCTCGGCACCCTCGCGAGGTACGACCCCGCCGGTCAGGAGTTCGTCATCACCACTCAGGGCGACGGGGCGCGCAAGGACTACATCGGCAACGCTGCCCGCCATGCCGAACTGGCCGTCGTCTTCGCCCAGCTGGAGGTGGATGGAGAGTCCGAGGGTGTGCACGCGTTCGTCGTACCGATCCGGCGCGGCGGCGAAGTCGCGCCCGGCGTCCGGATCGAGGACGACGGCCGCAAGATGGGCCTCAACGGCGTCGACAACGGCCGCATCCGGTTCGACGGTGTACGGGTACCGCGCGAGGCGCTGCTCAACCGGTTCGCCGACGTCACCGCCGACGGCGTCTACGAGAGCGCGATCGAGAGCCCAGGCCGGCGCTTCTTCACCATGCTCGGCACCCTGGTGCAGGGCCGCGTCTGCGTCGGCGGCGCCGGCGTCAACGCCGCCAAGGTCGCCCTCGCGATCGCCGTCAAGTACGCCGAGCGGCGACGGCAGTTCGAGGCGTCCTCGGACACGGCTCCGGAGGCCGGCCCGGGGGAGGAGCAGCTCCTCCTCGACTACGGACTGCACCAGCGCCGCCTGCTGCCGCTCCTCGCGCGCACGTACGCGCTGCACTTCGCGCAGGACGTCGTACGGACACAGCTGCACGAGGTGTTCTCCGGCATCGAGGGCGACCCCCACGCACGGCGCCTGCTCGAATCCCGCGCCGCCGGGACCAAGGCACTCGGCACCTGGCACGCCACCCGGGTCATCCAGGAGTGCCGCGAGGCGTGCGGCGGCGCCGGGTACCTCGCCGTCAACCGGTTCGCCGCACTCAAGAGCGACAGCGACGTCTTCACCACGTTCGAGGGCGACAACCACGTCCTGCTCCAGCTCGTGGCCAAGGGCCTGCTCACCCATTACGCCAGCGAGTTCGAGGACCTGGACCAGCTCGGCATGGTCCGCCACGTGACCGGTCTCGCCGTCGAGACGGTGCTGGAGAAGACGTCCGCCCACAAGCTGCTCGAACGCGTACGCGACCTGCTGCCCGGTGGGGACGAGTGGGACCAGGAGGCCGGCCTCCTCGACCCGGAGTACCAACTCGCCATGCTCCGCTACCGCGAGGAGCACATGCTCGCCGGTGTGGCGCGCCGGCTCAAGCGCGGCATCGACCAGGAAGGCAACCCCGGCGCCGTCTTCTCGCGGGTGCAGGACCACGTGATCGCACTCGCCCGCGCCCATGTCGAACGCCTCGTGCTGGAGGCGTTCGTCGACCGGGTGCGCACGCTGCCCGAGAGCGGCAACAAGGCCGCGCTGGGGCTCCTGTGCGACCTGTTCGCCCTGTCCACCATCGAGGCGGACCGCGCCTGGTTCATGGAGCACGGCCGGCTGACGGTCCAGCGCTCCAAGGCGATCAGCCGCGAGGTGAACGAACTGTGCCGCAGGGTCCGCCCCCTCGCGGCCGACCTCGTCGACGCCTGGGGAATCCCGTCCGAGATGCTCCGCGCGCCGGATCTGGTGGGCTGATCCGGGGGCGGGTCACGCCGGGCGCCCACGGTCGACGCGGACAGCGGACCGCGTCCGCACCGCAGCCCCGGTCCGGTGTCCGCGGCTCACTCCCTCACCGTTCACCGCCTCACCCTTCACCGCCTCACCCTTCACCGCCTCACCCTTCACCGCCTCACCCTTCCCCCCGTCCGCCCCGCGGGCGACCGTGCAGTACGCCGGTGCGGTCGTCGGCACGGTCGTCGAGCAGCAGCGCGGCGACTGCCTCCGGGGCCTCGTGCATCGCGTCGTGGCCGGTCGCGAGGGTGTGGACCCGCCACTCGGGATCGGCCAGGAGCCGGGCGCGGAGTCCGGCGAACGGCGTCCGGTCCTCCCATCCCGAGCAGTAGACGAACTCCCGCCGTGGCACCCGGGCCGGCGGCCCGGCGAGGGGCCGGAACGCCTGCAGGAAGGAGGCCAGGGGGTGGGGGCGGCGGCGGGGATCACCCCCGTCCGGCGGCCGGACGGCGTACCCGGTGGTCGCGGCGCCTGCGGCGAACGCCTCCCGGTAGCGCCCGGTCGTCGCGGACCAGCATGAGTCTCCCGCGCGCGGTACGTAGGCGTCGAGATGCACGAGACGCGAGACCCGGCCGCCGGCGCGGTCCGCGGCGGCGGCGATCACCATCCCGCCGTAGCTGTGGCCGACCAGCGTCGCTTCGCGTGCGTGGGTCCGGTCGAGGAGCCCCAGCACGTCCTCGGCGTGCGTGTCGAGGTTGGCGGCAGCGACCGTCGCCAAACCGTCGTCCGGGCGCAGCCCGGTCAGGGTCAGGGCGTGAACGGTGTGACCGGCACGCTCCAGCAGCGGAACCACCGCCTCGAACGACCAGGAGCCGTGCCAGCCACCGGGCACCAGGACGAACGTCGCCATGCTCTTCTCCTTCTTCCGGTCCATCCGGCCCTTCGGGCCGCCGCGCCGAGGTACGCCGTCCCGACGCCAGGTGGTGCGACCGGGCTCTCCCCGCAGGGCAGGCCGGGCTCCGTACCGGAAAGTCTCACCGGGGCACGGCATGGCGTGCCACCGCTACGATGCCAACCGATGCCCCTTCGCCGCCAACCCCGGACAGCCGCCGGTGCCACGTCACATGTGTGGCCGTCCGGCGGGCGTCACTTCTGGCCGTCCGGCGCGACGAGCGCGGCGCGGGCACACGCGCGAGGACATCTGGTGTACGCGGCCGGCGGCGTCCTGTCGGTCCACACCGGGCGCGGCACCTCGATCGTGCCCGCCAACCGGGTCGCCTGGACCCCCGCAGGATTCACGCACCACCACCGCGCCCACGGCGACACCGACATGCGGATCGTCTTCCTCGCACCGTCCCTCGCCCGGGGCCTGCCGGACGGTCCCGCCGTGTTCCTGGTCACCCGCCTCGCCCGGGAGGTCCTCCTCGCCCTGACCGGCCCCCGCGACCACGACGACTCCCACGACCATGCCGCGCCCGACCACAGCCCTTCCGTGCGCTCCCACCTCCTCCGCGTCCTCCTGGACGATCTCCGCGAAGCGCGCGAACAGCCCCTCCACCTGCCGGAGCCGCAGGACGACCGGCTGCGAGCCGTCGCCCGGTTGCTGTACGAGTCGCCGGCGAGCAACGCCACGCTGGCCGAACTCGGGAGGACGGTCGGCGCCGGCAGCCGTACCCTCAGCCGGCTCTTCCGCGGCGAACTCGGCATGACCTTCTACGAGTGGCGCACACAACTCCGCATCCAGCACGCGCTCGTGCTCCTCGCCGAGGGCCACGACACCGTCCGGACCGCCCACGCCTGCGGGTGGGCGAACCCGAGCAGTTTCATCGCCGCGTTCACCGGAGTCGTCGGAACGACCCCGGGCCGCTACCGGACCGGCGACTCCGCATCCCCGGGCCGCTACCGGACCGGCGACTCCGCATCCCCGGGCCGCTACCGGACCGGCGACTCCGTATCCCCGGTCACCGACGCCTCACCGTAGGCGAGTTCGCTCGCCAGCAGCGCCGCACCCACGACGCCCGCGCGGGGGCCGAGTCCGGACATGACGATCGGCAGATTGCCCGTGGCGAGGGGAAGCGAGCGTTTGTACACGACGCTGCGGATCTCGGCGAGCAGGGGATAGCCGAGGCCGGCCAGACCGCCGCCGATCACGATCATCGACGGGTTCATGAAGCTGACCAGGGTGGCGAGTACCTGCCCGACGCGGTGGCCGCCGGCCCGGATCAGGGCGACGCTCGTACCGTCCCCGCCGTTCGCGCACTCCCCGACGTCCACCGGGGTCAGGACGCCGCGTTCGGCGAGGCGTTCGGCGAGGGCGGGCGACCTGCCGGACTTCGCGGCGTCGGTGGCGTCCCTGCTCAGCGCCACGCCACCGAAGTACGCCTCCAGGCAACCGGTGTTGCCGCAGGAGCAGAGAGGCCCGTCCGCTTCGAGCTGGACGTGTCCGATGTCGCCGGCGCACCCCTCCGCGCCCCGGTAGATCCGGCCGTGGTGATGCATCCCCGAGCCGATACCGCTGCCGATCTTCACGAAGAGCAGATGCTCGACGGTCCTCGCGACCCCGCTGTGCTGCTCCCCGAGGGACATCACGTTCACGTCGTTGTCGACGACGACGGGGCAGGAGTGCGCACGGGCGAGGGTGTCGCGCACCGGAAAGCGGTTCCAGCCCACCATGATCGGTGGCGAGACGGGTACCCCCTCGCGGAAACTGACCGGTCCCGGCAGGCCGATGCCGATGGCGTCGAGCCGGGTGCAGTGCCCCTGGTCGGCCAGCGCGTACAGGAGTTCGCTGACACGCCCGAGCACGTTCTCCGGTCCCGACCGGATGTCCGCCGGCTCCGAGCAGGAGGCCACCGGGGCGAGCGCGCCGTCGGTGATCTCGATGTCGATGGAGCTGGCGCCGAGGTCGACGGCGGCGAACCGTACGCCGGGGTCGAGCTGGACGAGGGTGGAGCGGCGCCCGCCGCGCGACGCGGCCGGGCCCGCCTCGCGGACCCGCCCGGCGGCGACCATGCGGTCGAGTTCGCCGAGCAGCCGCGGGCGGGGAACCTCCAGCCGGTCCGCGAGTTGGGCGCGGGACAGCGGGCCGTTGTCACGCAGGAGACTCAGCACGCGGTACTGGATGGTCACGGATTCACTTCCTCTGGACGCCCTGGACAGCTCGGGGAGTTGCCGCGGGGGACTCACGGGCCGGACACCGTATCGCCCGGCGGGACTCCCGTGTGCGGAGCCCAGGGGCACAGTCGGCTTCCGGCAACTTTTTCACAGAGAGCCGAAAGTTGTCGCAGTGTTGACGGAACTTCTGGGGCGGGATCTCCATGAAGGAACCTCCACGACGGAACCTCCGCGACGGAACGGGCACGGTGCCGGGCCGGATGCGGAACCCCGCCACGGCCGGCCCTCGGCAGCGTCCCTCCGGTTCAACTCCCGTACGAAGAAACGGAACTGCCCCGCCGGCAGCACAGCGGCGGGGCAGCTCCGGTCCTCAAGTCCGGCCTCAGCCGGTGGCGCCTGCCTTCAGCGCCCGGGCGTCCCGCGCCAGGGCCGCGCCCGCGGCGCCGTCCGGCACCAGGGAGGTGTCCGACGCGGTGTCCGCGAACGAATCCAGCACGGCCGCGGCCTGTGCGGTGCGGCCCGCGCCGGCGTGTGCCTCGGCCTGGGTGAGCCGTACGGACAGCCGCTGCTCACCCCGCGCCGTGATCAGACCGTCGGCCCGCAGCCGGGTGATGAGCGAGCGGACGTCCGCGTAGGAGGTGCGCGTCGTGAACGACACCGTCCTCGTGGTGGTGTTGCCGGCCCGGTCGCGGCCCCTGACCGTCAGGTCGTGGCTGCCGAGCGGCAGCCGCCACAGGTCCAGGGCCTGCCCGGAGGCGACGGGCGCACCGTCCAGGGTTGCCGTCGTGGTCGCCCCGCCGGACACCGTGTCCGTTGCCGAGAAGGCCGGTGCCGGGCGACCGGAGTCCCCGTAGGTGCGGTTGGCGTTGACACCGGTCACCACCACTGTCGGTCCGGTGCGGTCGATCCGTACGGTGAGCGAGCCCACCGCCGACACGTTGCCGCCGTTGTCGGTCGCCCGGTAGCGGACGGTGGTGACGCCCTCGGTGGACAGGGTGACGGCCGAGTTCGCCGCCGCCCACGTCGTTCCGCCGTCGATCGAGTACTGGCGGCTCGCGACCGTTCCGTTGTCGGTCGCCGAGACCGTCAGCGACACGTTGCCGGTGTACCAGCCGTCGTCACCGTTGGGGCGGGGCGGGTTGAGCGCGGCGGTGACCGCGGGGGCGGTCTTGTCCGCGACACCGGAGCCCTGGAAGGTCAGCGCGTCCAGTTCGATGCCGCCGGAGCTGGTGACGAAGACCTCGCCGGACCCCGAAGGTGCTTGGCTGAGCGCGGTGGTGACGGTCTGCCAGCCCTGTCCCGCCGGTACGGAGACGGTGGCGAACGGTTCGGCGCCGGGCGCTCCCCAGCGCAGCGCAAGGGTGCCGGCGCCACTGGTACGGGTCTGCACCCCGGTGATTCCGGCGAACGACACCGGGTCGTAGGCGATCCAGTCACCCGCGTCGAAGGAGGTCAGCTTGCGCTGCCCGGACGCCGTGGTGTCGTCCGTGACCGTGACGCCCTCCGCCGAGTCGTAGTGCTCGGCCTGCATGAGGGCCGGGTTGAGCACCACCTGGGCGTCGGTCGTGGCAGCCGGAACGCCGCCCGCGCCCCTGTCGGTGTAGGTGATCCCGAGGACGCCGAACACGTTCTCGGTGTCACCGTGCCCCGCGTCGGTCGGGGTCACGACACCGCCCGAGCAGCCGGTGCCGCTGTTGACCGGGTGGCCGTGCTGGTTGTGCCCGAGACCGAAGGTCCACGCGACCCGGGCGCAGTCCGGCGTGGACCCGTCCTCCGGGTCCTCTACGGCGATGCCGTACGGCACGGAGTCGCCCCAGTTGAAGAACCCGCCGTTGGCCGGGGAGGTGATCCGCAGGGTCGGAGCCGTGTTGCCCACAGTGATCTGACGGCTCGTCAGGCCAGTTTTGCCTTGCGGGTCGGTGACCCTCAGCCGGGCCTCGAACTGCCCGTTGCCGGAATAGGTGCGGGTCGCGGTGGGCCCGGTGGCGTCGAAGGTGCCGTCGCCGTCGAGGTCCCACTGGTAGGTGAGCCCGCCGTTCTCCGGGTCGGTGGAGCCGGTGGCGTCGAAGGTGACCGCCAGCGGCGCCTGACCGGACGTCCTGTCTGCCTCGATGACCGCGGTGGGCGCCTTGTTGCCCTCGGCGTAGTCGATCCGGTAGAGGCCCGCGTCCGGATTCTGCCGGAAGAAGCCGTCGCCGTAGTCGAGGACGTAGAGGGCGCCGTCCGGGCCGAACTCCAGGTCCATCGGGTTGTCCCACGGCGGGATGCCGTTCTGCGCGCGCTCGCTGTTGGGCAGGACGTTCTCCAGAGCGCTCACGGGGCCGTCCGGTCCGTCGAGCGTGAGGGCGGCGACGTAGTCCTGGGAGAACTCGCCGAAGAACGCCTTGCCGTCCCAGTACTCGGGGAACTTGCCCGGCGCGGGATTGTCCGCGTCGTAGTGGTAGACCGGACCGCCCATCGGGGCCTGCCCGCCGGGACCGCCGGGACCGCGGAAGGCGGTCAGCTCGGGCCACGGCTGGTCGGTGTCCTTGTCGCCGTACCAGAGCGTGGCCGGGGTGGCGGCGGGCAGCGTGGTCAGACCGGTGTTCCAGCGGGAGTCGTTGACCGGCGCCGAGCAGTCGAAGGCGGCACCGGGCGTGAGGGTGGCGTAGTCGAAGTCCCGGTACGGCTTGGTGTTGTCACCCGTGCAGTACGGCCAGCCGCTGTTCATCGCCTTGGTCGTGGTCTGCCACTCGACGTAGCCCATCGGCCCGCGGTTCGGGTCGGCGGTTCCGGCGTCGGGGCCGTAGTCGCCCCACATCACGGCGTTCGTCTCGGGGTCCACCGCCAGGCGGTAGGGGTTGCGCAGGCCCATCACGAAGATCTCGGGACGGGTCTTCGCCGTGCCCGGCGGGAACAGGTTCCCCTCCGGAACGGTGTAACTCCCGTCCTCCTGGACGTGGATGCGCAGAATCTTGCCCCGCAGGTCGTCGGTGTTGCCCGAGCCGCGGCGCTCGTCGAGTCCTGGGTTCGCGCCTGCGGCGTCGTTGATCGGGTTGTAGCCGTTGACGTTCGGGCCCGACGCCGGAGTGTTGCCGCCGGTCGAGAGGTAGAGGTTCCCGTCGCCGTCGAAGTCCACGTCACCGGCGACGTGGCAGCACTGGCCGCGGTTGGTGCCGACCCGGATGATCTCCTGAGCGGTGGAGAGGTCGAGACTGCCGCCGGTCCACTTGAAGCGGGTCAGGGTGTCGTACCCCTCCCACTGATTCCAGTACGAGTCGTCCTGCCCGGCGGCCAGTTGGAGCGGAGCGGAGCCGGCCGGAGTGTTCAGCGGCGGCGAGTAGTACAGGTACACCCACTTGTTGGTGGCGAAGTCCGGGTCGAGGGTGACCGTCTGCAACCCCATCTCGGAGTTCTGGTACACGTCGACGTGGTTGACGACCTTCGTGACACCGGTGCCGGGGTCGGTGAGCCGCAGGTCGCCGTTGCGGGCGGTGTGCAGGACGCGGCTGTCGGGGAGCACGGCGAGGTCGATCGGCTCGCCGACCTCCTTGGTCAGGGTGGCCTTCTCGTAGTTCGACCAGTCCAGGGCGTGTTCGTGGTCCGGGTGGGCCTCGGCGGCGGGGGCCAGAGCCACAGTGCCCAGCGCGGGCATGGCGACGAGCAGGGCCCCCGTGATCAGGCGCCTCAGGGTGCGGTGCACGGTGATGTCTCCTTGATCGCTGGCGGTAAGGAGCGGGCAAGGAGGCGCCCCGCGCGCGGAGCGCCTCCTTCGTGTGGCGCCTGTCAGCCGAGGAGCGTCCTGAGCGCCGAGAAGCTGCGCTCCGCCGCACCGAACGAACCCGGCGTCGCGGGAACGGTGTTGGGGGCGGTGTCCTGCTCCCAGATACCGAGGTGCGTGGTGCGCGCCCCGATGGCGCGGACGAACTTCTGGTACGGGAGGTCACCGGCGCCGAACTCGACGATGTCGTAGCCGTTGGCGCTCGACGCGTTCGCGTCGCCGTCCTTCATGTGGAACAGCGGGTAGCGGTAGGGCTGGTCGCGCACGTAGGCGGCGGGGTCGAAGCCGGGCCAGCGGTACTGGCCGACGTACGCCCAGTAGATGTCCAGCTCCAGATAGACGTGGCGCGGGTCGGTGTTCTTCAGGAACACGTCGTACAGCCGGACCGACGGCTGGTCGGTGGCGAACGCGAACTCGCCCGAGTGGTTGTGCTGGTACAGCTTCAGGCCCCGCGCGGTCGCCGCGGCACCCCAGACGTTGAACTCGTCGGCGGCCGCGCGGTAGGCCGCGACGGTGTTGGTGTTCGAGGGCGCGTTGGCGGTGCCCACGTGCGGCATGCCGAGGATCTCCGCGGCGTCCAGCTCCGCCTGGAGGCTGGAGCGCAGGTTGCCGATGCCGACATGGCTGCCGACGGCGCGCAGTCCGTGGTCGTCGAGGATGGTCCGGATCTCCGGGAGGGTGATCTGTCTGCCCAGGATGGAGGTGGACTGGGTGTACCCGGCGAACTCGATCTCCTTGTAGCCGATCCGGGCCAGCTCGGCGAGGACGACGGCGAAGCCGAGTGAGTTCACCTTGTCGCGGACGCTGTAGAGCTGGACCCCGATGCGGTCCTTGGGGATGGGCAGCGTGCTCGCCGCGGCGGCGGCGGAGGCGGTGGTGGCGGCCCCGGTGACGGAGGCGGCGGCGAGGGCCACGGTGGTGCCGACGGTGGCGCGCAGGAAGTCCCTGCGGTCGAAGGACTTGTGAAGATGACTCACGGTCACTCCTGTGGAAGAGGAGAGGAGAAGACGGATCGGGGTGCACGGCCGGGCAGCAGGGTGGCGGCGCGCACCACGACGGCTGGTCCGCGGACTCCGGAACCGGCGGGACGCGCTCCGGAGGGGACCGCCGTACACGGCGGGAGCCGCCGCGTGAGGGGGAATTCGGCGGCGGGGACGGGTCCGCCGTCATGGCGGGGCGTCGGTGGGCGAGCCGTCGGCGGTGTTCCTCGGCGTCAGAGGGAGGATCTGCCCGCTTCGTGGGCGTCAGAGGGAGGACTTGCCCGCTTCGTGGGCGTCCGCCCGCGCGGCCGCGGCACGGGCGGCGGCCTTCTCGGAGAGAGAGGCGGCCCGGTCGTCGGGTGCGGCCTCCCTGGCCGAGCGGGAGAAGGACGGGGCCGCGGCTGCGGTCTCTCCGGTGACAGTGCCGCGGACGCGCGCCAGCCCGCCCACGGCGAGGACCGGGCTGTTGCCCGTCGCGGTGAGGCTGCCGCGCACGATCGCGTTGTCGAGGACCGTGGTCGCGGTGTTGTCGGTGACCGCCAGGTCGCCGCCGAAGTACGAGGCTCCGGCGCACGATCCGAGGAGCCCCTCACCCCCGAGCTGAAGGGAGTCGGCGTTGCCCGTGTACTTCGCGGCGCCGTACACCTCGCTCGCGCAGAACACGCCACCGAGGGTGTTCCCGTCCACGGTGAGCGCGCCCTTGACGGTGGAGTCGTACACATCGGTGTACTGGTTGCCGTCACCGGACAGCGCGGCGGACAGGGTGCTGCCGGACACGTACAGCTCGCCGGCGCTGGTGGAGACGTTTCCGCCGAGGGCGGAGTCCACCGCGTACACGAATCCCCCAGTGGCGGTCACCGCTTTGACGTTGGCGTTCTCCAGGTGCGTGCCGAAGGCGGAGCTGGTGGTCAGCGCACCCTTGACAGTGGTGTTCGTGAGGTCGAGATACGCGTTCTCCCCCACGGTGACCGTGCTGTTGAAGGTGGCGCCTGCGGCCACGAGGTCGGCCCCGGCCTCGACCGTCACGGTCCCCCTGACCTTCGTGCCGGTGAGGGTGCAGGACTTTCCGGCCGGAACGACCAGGTCGTTGGTGACGGTCACGGCCCCGCCGTCACCGACACACGTGGTGTAGAGCGCCGCCTGGGCGGAGCCGGCGAAAGCCACCAGGCTCCCGGATGCCACCAGAGAGGCCGTGGCGATGAACGTACGAATCTTCATGTCGCTTCCCTTCCGCTGCGTTCACGGCAGAGTCGGTGACCCGGCCGGTGTGCCGTGCTTCGACGGTGTGCTGAAACGGTGCGTGAACGACTGCCGGGGCAGTGGTCGCGCGGCGCGGTGCCTCGTGCGGGCGGTGGCCCGGCCATGGGGAGAGAGACGTGGAACGGCTCATGAGTGGGATGACCGGCTTCGCGGAGACGCCGACTGGCTGCGGCGTTACAGGGACGAAACCTGTTCGATGGGCCGAGAGACTAGGACGCGGCGCGGAAGACTGTCCAGAGGTTCGGTACGAATCTGCTGAACTTTCTGCAGATTCACCAAAAGCTGGGATGGGTCGGAGAAAAGGCCGTCACCGCATCACGGGGCTCGCGGGCACCAGGGGCACCGGGAGCCGACGGTGAGAGGGAGTGGCCTTGTTCGCGGTCGCGAAGGCGGTGGGATGCGGCCCGAAAGGGGTGGCCCGTTCGACGCGGCGGGAGCCGCGCGGCCGGCCCTCCCCGCGCGCCCCGACGCCGGCTCCGACCGGGTGGCTGACCTTGAGAAGGGTGCCGACATGGAGCCTTCGCCCCGGCTCGTCAGGGCTGGACGCGGTGCGACACCCCACGGTGGGATGGCCGTGCCCGCCCGTCCCGCGGATCGGTACGCGCGACGCGGCGAAGTTGGCCGGTCGCAACAGCGAAGATCACCGGGCTCGGCCCCCGGCACGGCGGTCACGCGACCAGCCTGGCCCCGCGTCCTGAGTGGCGGCACGAGCGGCTCGACGGACAGGAGCGGTCCGGGCAGCGCTCACAACGGGCGTCGGCCGGTGAGGTCCTGCCACTGCGTGCGGGCGTCGTCGAGCGCCGCCCGTGCGCGCGGGAGCCTGGGATCGGCGCTGTGGCGGGCCCGCGTCTCCGTCAGCCGCTCCCGCGCCGCCTCCACCGGAGCGGTCGCCTCCTGGGCCTCGCGCAGCGCGGCTTCGAGCGCGGCGATGTCGCCCTCGCGAGCCTCCCGTGAACGGTGCGCCGCCACGGCGGCGTTGTGGAGCTGCACGCTGAACTTGCGCACCGTGTCCTCCGGGAACTCCTCGCCCTCGTAGCTCTGCATGCGCTCCTGCCCGTCCGGGTGGGTGAGGTAGACGTAGGACACGTGCTCGGCGCGCGCGAGCTCGAACCGGACATGCAGGCCGGCCAGCGGCAACTCGTCCTCGGAGACGACGACAGCGTGCTCGTACAGCGTGATCGCACCCAGCTGATGGATCCGGTCGCCCCGGTCCGGCGCGCGCCGCCGTTCCAGTTCGGCCTCGGCCTGACGCACCTGGCGCCGATGGGCGGACTCCGCACGCTTCACCTTGCCCCACGCCCGCCACGTCTCACGACGAGCGGCGTTCCGCAACTTCCGTACGGCGCCGCGGGCGTCGTCCAGAGCCCGCCGGTCCTTCCGGTACGCCTCGTGAAACGCGTGCACCCACCGGCCCGGGTACCGAACGAGCCGCCAAGCCGTCCAGCCCACGACCAGAGCCACCGGCGCGACCACCCACCACAGGACGCTCACGTGTTCCCCCCTTCGACGCAACACGGCCGTGCCGTCAACGGAACCAATAGCGGGGAGCGCTGAGGCCCGTCAACTCCCCTCCGTGCCGGGGTGGTCGGGCGGCAGCGGATCCGGGTGGGAGGCGCCGCATCGGGAACGGCGGTGCGTACGTGCGAAAATCCCCTCAGTTCGATGGATCACCGCGGCGAGGGCGTACCGCCTGCCGCACCCGGGGGAGGGAGCCTCGCATGGCCCTGCTGTCGTCGGGCCCGAAGTGGCCCACAGCGCCCGACTACGTCCACGAGTGGGCGCTGGTGGACGTGGAGACGTCCGGGCTGAGGCCCGGCCGGGACCGCGTTCTGTCCCTGGCGATCCTCACCCTGGACGCACAGGGCCGGCCGACGGGGGAGTTCTTCACCCTTCTCGACCCGGGCTGCGACCCCGGCCCGGTGCACATCCACGGCCTCACCCGCGCCCGTCTCGCGGGTGCTCCCACCTTCGACGACGTCGCACCGAAGGTGAGCGACTTCCTCGACGGCCGTGTCATGGTCGCCCACAACGCGCAGTTCGACTACAACTTCCTGTTTCACGAGTTCGCCCGTTCCGGTTCCGCGCTCCCCGTCAGCAGACGCCTGTGCACACTGGCCCTCAACCGTCTGGTCGGGCCCCCGACGGCCGACCTCAAGCTGGGCACGCTCGCCGCGCACTACGGGGTGCGTCAGGAACGGGCGCACGACGCCCAGGACGACGTACGGGTACTCTCCGGAATCCTGCGCGGCTCGCTGGACGCCGCCGAACGACTGGGTCTCTCCCTGCCGCTCCTGAACTGCCCGCCCCGCCAGGATTTCGGGCCTCGTGCTCCCAAGGTCTCCTGCGCCTACCGGAATCCGGGCCGTCTGGAGCGCGGAATGCCGCTGGTCCAGGGCATGAAGGTCGCCATCAGCGGAGACACTCGGGTCCCCCGGGAGGAACTCGTGTCCCGATCGGTGGCAGCCGGACTGAACATGATGGCCTCGGTCAGCGGTCAGACCAGTGTTCTCGTCACCAATGACACGGGTGCCGCGTCGGAGAAGCTCCGCCGTGCCACGGACGAGGGCGTCCTCCTCGTGGACGAGCCGACGTATCAGCGGCTGCTGGAGGACGTGCGGCCCGGCCGGGCCAAGGGCGCCGCCCGACAGCCCCGCTCACTCAAGGAGTCCGAGAGCACGGGGACGGCACCGCCGACGCTCGTACCGGCCCTTCCCGCATCGAGCGTTCCGGCACCGCGCGTCCCCGTGTCGACGGGACCCCCGGCACCCTCTGCCTCCCCCACGGCCACGGGGAACCGCCCCCTGGCCGGCCGCAGAGTCCTGGTGCTGGGCGGCACTCATGCGGAAGCCGCCGACATCCGCGTCCGCGCTGTCGCTCGCGGGGCCTCCGCAGCGGTGAACCTCTCGGCCAGTGTGACCGACGTCGTGGCTCTTCCCGGGGGTGAGGCCGACAAGCGACGGAGCCGTGTCGCCCTCCTCGGCCTGCCCGTTCACGACGCCGACTGGCTCCTCGCCGCCGAGTCCGTCCCGTCGGCCGCGCCGCCGCGGAGCGATGGCCAGAACGCGCGGGACGGTGCGGAGGTCCTGGTCCGAGGTGCTGTCATCGACGTACCGGACACCGGCGCCGCCTGGACGGTGACAGCGACCTGGGGGCAGCACACCGCGTGTGACGTCGACGTCGTCGCCTTCGCGCTCGACGCACACGAAAAGGCGATGGGGGACGAGGACTTCGTTTTCCACGGTGCACCCGAGCACCCGGACGGGACGGTGAGACTGGCCACGGACGGCCCGACGGGACAGGCCGTCTCGGTCGAACTGGAGCGTCTGCCGCTGGAGGTCCACCGAGTCGTCGTGGCCGCCGCGATCGACGGCACCGCGACGTTCTCCGAGGTCGGGGCCATCGAGATCACCGCTACCCGCGCGGTCGGCGCAGCCCCGGCCGCCCGGGCCACTCTCGACGCCGCCACCACCGAACGCACCATGATTCTGGTTGAGTTGTACCGACGGGGCGAGGGCTGGCGACTACGGGCCGTCGGGCAGGGGTACGACCACGGCCTGGCCGATCTGGCCCGGGGTTATGGCGTCGACGTCGCGGGGTGACCCGGGCGGGACGGCTTGCGGAGCCGAGTCTGTGAGGACGTGTGCGCTGCCCGTCAGTACTCGTGCCGTGGATCGTCATGTGCCCTGGTCGGACACGCAGGTGGCCTCATCGGCTGAGCGCGCCGGACCGGATCACACGGGTCACGGACCCCGATCCGGTGCGAACCGTCGTCACTCGGCCAGGGCCTCGGCGAACCCGTGCGATGCCCGGGTGGTGAGCGCGGGGGCCCAGAAGGTGAGGGGCGCCGGACGTCCACGGACTCGAGTGCCGGCAAAGGCTGCCCTGCCAGGAATTGCGGGCGGCCTGTAGCTTTGCGCCCGTGATCGTATATCCGCTGTGGCATGTCGGCCACCAGAACGAAGCCGGTGTTGACGGCTCGACCGTGCATGTCGACGGAGGCGGCGTGTTCTGCGACGAGTCGGACGGCGACGACCTGAAGCTGCTCGGCATCTACTCGTCCCTTGAACGGGTCGAGGAGCGCGTGCGTCGGGCTCGACTGCTACCGGGCTTCCGTGATGAACCGGAGTGCTTCTCCTTCGACCCCTGCGAGCTCGACAAGGACGATTGGGCCGAGGGCTTCGTGCGGGTTCCGCCGGGCGAGTAGGTCCTCGGGGAGAGCCGTGTTGCGCCGCGACGCGAAAGGAATCCGAAGGGAAGAGGAGCGCTGCCCGGTCGGGAACGACCGGGAATGCGAAAGGGTGCGGCGAATCGCTTCGAAGGCGCCGGTACGAAGTCCCGGGTCCGGTCGTTTCGCCTGGACCCGGCCCCCGGTTCAGCCCCTGCGGCCGCGCCGGACGCGGACGGCCGCGCCGAGCAGAATGACGCCACCGAGGATGAGAACCGTGCTGGCCAGGCCCTGATTCTCCGGAAACGCGTTCACGATGAAGAAACTCTCCTCCGGGTCCGTGCCGTTCATCCTCTGGACGATCGGGGCGATCCCCTGGAGAAGCATGAGCGCACCGCCGATATCAAGGATCCACAGCATCGATTCCGTTCCTCTTCCCCGTGCGGCAGCCGCTGAACTAGTGTTCTCGCGTGCAGCGTAACGGCGTTCCGGGGTTCCCGGGGCGCCTTCTTCGCGACAGTGGCCGGACATGGACACCCTCAAGACGCGCCGCATATTCGAGGGGGAAAGAGCATGGGCCTGGTCGAAGGGGAGCCGGTGCAGGTCACCGGGGTCTTCCCACGGAGCCGGACGATGACCGTTCGCGCGTTCTTCCCCTCCCGGCGGAGCACCACGGTGCTGCCGCTCCCGACGGCCGGAGCACCCGCATGAGCGCTGCCGCCCGTTCCGTCCCCTACGAGACCCTGGCCGGCGACGGGGTGGTGATCGGCGCGATCGTCGTCTGCGAGATCGCCTTCTGGGCCTTCCTGGTGCTGGGCCTCCTCGCCCGGTACGCCCTGCGGGCCCGCCGGCTCGGCGCGGTGCTGCTGCTGTGCGTACCGCTCACCGACCTCGCGCTCGTCGCCTTCTCCGTCGCGGACCTGCGCGCCGGCGGTACCGCCGGCGCCACGCATGGGCTGGCCGCCGTCTACCTCGGGGTCTCGGCCGGCTTCGGCCCCGAGATCGTGCGCCGTGCGGACGCCTGGTCGGCCCACCGGGTCACCGGTGCCCCGGCCCCCGCCAGGCCGCCGGCGTCCGGGCCCGAACGGGTCCAGTACGAATGGCGGTTGTGGCTGCGCTGCGTCTCGGCGTGCACGGTGGCCGCCGCGCTCACTCTGCTGATGTCGGTCGTCGCGGCCCCCGGCGCCCGGGCATCGGGACTGTGGAACCTGGTCGCGCAGTTCGCCCTCGTGACCGTCGTCTGGCTGGGCGTGGGCCCGCTGCGGCACCGGTACCGGGCGAACCGCGACAGCGGCCGGGCGCAACGCGCCGATCGGCACCGGTGAGGGAGGGCCCGTTCCTCGGAACGGGCCCTCCCGGTCGCGCGGTTGAAGGCGGTCAGACGCGGTCCGCGGCGATCAGCAGATACTGGAACGAACCGTCCTTGTACGAGTTGATGAACGCGTCCTCGATACCCGTGACCAGCGAGGAGGTGGCCCGCAGCTCCCAGTAGGGCAGCGTGTCGGGGGTGAGATCGACGACGGCCGTGGGCACGAGGCGGTTGTCGGCCATGGCGCGCAGGTACTCCCGGCGCGAGTGGATGTTGCACTCGAAGTGCGCGTTGATCTGCGAGACCCACTTCGAGGGCTGGCCGTACCGCGGGTTCCAGCAGCCGGTGATGGTCACGTAACGACCGCCGACCCTGAGGACGCGTGAGTGCTCGGCGAAGAGGTCCCCGAGGTCGACGTACATGCTCGACTCGTTGTTCCACGAGCCGGCGGCGGACCCGGTTTCGAAGGGGGTGGCGAGCATGTTGCAGACACGGGCGCGGACATGGTCCTGGATACCGAGTTCACCGGCCCGGCCGTTGGCGAACTCCGCCTGTTTCGCCGAGAGCGTGACGCCCTCGACCGTACAGCCGAAACGCTGGTGTGCCATCACCATCGAGCCGCCCCGCCCACAGCCCGCGTCCACCAGGGTGTCGTCCCGTCCGATGTCGCCGAGGTGCCCCAGGAGGTACTCGGCCTGCGCCGACTCCAGGCGGTGGAGTTCGGTGACGAGCTTCTTCTCGCTCTCGCTGTCCTCGGGGGTGCCGAGGGCCGCGTGGTCCACGTCGCCGATGCCGTAGTGGTGGTGGTACAGGCCGTCGACATCGCCGAGGCGCAGGTTCACGGGCCTGGCTTCCCCGTCCCAGTAGCGGGCGATGTCCCCCTGGTAGGGCGTCGCCGGACCGGCCGTCGCCGGCCGGGGGATGCGCACGGAGGCGGGGGCGGCGGTGAGTTCGGTGTGGGTCACAGATGAATCCGTTCTTTACCAGAAATCGGGCAGGCGGTAGCGGAAGGTGTTGGACCGGTGCCAGTAGTGGTTGCCGTCGACCCACGCGGCCACGCCGCGCAGGAAGCGCTGCACTTGGGGAGCGGGACACGCCTCGACCAGGGCCGCGGCTTCCGCCTCGAAGTCGTGCATGAGGTCGTTGTGGACCTCGACCGCCTTCAGATAGGCGTCCCGCTCGGAGAGGCCCTCGCGTTCGGCGATCACCACCGGCAGGTTCAAGTGCTGTCCGGGGGAGTCGAGTTCCTTCAGGTAGGAGTACAGGTCGTTCACGATGGTCGTCGCGTTCCCGGCGAGCGCGATGACCTTCTGCATGTCGGCCCGGGCGTGCAGGTCCGCCGGCAGTTCGTAGCCGCCGACGGTGTCGGTGATCGTCGGGCAGGGGCGGAAGTTGTTGAACTGGCGCATCGCCAGGTACTCCCACACCTCCGGTACGCGGCCCTCCTGCGACCAGGCCGCTTCGGCGAGGTACCCCAGGTGCAGCCGGGCCATGTCGTGCCGGAGCCGGTCCGCCTGGGAGGCGCCGGCCGCCCGTACGAAGTACTCCATGGCGGAGCGGTACGCGCGCCGGGGCGCGTCCGCATCGAGCGACTCGGCCCACCGCGGCTGGTACTCCGCCGTGGTGTACAGGGGATCGAGGGCGGTGTGCGCCAGCAGGAGGCGTTCACCGAGGCCGATCGGCGAGCCCCCGTGGTCCTCGCAGTAGCAGTCGTCCACGGCGTTCTCGGCCACCATCAGACGGGTGGCGAGCATCAGATGGTCGACGGTGGGCGCGTCCGGATGGCAGGCGACCATGTAGCGGCCCACGGAGAAGCCGTCGAACTCCTCCTCCCAGTCGTCGGGGAACAGGCTGACCTCGTCGACCGCCCAGTCCTTGATCCGTCGGCTGACCTCCTCCACCCGTACCGGATCGGGCTCGGGCACGGGGTGGTAGTAGAGCCCCGGTACGGGCGTGCCCTCCGCGGTGTCCACGGGCGCCTCCGCCAACGTTTCTGCAGATGAGGGCAGAGGAGAATGCGGGGACGCCGGCCAGGACGAGGAGAGTGGCGGAGGCGTTGGCGGTGCTTTCCGCAGGACCAGGCGGAGGCCGGCCGTGCCCAGACCGCTGGGGCCGCGCAGGAGGCGCTCCAGCCCCGCGTCCGGTGCGGGCGCTCCGGCCGCCAGGGTGCCGGGGGCGGCAGCCGGGGCAGGTGCGGGAACCACAGCCGGGGCGGGTACGGGGACCGCAGGCGGTTCGGGTACGGGAACCGCGTCGGACCGGCCGCCGGTGGCGGCCGTGATGTCGTGGGCGCGGGCCGCGGCGGCGGCGAGTACGTGCGCCCCGAAACGGGCGGCGGCCTCTGGCAGGCTCGACCGTGGTGGTGGCAGCTCGGGCGCTGGCATCCATGGCTCCTTGGTGGGATGGGCGGGCTCTCCGGAAGCCCTCCGGGGCACGCGGAGAGCCCTGGAGGGTCACAGGGCGTGCCGTGCCGGGCCGCCCCCTGTTCTTCGGGCAGGGCCCGCCACGGGACAGCCCCTACCTGGGCCAGTGGGCGATCTGCACGTTCTCCAGCACGCCGACCGCGTCCGGCACGAGGATCGCGGCGGAGTAGTACGTACTGACGAGGTAGGAGGTGATCGCCTTCTCGTCGAGACCCATGAAGCGGACCGACAGACCCGGTTCGTACTCGTCCGGCAGGCCGGTCTGGTGCAGGCCGATGACGCCCTGGTTCGCCTCGCCGGTACGCATGCAGAGGATCGAGCTGGTCTTCTCCGGGGTGACCGGGATCTTGTTGCAGGGCAGGATCGGGACTCCGCGCCAAGCCGGCACCTGCTGGCCGCCGAGATCGACGTGGTCCGGATAGATCCCCCGCGCGTTGAACCCGCGCCCGATCGCCGCGATCGTCCGGGGATGCGCGAGGAAGAACTTGGAACCGCGGCGCCGGCAGAGCAGCTCGTCCAGGTCGTCCGGGGTCGGCGGGCCTGCGTGCGGCTGGAGGCGCTGCTTGAAGTCGGCGTTGTGGAGCAGGCCGAACTCCCGGTTGTTGACCAGCTCGTGCTCCTGTCGCTCCCTCAGTGCCTCGATGGTGAGCCGGAGTTGCTCCTTGGTCTGGTTCATCGGGCCGTTGTAGAGGTCGGCCACCCTCGTGTGGACCCGCAGAATGGTCTGGGCGACCGAGAGTTCGTACTCGCGCGGTTTCAACTCGTAGTCCACGAAGGCGCCGGGCAGCTCCTGCTCGCCGACGTGACCGGCGGACATCGCGATCTCCGCCTCGCCACGATGGTTCTGCTGCCTGCCCGAGAGCGACGAGAACGCCTCGACGTGGGCGCGGAGGCCCGGCGCCCCCGAGGCCACGGTCGCGAAGTCGGCGCGCGACAGGGTGAGCAGCGTGCCCGAGGTCTCGGCGGTGGCCGTCTGCTCCCACCGGGCGTCCTCGTCCAGCAGGGCGTCCTCGCCGAACCGGTCGCCGTCGGCGAGGACGTCCAGATCCACCTCGTCGCCGTAACTGCCCACGGACGTCTGGCTGACGCGGCCGTGGGCGATCAGATGGATCCGGTCCGCCGGCGCCCCGCGCTCGACCAGCGTCTCGCCGGCGCGGAAGTCGCGCTGCACGCAGCGGTCGGCGAGGGCGGTCAGCACTTCCACGTCGTCGAAGCCGCGCAGCAGGGCGAGTTCACCGAGTTCCCGGGGAATCACCCGGACGACGGCGCCGTCCTGGACGAACTCGATGGTCCCGTCGCCGACGGTGTAGGACAGACGGCGGTTCACCCGGTACGCCCCGCCCTGGGTCTCCACCCAGGGGAGCATGCGCAGCAGCCAGCGGGAGGTGATCTCCTGCATCTGCGGGGCGGACTTGGTCGTGTGGGCGAGGTTGCGGGCGGCCGCCGTGCCCAGGCTGGACTGCCGGGGCAGCTCCAGTTGCTCGTCCGGGCTCGAGTCAACAGTCATCGTGCACGCTCTCCGTGGTCAGGGCGGTGACGCGGGCATACGGACGTCACCGGGCAACAGGAGGGAAAAGGGGTAGGTGAACGGAAACCCGTCCAGACGCCGAGGACACTAACGGCCGCTCCCTCTTCCGGACCAAGGGAAGGCGCCGACATTAACTCGATACGATGATCGCGGGCCGCAGGATGTTTGCGCGGGCGCAGAGCCGTTTCGTCCGCGAGGGGCCGTGGCGCGACCGCCCTCGTCGGGCAGGCCGGGCGCCACCTGACGGTGACCGCCGCCGCATCCGGTCGCCGGGAGGAGGACGTGGCCGGGCTCTACCTGCCCGGCGCCCGACTCGTCGACGGCGACGGCGTGCACGAAGGCCCGGACGCCATCGCCGCAGCGCTCGGCGACGGCGACGCGCGGCCTCCTGGCGGGAACGCCTCCGCGCAGCACGACGCCCCCGCTGCCGATGGCGCGACGACCGGGGAGCCGAGAGCGTGGACTTCCCGCTCCGCGACGGTACGGGCCTGATCCGTGAGCACCACCGCTTCGCCCGGGCGCGGTTGGAAGGATGAGCGTCGCCGCGCCGGGCGGCGAGCGGCGGCCCCTCGCCCGCCCGCGTGGAGCGGGTCGGACCGGCGAGGTGAACAGGCGCACCACCGGGCGGGGCGCCCCGCCTGAACCTTCGCCGCCTCCCCGCCCGCACATCGGCACCCGTTCTCTCCCCGGGGGTGCGCTCGGCGTGTGCGGGACACCTCCCGGGCCGTGGTGCGCTTTGATCGGTGGATCAGAGGCTGCGGGGCAGTCTCGACGAGGCAGGACGGGAATCGTCGATGGAGCGCCCGGCATGACTGAGGAAGAACCCACCGCCGCCCACTGGCTGTTCGGCGATCAGCTCGGCCCCCACTTCGCCGACCCGGCGCGGGGCGGACCGGACCGGGGCGTGCCGCTGGTGATGATCGAGGCCCGGAGCGTCTTCCGTCGCAGACGTTTCCATCGCGCCAAGGCCCATCTGATCCTCTCGGCGATGCGCCACCGGGCCGCCGAGCTCGGGGACCGGGTGCGGTACGTCAAGGCGGACACCTATCGCCAGGGCTTGCGCGAGGCCGTGGGGGACGGCCCGGTGACCGTGCACCACCCCACCTCCCACACCGCCCGCGCCTTCGTGGACGGGCTGCCCTCCGTCCGCGTGCTGCCGGCGCGCGGATTCCTCGTGGGGCACGACGAGTTCAGGAAGTGGGCGGTCGGCCGGGGGACGGAGCGTCTGCGCCAGGAGGACTTCTACCGGTGGGTCCGCCGTACGCACGAGCTGCTGATGGAGGGTGACGGGCCGGCCGGCGGCCGGTGGAACCTGGACCACGACAACCGGCAGCCCCCACCGCGCGGCGCGAGCGGACTGGGCGTTCCGGCGCCCTACCGGCCCCGGGAGAGCGACATCGACGCCGAGGTGCGCTCCGACCTCGACCGCTGGGCGCGCGACGGGGACGTCGCGTTCGTCGGCGAGGACGCGCCCCGCAGGTTTCCGGCCACCCGCCGCGAAGCCCTCGCGGCCCTCCGCCGCTTCGTCGAGCACCGGCTCGCCACGTTCGGCGCGTACGAGGACGCGATCCTCGCCGGTGACGCGGCGATGAGCCACAGTCTGCTCTCCTCGTCGCTCAATCTCGGCCTGCTGGACCCCGCGGAGTGCGTCGAACGGGCCGAGGCGCGGTGGCGGTCGGGCGACGTGCCGCTCAACAGCGCCGAGGGCTTCGTCCGGCAGATCGCCGGATGGCGCGAGTTCGTCTGGCACGTCTACTGGTACTTCGGCCCGGGCTACCGGGAGAGCAACGCCCTGCACCACCGCGGCCCACTGCCCGGGTGGTTCACCGAGTTGTCCTCGGAGGGGA
This sequence comes from Streptomyces sp. NPDC001770, assembly GCF_053596135.1. Lineage (NCBI taxonomy): Bacteria > Bacillati > Actinomycetota > Actinomycetes > Kitasatosporales > Streptomycetaceae > Streptomyces > Streptomyces sp. NPDC001770. The sequence goes on along the minus strand of NZ_JBSFFN010000003.1, from coordinate 147,595 downwards.
CCGGCGCGAACTGCGTCGGCCACGTCCTCGACCAGGTCAGGGAGACCGGCTGGACCCACCACATTCCGCGATTGATGATCCTGGGCAGCCTCGCCCTGCAACGCGGCTGGGACCCCCGGGCCGTCACGGACTGGTTCCACCGCAGCTTCGTGGACGGCTACGACTGGGTCATGGTCCCGAACGTGGTGGGCATGTCGCAGTACGCCGACGGGGGCCGCATGACCACCAAGCCGTACACCTCCGGGGGCGCCTACATCGACCGCATGAGCGACCTCTGCGGGACCTGCCGCTACAAACCCTCCGTAAGGGTCGGCGAGGACGCCTGCCCCTTCACCGCCGGGTACTGGAACCTGCTGCACCGCCACCGCGACCGGTTCGAGCACAACGCGCGGATGAGCCGCGCGGTGCGGGGGCTGGACCGGCTCACCGATCTCGACGCGCTGCTGGAGCAGGAGCGCCACCGCCGGGACTGAGGGACAGTCCGTAGGGCACGCCCCAGCCCCACCGTCGCAGGGGTCCCGTCCGTCACGCGCTGCTCGTCCTTTTCGGTTTCCGGATATTCCCCTGGCACGAGCAGGGATCATTTCCGCTTCCGCGGGCGGTGAATTCCGACCGCTTTCACCGCTGTCCGCCGATGCGGCCGACCGGCGGCCCGGACGGGTGCTCCGTGGCCGAAAGACGTTCCTTGCGGCCCCGATGGCCTCAAGATAGCCTCCCGTTTCGTTCCGCCCGCCGATGATCCGGTGGGAGTTCGAACTCGGTCGCCCATGCTCGGAAGGATGCTGTTCTGCCGGTGGAGGAAGGTGTCGTCCGGCCCGTGATCCGGTGCCATTTCGAGTGATCCACAGTGAGAAATCGAAGAGAAATGCACTCAACCTCTGGAGTGAGGGGACGGTACATCTTGCGATCATCCTCCGGGATCGACGAAGCGGAATCCGCCGGGGAGGTGAACCCCGAATCGGTGGAATACGGCGAGGTCATCGTGGCGCGGAAGACCTTCGAGGAGCTCGGCTACCTCGTGCTTCCCGGCTTCCTGCCCCCCGCTCTCGTGGACCGCCTGGTGCCCGAGACGGACCGGTGGATGGACGAGGGGCTGCGCGCCCGGTCCATCGCCTGCAGCACGGGTGCGGCGCCGGGCGCCCACCCGCCCGTGCTGGAACTGGAACTGCCCGCCCACGGCGAACTGCTCGTCCACCCGCCGCTGATGAGCCTGCTGGCCGACGTCCTGGGCGGCCCGTTCGTCCACCACCACATGCACAGCCAGCGGCAGGGGGCCGGCGACACCGGCAAGCCGTGGCACCACGACAAAGAGCCCAACGACCTCGGCGACAGGTCGCTGGTGATGGTCCACGCACTGCACTACCTGGGCGGACTGAACGAGACGATGGGCAGTCTCGCGGTGCTGCCCGGATCGCACCACGAGGACGCGGCCAAGGACTTCCGTGCCGCACTCGGCACGGCCGAGCTGCCGGGGGAGGAGGTGATCGACCGCCTGCCGCGCGGGTCCACGGTCCTGATCAACTCGGCCGTCTTCCACGCCCGGCGCCCCGCCCCGTCCCCCGTGGCCGGACAGGACCGGTACTTCGTCGACGCCTCCTACTGCCGGACCGGCGCCCGGTGGCGGCCCGTGAAGCCGTACTGGCGGTACATGCTCGCCCGGGCCGAAGAGCTCGGCCTCGGCCGCGGGCAGTGGCCCGAGCTTTTCTCCGAGCGGCATTTCACCGAATTCCAGGAGGCGGTGGGACGATGACGGCGGAAAGGAGTTCTCTCGTGCGCACTCTGGAATCAGTCGCGTTCTCCGAGGTGTTGGACGTGTACGGGAAGGACCATCCCGCCGACCGGTCGCACCCGTCCAACACCAATGAGGACGGCGAGAAGAACCTGCACCGGGCCCACACCCTGCTCGGTTCCTGGTACCGGGTCGAACTCGGCCGCGCCGATATTCTCGACGTCGTCCTTCCATGGCACCTCGGTGAATCGGGACAACGGGAACTCGTGCCCCGCACGGGTTTGACGGTCGGTCAGGCCGCGGGAATCATCCGTGCCGATCCGGATGCATATGCCAGAGCCAATCCCGTATGCGCCGCGAAACTCGACCGGTTCGCCCGCACGCCCATGACGCCCGTCTATCTGAGTACCCGGCCGGTCGACCATGTGGACTATGCCGGTCTCCGTATCCGGGAGGGGCTGATCCATCTCGACGGTCTGCACCGCATGCTCGGGTGGGAGGTGGCGGGGAGACTGACCCGCGAGGCGTCCGTGGAGGTCTTCCTCGCCGGCTTCCCCGGCCGGTCGCGTGACGGCGCCGCGCCCCGCGGCGCGGGAGAGGCCGCGTGACGGCCCTCACCACGTCCGGGGTCGCACGGCCCGTGCCCGTCGAAGGGACCACGGACCGCGGGGGCGCGCCCTCGGACCGGGCGACCCCGGCCGGCCTGCTCCGGCCGGCCGAGCAGACCTGCCCGCCGCCCTCCGTCCGCTGACCATCGGCACCCGCCCGTCACGGACCACCACCCCCTCAAGGCCCGGCCCACCGCCACCCCCGAACCCACGAGGTGAACCATGTCCCTGCTGTCGCCCGTACTGAAGCAGGCCACCCCCGTCACCGCAGTCCGAGGAGAAGGGCTGTACCTCTTCGACGCGGAGGGGCGCCGCCATCTCGACTTCACCGCGGGCGTCGGCGTCACCAGCACCGGCCACTGCCACCCGCGCGTCGTCGAGGCCGTCCGTGAACAGGCCGGACGTCTGATCCACGGTCAGTACACGACCGTCCTGCACGAACCGCTGCTCACCCTCACCGAACGCCTGGGCGAGGTTCTGCCCGAGGGGCTGGACAGCCTCTTCTACGTCAACTCCGGCAGCGAGGCCGTCGAAGCGGCGCTGCGCCTCGCACGCCAGGCCACCGGCCGCCCCAACGCCGTCGTCTTCGACGGGGGCTTCCACGGCCGCACCATGGGCGCCGCCGCGCTGACCACGGCCGGCAGCCGCTTCCGGGCCTGTTCCGGCCCGCTGATCCCGGGCGTCGCGGTCGCGCCCTTCCCGCACGCCTTCGAACTCGGCATGGACGAGCCGGCCGCGGTGGAGTACGCCCTGCGCGGCCTCGACCGGGTACTGGCCACGACCAGCGCCCCGGAGGAGACCGCCGCCTTCGTCGTGGAACCGGTGCTGGGCGAGGGCGGTTACGTCCCCGCGCCCGACGGCTTCCTCGCCGGGCTGCGCGAACGCGCCGACCGGCACGGCATCCTCTTCGTCCTCGACGAGGTGCAGAGCGGATTCGGCCGGACCGGCCGGTTCTGGGCGCACGAGTACGAGACCGGGGCCGCGACCCCCGACATCCTGGTGACGGCCAAAGGCCTGGCCAGCGGCTTCCCCCTCTCGGCGATCGCCGCGCGGGCCGAGGTGATGGGCCGCGCCCGACCCGGCTCACAGGGCGGCACCTACGGCGGGAACGCCGTGGCCTGCGCCGCCGCTCTGGCGACCCTCGACGTGATCCGTGACGAGGGGCTGGTCGCCAACGCCGCCGAGCAGGGCCTCAGGCTCGCCGAAGGCCTGCGCGAGGTCGCTGCTCAGAACTCAGCCGTCGCCGACGTCCGGGGGCGCGGGCTGATGCTGGGCAGCGAGTTCCGCCGCCCCGACGGCTCGCCCGACCCCGACACCGCACGCCTCGCCCAGCAGACCGCCGCCGAACTCGGCCTGCTACTGCTGACCTGCGGGGTCTGGGGCAACACGGTCCGCATGATCCCCGCCCTCACCGTCACCGCCGACCAGATCGACGAGGCCCTCACCCTCTGGTCGAAGGCCGTCGCCACCGCCGTGCACGACTGAGCCCGCCCGCCGCCCGTACCGGTACGAGCCGCATCGGTACGCGGGCGCGACCGGCAGCCGCACCGGTTGGCGGGCGCGACCGGCAGCCGCACCGGTTGGCGGGCACGACCGGCAGCCGCACCGGTACACGGGCACGACCGGCTCGTACTCCGTACAGCAATGAGAAGGGACCCCGATGGACACCGCCCCGCGCGACGACTCGCCCCCGCTCCCGCTTCCGTCCTCGCTCTCCTGGGACACGGACCGTCTCCGGGCCGGACGTGACCTGTGGTGCCTCACCCCGGGCGACCAGGACCGCGACCGCCTCTGGGCGGCCGCCGGACGACCGGGCGAAGAGCCCGATCCGGTCTGGGAGGGCCTGCGCTCCCGGGTGCGTACCGGCCTCGACGCCTTCGGCTTCGCCCACGTACGCCGGTTCTTCCCCGCCGAACCCGCCGCGGACCTCGTCCAGGAGAAGGAGGTCACCGAGCGGGCCGCGCGTCTCGTCCGCGACTTCGGCGCGGTCGTGCCGCAGAACGGCGACGGCGACCTCACCCAGGTGCTCCGGCGCCGCCCGGGGGACCCGGACGAGATCGGCTTCCACTGCGACACCTGCGACTACCTCGTGCTGCTCTGCCTGCGTCCCGCCGCCGAGGGAGGCGCCACCCGCGTGGCGGGCGCTCAGCACATCCACGACGCGCTCGCCGCCGAACGCCCCGACGTGCTCGCCCTCCTCGGCGAGAAGTGGTACTTCGACCGGACCGGCCGCGCGGGCAACCCACTCATCCACACCCCGATCCTCGCCACCGCACCGGACGGACCGGTCACCTGCTACTACCAGTCCCGTACGGTCAGGGCCTCCGCCGGACACGGCGGGCGGCCGCCGCTCGACGCCGCCCGCGTCGAGGCGCTGGACGTCCTCGACGAGGTCCTCAACCGCCCGGAGACGGCACATCCGGTCATGCTGGCCTCCGGAGACCTGCTGATCATCCGCAACAGCCGGGTCATGCACGGGCGTTCACCGTTCACCGACGCCCCCGAACCCCTGCACCGGCGGGTGCTCCGCCTGTGGCTCGACGAGGAGACGGCGTGAGCGGCGTCGCCGTCGTCACCGGTGCCGGAAGCGGGCTCGGCCGCGCAGCTTCCCTGGCGCTGCTCGGCGACGGCTGGACCGTCGTCCTGGCGGGCCGGCGCCCCGACGCGCTGGAAGGAACCGCCGCGCTGTCACCGGCCGGCCCCGGCCGCACCCTCGCCGTGCCCACCGACATCACCCGCCCCGACGAGGTGGCGGCCCTGTTCCGCGCCACGACCGACCGGTACGGCAGGGTGGACCTCCTCTTCAACAACGCCGGCGCACCCGCGCCCCGTGTCCCCGTCACCGAAGTGGAGTTCGACGACTGGAACCGGGTCATCGGCACGATCGTCACCGGCACGTTCCTCTGCTCGCGCGAAGCCTTCCGCGTCATGTCCGAGCAGGACCCCGGGGGCGGCAGGATCATCAACAACGGCGCCCCCTCCGCGCACGCGCCCCGCCCCCACTCCGTCGCCTACACCGCGGCCAAGCACGCGGTGCTCGGCCTGACCCGCGCGCTCTCCCTCGACGGCCGCGCCCACAACATCGCCGTCGGGCAGATCGACGTCGGCAACGTGGCCCCCACCGACGGCGCCCCCCAGCCGGCGGCACGTCAGGCGGACGGCAGCACGGCGGTGGAGGCGACCCTGCCGGTCTCCCACTTCACCGACGCGCTCCTGCTGATGGCCTCCCTGCCCGTCACCACCAACGTGCAGTCCCTCACCGTGCTGCCCACCACGATGCCCTTCGTCGGACGCGGCTGACCCCGCGACCGCGCCACGGCCCCACCGCACCCGTACCACAGCCCCGCCCCACCGACCGGAAGAGGCGAACATGCTCGGCGAGACCGCCCGTACCTGGCTGCGACGATGGGACGAGCAGCAGGAGCGCTACAGCCCGGACCGGGAAGAACGCTTTCAGGTCGTCATCGACATCGTCGCCCTGTCCCTCGAACGGGCCGGGACCGCCTCCCGGCCCCGCCTGGTCGACCTGGGGTGCGGCACCGGCTCACTCGCCATCCGCCTGGCGGATGCCTTTCCCGGCGCCGACACGGCCGGGGTCGACGGCGACCCGCTCCTCCTCGGCCTCGGCGAGGAGGCCGTCAGCGGTACACCGGTACGCCTCCTGGAGCGCGACCTCACCGTGCCAGGCTGGGCCGACGAGATCGGCCCGGCCGGTTCCTGGCATGCAGCCGTTTCCTCCACCGCCCTCCACTGGCTCGCCCCGGACGAACTCGTCACGCTCTACCGCACCCTGGCCGAACGGCTGCGCCCCGGCGGGGTCTTCGTCGACGCGGACATCCGTCCCCCCGCCGCCGACCCGTTCATGGTCGAACTCGGCCACCACATCCGCGCCCGCCGGGGGCAGCGGACCGGCCGTCGGGGCAGCGAGGAGTGGGCGGACTGGTGGAAGATCTTCCTGGCCGCCCCCGAACTCGCCCCCCTCGCCGAAGCCCGGGCCCGTTCCCCGATCGCCCACCGCACCTTCAACGAACCCCACGGTCTGACGGCCGCCGACCACATCGGCCTCCTGCGCGACGCCGGGTTCTCCACCGCGGCCACCGTCTGGCAGTGCGGCGACGACAGCGTCCTGGTCGCCGTCCGCTGACGCCGGAGCCCCTCCCGACGCCGGACGGCGGGCTCGGGAGGGGCTCGGGGCGGTCGTTCAGGCCGTGCGCCGGCCGAGTTTGTCGGTGAACCGTGCCCTGTCGATCAAGGCCCGGGTGTGGTGCCCGCGCAGGACGGATCCGTGGGAGTCGTGGGCCTCCACGTCGAAGGTGAGCTTGCGGCCGTCGGCCCGGGTCAGGGTGGCGCGGACGGTGACGTCGTCACCGACGGTCGTCGGCGCGAGGTGCGCCGAATCGTGGGCCAGCCCGACCGTCATGTCCCCTTCCGGGACAGCGTTTTCGACGACCTTCATCGCGGCGATCTCGCTGAGCCAGAGCAGGACCGGGGTGGCGAGCACCGGCAGGTCGTTGCCCCAGTTGGTGGCGGCGTCCCGGACGGTGACCCGGTGGACGAGCTGCGCGCTCGTGCCCACGAGGGCGTCGATGCCGGAGAGGAGGGGTTCGGGTGCGGAAGGCGCGGTCATGTGGGGTCCTCAGGTGTGCGAAGGGGTGGACGGGTTCCGGTCACGTCGTTCCCGGAGGTCGTGCAGGTGCTGTCGGGCGGCGTCGTCGAGAGGGACGAACCAGGCCTCGCGCGGCTGGGTCCGTGCACCGCGCCGCTGTTTGGTGGCGTCCGCGGTGATCGAGAGGTCGAGACGGCGTACGCCGTGCGCGTAGGCCCACCGGATGGGCTCGTGCAGGGCGGCGCCGAAGTACACCGGGGCGTCGGCACAGCCTTCGGGGTCGAAACCTGCCTGGCGGACGTACGCGTGCGTGCCGCGGCGCACCAGGGAGGTGAAGCCGACGTACGCGCCGTCGCGACGGGCCCGTACGAGCAGGGCGTCGTCGCCGAGGTGGTCGAGGTAGGCACGGTGCAGGCCGGTGGCCTCCTCGACGGCGTATGCGTGGCCGTGCTTGCTGTACAGGCCCAGTTCCAGGGGGACGATCCATTCGAGGTCGTCCTCGCGGAGGGGGGATACCTCGAACTCCACCCCGGATTCCCGCAGTTTGCGCAGGTCCGCCTTCTCCTTCGCCCGCTGCTTGCGGGGCAGCGACGCCATCCAGTCCTCGAAACCGGCACCGGGCAGTCCGAGCACGTTCGTTCCGTGGGAAGGGAACCGGACACCGCCGTGGGCCAGGAACGCCGCTCTGAGGTCGGCGTCCTCGGGCGAGCAGTAGAGGGCGGCGAGGCAGGAGGCGCCCCGCTCCGCCGCGTGTTCCGCCGCGGCGCCCAGGAGCCGGGTCAGGGCCTGCGGGCGCGTCCAGGTGGCGCCGGCCGTGTGGAACCTGCTGTGTCCGGGGCGTCGGCCGCCGATGGTGAACGCGGGCAGCAGCGGGCCGGGGTGCTCCCCCTCCGCGCCGTCCGCCAGGAACAGGTCGGGCCGGGCGAAGGGCCAGGGGTTGCTCGTGGCGTCGAAACCGTAGGAGGGGGCGTACGCTGCCAGGTCCTCGCCGTGGACCCAGGTGTGGAAGGACGGACCGGGGTGGGCCTGGTCCTCCACCAGGAGCCACGGTGGGCTGCCGTACAGGTGGGGGCACTCGCGCACCAGCGGGTGGTCGAGGGTGCGGGCCGTCGGCCGCGGGGTGATGCGGGTGCCGGTGAGGACGGCGGGTTCTTCGGTGAGGGTCACGTGGTCTCCGGAGCAGGGGGTGCGAAGGAGCGTGCGGACAGGGTCATGGGGACGGCGGCCGCGAGCACGATGCCGCCGGCGAGGACGAGGACGGCCCGGGGCCCGTAGTGGGAACCGACCACGCCGGCGAGTGCGGAACCCAGGGGGAGGCAGCCGAAGGCGATCAGCCGGTACGCGGAGGTGACCCGGCCGAGGAGTTCGTGGGGGACGGCACGCTGCCGGTAGGACACCGTGATCACGTTGATGAGGATGAGCAGACCCGTGCAGCCGAGGCCGACGCCGAGGACGAGCGGGGTGGGGCGGATGCCCGGCAGGGCGAAGCCGATACTCATCCCCGTCAGTCCCAGAGCCATGCAGACGGGGTTTCCGAGCCGGGAGGTGGCGAGGGGAGCCAGCAGCCCCACGACGAGACCGCTGACGCCGGCCACCATCAGGAGGGCCCCGTAGGCGGTGCTGCCGAGTCCCAGCGGGCCCGGCCGCAGTGCCAGCAGGGGGAGCGCGGCGTAGACGGCGGCCCACGCGATGTTCAGCGCGCCCACGCCGACGGCGTAGACGGTCAGGGTGGTGTCGCCGAAGAGGAACCGCAGCCCGGTCCGGATGTCGGACAGGACGCTGCCCTTCTCCACGGGTGCGGCGGCGTCCGGCCCGTCCTGCTCCTCATGGCCCGGCACGGCCGGCAGGGCCATGAGGAGCAGGACGGTGGCGAGGTAGAGGGCGGCCGTGGTGCCGAAGGCGAGGCTCGCCGACAGTCCCAGCAGGAGCCCGCCGACGGAGGGGCCTGCCATCTGGTTGGTGGTGATCTCCGCGGCCTGGAGGCGGGAGTTGGCGCGTTCCAGCAGGGCGGGCGGCACGAGGGTGGGGGTGGTGGTGTGGAAAGCGGTGTCGAAGACGGTCTCGCCGATGCCGAGGAGGAAGGCCGCCGCCGCGAGCAGCGCGATGTCCGCCCGGTCCAGCATCAGCGTCAGCGCGGTGGCGCCGAGAACGACGACACGCGCGGAGTTGACGATCCGCATCAGCCGCCGTTCGTCGAAGCGGTCGACGAGGACCCCGGAGAAGAGGGCGAACAGCAGCCAGGGGAGGCGCGCCATCACGGCCACCACGGCCACGCCGCCGGCACCGCCGCCCAGATGGACGGCGGTGACCGGCAGCGCCACCTGGTAGATGCCGTCCGCCAGGTTCGATCCCGCGCAGGCGTTCCACAACCAGAGGAAGGGCCGCCCGAGCCGGGGCGAGGACGGAACGGCGGGTGCCGTCGGGGTTGCGGTCATGTCTTCCTCACTCGGAGAAACGTCCGCGGGGAGCGGACCGCCGGGTCATCCCGGGTGGTTGGCCAGCATCTGGTTGAGGATGTTCTTGCGCTGCATCTCGCTGGTGCCCCCGGCGATGAGGGTGCCGAGCGCGTCCTGGACCACGCGTGTCCGGGCGCCACGCATGTACCCCGCGTGCCCTTGCAGACGCATCAGGTTCTGGGCCGCCTCGACCAGCCCCTCCGATCCCACGAGCTTGGCGACGGAGCACCGCAGGGAGGCCTGGGGGTCGCCGGCCACCAGAGCGTCGATGCCGGCCCGGGCGGTGGCCCTGGCGATCTCGATGGTGATCCGGATGTCGGTGATGCGTCCCTGGACGTACTGGTGGTCGAGGATCGGCGTGCCGAACGCCTCGCGCCGTCGGGTGAAGTCGACGGCCTCGTCGAGCTGGGGTTCGAGGAAGGCCGCGATGACCAGGCCGTAGAGGGCGCGGTCGAAGCCGATGATGTCGTAGAGGGTCCGCAGGCCTTCGCCGGGTACGCCGAGTACCGCGGGCTCGGGCAGGGCGACGTCGTGGAGTTCGATGGCGCCGGTGGGGCTGGACCGCAGGCCGAGGAGTTCCTCGGCGGGGCCGCGCCGGACCCCGGGGCTGTGGAGGTTGACCAGGAACAGGGTGATGTCGCGCCGCCCGAGGTCGGGGACGCGGCCGAGGATGAGGGCCCGGTCGGCGACGGGGGCGTTGGTGATGTGGTCCTTCGTGCCGTTCAGCGTCCAGCCGTCGGCGGTGCGGGTCGCGACGGTGCGGGTACGGGCGACGTCGGAACCGCCGTGGGGTTCGGTCAGGGCGGTCGCTCCGACGGCCCCCTTCATCAGCTGGGGGAGTACCGAACGGTGGTGGAAGTCGTTGCCGTGCTCCACCAGGGCCCGTACGAGGCCGGCGTGAGCGATGAGGGAGAGCACGAAGCCCAGGTCCCCGCCCGTGCGGGCGATGTCGGCGACGTGTTCGGCCAGGTCGGCCCAGGTCCCTCCGATGCCGCCCAGCCGTTCGGGGACGCCTATGCGCCACAGGCCGAGGTCGGCGAGGCGCTGCCAGGACAGGCGGTCCAGGATCTCGGCCTCGTAGGCGGCGTCGGCCCTGCGGGCGACATGGGTCCGGGCGAATTCCGCGAACGAGTCGTCGTGCGGGAGCGCCGCGGGTGCGCCGTCGTGCTGCGGGGTGACCAGGCCTGCGTGGGCCATGGCGGGGGCGGTCATGTGAGGTGGTCTCCAGAGTGAGGGGGTGGGTGGGTCAGTACCAGCGCATGACGAGGGCGCCCGCGGTCATCCCGCCGCCGACGGCGGCCAGGACGACGACGTCGCCGCGGTGCAGTCTCCCGGCCGCGGCGGCCTCGTCCAGGGTGATGGGCACGGAGGCGGCGGCGGTGTTGCCGTAGCGGTCCACCGTCATCGGGACCCGGTCCATCGGCACACCGCAGCGGTCGGCGCACTCCTCGATGAGGCGGGCGTTGGCCTGGTGGGTGATGAGGAGGTCGACGTCGTCGACGTCCAGCCGGGCGGCGGCGAGGGCCCCCTTGACCACCTGCGGGACGGCCTGGGTGGCGAAGTCCCACACCCGGCGGCCGTCCATGCGGAAGTAGTGGCGGCGTTCCGCGACGGTGCGCTCGTCGGCCGGTTCGAGGGTGCCGCCGGCCGGGATGCCGACCACGTCGAGCTGGGTGCTGTCGGCCATCAGCTCGCAGCCGAGGATGCCGTAACCCTCGGGGACCTCGCCGAGGACGGCGGCTCCGGCCCCGTCTCCGAAGAAGACGCAGGTGCCGCGGTCCTCGTAGTCGAGTATGCGGCTGTACGCCTCGCACCCGACGACCATCACGTGGCTGTACTGGGAAAAGGTGTTCATCAGTCCCGCCGCCGCGGCGGTGGCGTAGACGAAGCCGCTGCACACGGCTCCGACATCGAACGCGGGTATCTGGTGCAGGCCCATTCCGGCGTGCAGGTTGCAGGCGGTGGAGGGCTGGATGCGGTCCGGCGAGCTGGTGGCCACGACCAGGGCGTCCAACTGCTCCGCCGCGATGTCGTGGTCCCGCAGTGCGGCCAGGGCGGCCAGACGGCCGAGGTCCGAGGTGCTCTGGTCCTCGTGCGCTCTGCGGCGCTCGCGGATGCCCGTCCTGGAGGTGATCCAGGCGTCCGAGGTCTCCACGGTCCGGGCGAGGTCTTCGTTGGTGACGATGTGGTCGGGCAGGTACGAGCCGGTGGCGACGATTCCGATGGCCATCGGGCGCTCCTTGGAGTCAGGCCGCCTGCTGGAGGCGGGGCGAGTCGACTACGTCGTGGTACGCGGCGGTGAAGCGCTCCATCAGGTCGTCGATCTGCTCACCGGTGATGATCAGCGGGGGTGCGAAGACCACGGTGTCCCCCATGGCGCGCAGGAGGAGCCCGCGCTCCTTCGCCGCCCGCAGAACGGCCTGTCCGAACTGCCCGGGCTCCAGTCCGGCGGCCGCCGGGTCGAACTCGATGCCGCCCAGCAGTCCGTGGCCCCGCACGTCGCGGACCGCCTCGTCGCCGCGGAACTTCTCCAGCCCGCGGGCGAGGCGGGGAGCGACCTCCCGCACGTGGCCCGGGATGTCGCGCTCGCGCACGATGGCGAGGGTTTCGCGGGCGACGGCGGCCGGGACGGGATGGCCGGAGTAGGTGAAGCCGTGGCCGAAGGTGCCGATCTGCTTGCTTCCCTTGGCGAGGGCGGCGCTGACGCGCTCACCGACGAGCGTGGCGGAGATCGGCAGGTAGGAGGAGGACAGCCCCTTGGCGGTGGTGATGATGTCCGGGGTCAGGCCGAACTCCGTGGTGGCGAACATCGATCCGGTGCGGCCGTAGCCGGTGATGACCTCGTCGGCGATGAACAGGATGCCGTGCCGGTCCAGGACCTCCTGGAGGCGGGCGAAGTACCCCGCCGGCGGGATGATCAGGCCGCCCGCTCCCAGAATGGGTTCGGAGATGAAGGCCGCCACCGTCTCCGGTCCGGCCTCCTCGATGAGGTTCTCGAGGTCCTCCATCAGCCAGTCGACCTGCTCGGCGTCGGTGAGGCCCCGCGAGGACGGGTGCAGGGGGTTGGGGCAGTGGGCCGAGAGGAAGTCGCCCGTGTCCAGGCCGAAGCCGTGGTGGATGTGCGGGAGTCCGGTGGCCGAACCGGCGGCGAGGGTGGTGCCGTGGTAGCCGCAGTTGTGCGAGATGATCCTGCGGCGTTCCGGCCGGCCCTGGGACCAGTGGTAGTAGCGGGCGAACTTCATCGCGCTGTCGTTGGCGTCCGAGCCGGAGTTGCCGAAGAACACCTTGCCCATGGGGATGGGCGCGATGTCCACGATGTCGGAGGCCAGCGCGAGCGCGACGTCGTTGGTGCGGTGGTTGAACGAACCGTAGAAGGGGAGTTTGTTCATCTGCCGGGTGGCCGCCTCGACCAGGCGCGGCTCGCTGTAGCCGAGGGTGACGCTCCACAGGCCGGCCACGCCGTCGATGAACGACTGCCCGTCCTCGTCGCGTACCTCGATGCCGGATCCCTCGGTGATCACGTGCGGCCGGGTGTCGAGGTAGAGGGCGCTGTGCGGTTCGAGCATGTGCGAGATCGCTTCAGGCATGAAGGGGACTTCTTCCGTGGACGGGGCGAAGGGGCGGGGCGAGGGGGCGGGGCTCAGCGGCCGCCGCCCACCTCCAGGACGGAACCGGTGATGTACGAGGCGCTCGGGGAGAGCAGGAAGACGGCGGCCTCGGCGACCTCCTCGGGGGTGCCGATACGGCCCATGGGTACGGACGCCCTGAGGCGCTCGGGGCGGCCGGGGACTCCGTTGGCCAGGTGGAGGCCGGTCTGGATCAGACCGGGGGCCACCGCGTTGACACGGACGCCCTCGGCGGCCACCTCCTGGGCGGCGCCCCAGGTGTGGGTGTTGACGGCGGCTTTGAGAGCGGCGTAGTGCACCCACTCGTGGCCGCCCCCGGTGCGGGCACCGGTGGACGAGATGTTGAGGACGCAGCCTCCCGAGCCGCCGCGGCTGCGGGACATGTGCCGCAGGCCCTGACGGGTGCACAGCACGACGCTGCGCAGGACGGCCCGGTAGGCGATGTCCAGCTGCCGGATGTCCAGGTCGACGACCCGGCCCAGACCACCGGTGACGCCCGCGTTGTTGACGACGGCGGTGAGCGGGCCGAGCTTCTCCACCGCGGTGGCGAAGAGGCGTTCGACCTCGTCCTCCTCGGTGACGTCGGCTTCCACGGCCAGCGCTTCGACGCCCGCCTCCCTGAGGTCGCGGACGACCTCTTCGGCGCCCGCGGCGCTGGACCGGTAGTTGACGCACACCGGCCGGTCCAGCGCCGCGGCCCGACGGGCGATCGCGGCCCCGATGCCCTGGCCGGCACCCGTAATGATGATCATGGGAATCAGCCGTTGACCACGCCGTAGCGGTCGCCGAGGAAGAACTCCTCGAACGCCTTGCGGGTGTAGACGTTGTGCGTCTTCATGAGCCAGCGCTGCTTGAGGCCCTCGATGTCGTGGATGGCGTTCACCTCCCGGCCGTGGACGACGTCCCGGTTGGAGAAGGTGACCGAGTCGCCGGGCCTGGACACCCGCATCTGCTTGCGGCTGTGCAGGGCGGCCACGAAACGGTCCAGGACCGCTTGCGCCTCCTCGTCCAGGCCGCGGGTGCGGTCCTCGAAGACGCGGGCACCCTCGTCCTGGTTGATGACGGCGTGGTTCTGGGCGCGGCGGTTGCCCAGGACGTCGCCCTGCCGGGTGGAGACGTCGTCGAAGGGGGTGTGGAACCGGGGCTGGGACAGGATCTCGCGGTCGCCGTCGCTGAGTTCGTCCAGCGCGTGGACGGTCACGGTGAAGGTCGAGTACACCTCGTTCGTGGGCGTGTCCCGCAAGGTCAGCGTGTTGACGAAGTCGGGGCTGACGAAGTGGTTGGCGAAGTCCCGGTGGAACTTGAGGGTCCCCAGCGTCTTCTGCGACTGGGAGTCGAACATCGACTCCTTGGGATAGATGTCGTGGAAGAAGTCGCCCTCGTTGACGCTGAGGTGCCCGATGATCTCCGTGCCGGTCAGGACTCCGTAGGCCGCGAGGAAGCCCTCGGCGACGAAGGTCTTCTTCAGGCGGTACTTCTCGTGCACCGGGTCCGCCGAGCCGAACCGGGGCAGGTCGAGGTCGATGGGCGCGTTGCCGATGACCACCAGCGGCGCCTTCGAGAAGTCGCGGAGCATCGACATCTCGCAGAAGTCGGTGAAGCGCGAGCCGAGCCGCTGGTCGCCCCGGAGCCGGGACATGTCGGCCATGTAGCTCTCGAAGTCGCTGTAGGGGTTGGTGGCGATCTCCAGGAGGACCTCGCGCAGGGCGTCGCGCTCGGCGTCGGTGAAGACGAAGTCGTAGTCGATCTGTCGCATGGAACGTCCTTCCATCGGGGCATGCCGGTGCCGTGGCACGGGCGGAACAGGAGGGGTGGCACGCCGGACGGGGTGCCACGGGAGCGGTCGGACGCCCCCGGCACGGCCGGGGGAGCCGACGGCATGGGACGGCGTCGCCGGGAGCGGCGCCGGGAGGCTCAGTCGGTCACGACGGCCGTATGGGAATCCAGGGCCGACAGATCCTGGAGGAGGACGTCGAAGTCCTCGTTCCACAGCAGCACACTGGCGGCGAAGTCGCGGATGTCCTCGGGAGCCTCGGTGGTCTGCCCGGTCTCCACGTTCCACTGCCAGTGGTGGTCGCTGAGCAGCGTGGCCCGGTGCAGTTCGCGTATCCGCCCTTCGACCTTGGGGAAGTAGACCCAGGCGGCGTGCGGACCGACGCCCTCGCTGCCGGGCAGTTCCTCGCCGCGCTGGAGGCGGAAGTGCGCCTCCTCGATGTCGAGCCCCCGGCGGATGCGGCTCGTGGAGGGCACGAGGGCGGCCGGCGCCCGGGCTGCGATCTCCAGGAACACCAGTTCGCCGTCGGGGCGCCGGTAGATCTCGTGGTGGTAGACGCCGTGGGACGGCTTGTCCGGGAGGGCCTCCAGAACACGGTGGTTGAACGCGAGGAGCGACGCGCGGACGGGATGGTCCTCGGGGAGGGTGTGGCTCGCGCACACCTTCCCGTGGACGTAGTCGTAGCAGGGGTGGAGGTAGGCGTTGGCCTCCACGTGCACGACCGCTCCGCCGCTGACGGCGGTGTCCACGTGGTAGAGGGTGCCCCGGAGGAACTCGTCCACCTCGTACCTGCGGTCGCCGGCCGTCGCCGCCCAGTCGCGGAGTTCGCCCGCGTCTGCCAGCTGCCTGGCCCCGACGCTGCCGGACTCGTCCAGCGGCTTGACGAACATCGGCCAGCCCAGCGCGTCCTCCAGCCCGGCCACGTAGCGGCCGGCGTCGGCGGCGTAGGCGCCGGCGTCCCATTCCTGGTGGCGCGGCAGGCGGACACCGGCCCCCTCCAGGGCCCGCTTCATGGCGATCTTGTCGATGAACGGCGCCAACTGGCCCGGCAGGTCACCTGCCAGCCCCAGTCGCCTGCGCACCTCGGCGACCGCTCCCAGGGAGTACTCGTCGTGGCAGAGCAGAGCCACGTCGTCCCGGTCGGCGGCGGGCAGGGTCTCCCGCAGGGACTCGACGCACGCGGTGAGCGCGTCGGCGGTGAACTCCTCCAGCACCGCGATGCGGGAGAAGGCGTCCTCGCGATGGCGCTTGACCAGCTTCTGGTGCTGTGCGGGACTGGCGATCAGCCAGGTGCGCCGGTGCGGACGCACCAGCACCGCGGGATCGATGCGGAACGAGGCGACGTTCTGGACGACGATGTCGGTGCGCACGTCTCAGCCCTCGTCCCGCGGGACGAGGTCCCAGATGTTGCCCTCGTCCTCGGCGTGAGCCTTCGCCGCCGCAGGTACACCGTCGAACACGGCGGTGGCCGGCAGGGCCGCCGCGGCCACTGTGGCGCCACCCGTCGTCCGTATGCGTTCCATCAACTTCCTCCAGATGATCGGCGTCTGACCAACCGACGGTTATCCGGGTGTGCCAAGGGCATGCGCACCCCTGTGTGACAGCAAGTGGCCGGACCACTACTGGACAGGGGAGAGTGAACGCGTGAGTGCGGACTATGACCCGCTGGACGTCGAGCTCTACCGGGCTGAACTGCAGAAACCCCGGTACACCGACGAGGAACTGGCACGCGGGCTGGGGCTGGACCCCGCCGAGGTGAGACGCCGGAGACAACACCTCGCGGATCTGCGGCTGTTGAGACGGGTGGACGAGGACACCTGGGTGGCCGTCAGCCCGCACGCGGCGGCCGACGCCTTACTCGGCGACGAGGAGAGGGAGCTCGAAGAGCGGCGGATGAAGCTCGCGCGGCGCAGGGAGGACCTCACGGCGCTGACGGCGGAGTACCTGGAGGCCCGGAGCCTGCGCTCCAGCGCCGCCCACGTCGAGACCCTGCACGGCCTGGAGACGGTACGAGCCGCTCTGACCGAGCTCGCCGCCCTGTGCACCACCTCGGTGGACTCCATGGTCCCCGGCGGTGCGCAGAGCGACCGGGCCGTCCAGGCGGCTCTTCCGCTGGACAGGGCCCAGCTGGACCGGGGCATCGCCCTGCGGTGCCTGTTCCTCGACTCGGCGCGTTCGCACCCCGGTACTCAGCGGTATCTGAACGAACTGCGCGAGGCCGGGGCGGAGGTCCGCACGACCTGTCTGCTGCCCACCCGCCTGGTGCTCTACGACCGGAGGACCGCCGTCATCCCGCTGGACGCGCGCGACACCGCGCGGGGGGCCGTCGTCGTCCACGACCCTCCCCTGGTCGCCCTCCTCGCCCACCTCTTCGACCTCTACTGGGGGCAGACCGTCCCGGACGCCCCGCGACACGAGCATCAGCTCAGCAGTACCGAGCAGGCCATTCTCCGTATGATGGCCGCCGGTCAGCTGGACGAGGCCATATCCCGGCAGGTCGGCCTTTCGGTCCGTACCACCCGGCGCATCATCAGCAGCCTGACGCGGCGTCTGGGCGCCAACAGCCGCTTCCAGGCCGGGGTCGAAGCCGTCGCCCAGGGCTGGATCGCGCAGCGGCCCGCCGGGCACGAACCGGCTGCTCCTCCGGCGTCCGACAACGTCCACACCTCCTGAGGCGGAACACCCGATGCGGCACCACCGTGAACCCATCCAGGCCTGTCTGAACGGCCGGCGCGACGCTACGGACCACCGTGCGGTGCCGCTCACGCCGGATCAGCTGGCCACCGCCGCACGCTCCGCGATGGCGGCCGGAGCGGGCAGCGTGCACATGCATCCCCGGGACGGGGAGGGCGAGGAGAGCCTGGACGTCCTCTGGGTGGAGCCGGCGGTCCGGGCGGTGCGCCGCGTCTGTCCCGGACTGCCGGTCGGGGTGTCGACCGGCCTGTGGATGTGCGGCGGCGACGCCGCGGTCCGCAGGGACACGGTGCTGAAATGGGCTGCGGCGGAGGACCGTCCGGACTTCGCCTCCGTCAACCTCAGCGAGGCAGGGTTCGAGGAACTGGCCGAGATCCTGGCGGAGATGGGCGTGGGCGTCGAGGCGGGGGTCTGGTCGGAGCGCGACGCTCTCGCGCTGCTGGGCGGCACCCGCGCCGACTCCTGCACGCGGGTGCTCGTGGAGCTGATCGACCTGCCGCCCGAGCAGGCGCTGATCCGTGCCGACCGGATCATGGACCTGCTGCGGCGGGCGGATTGCACGACGCCGGTCCTGCTGCACGGGGAGGGTGTTTCCACCTGGCCGGTCCTCGACAGGGCCCTCGCTCTGGGGCTGGAGACCCGTATCGGTCTGGAGGACACCCTCGTGGACCCGGACGGCGGCGCCGTGGCGGACAACGACGCCCTGGTCCGCCTGGCACTGTCCCGTACGGTCTGACCGCGAACCGGGGGACGGGCGCCCGCGCGAGCGGCGTCCGTCCCCCGGTCCGGGAGGGCGGAGCGGTCAGGAGGCCGGCACGGTGTCCTCGAATGCCTTGCCCGCCGCCCGGTAGGCGGCTACCGCAGCGGTGACCTGGGCCGGGGTCAGCACCTGGTCCTTGGCGTGCAGCACCCAGTCGACCTTCTGGTCGTAGGCGCGCGGGGTGGTGCTGGTCTGGCCCGCGAGGTCGATCAGCCACTGGTTGAAGTTGATGGACATGGGGCGTTCCGGCAGGTAGCGGGAGTCGTGGCGCCCGAACTCGACGCCGTCGATGTAGTACACGATGGAAGTGTCGTCGATGGTGAGGACGAGGTCGTGCCAGCCCGCATAGCTGATACGCGATTCGGAGTGCTGGTTGACCGCCTCCCACGGATCGGGGCGGTAGGTCTCCCAGGACGTGGTGTAGAGGATGTTCGAGGGCTCGCCCCAGCCGCCGTTGGGCAGGTACTCGAAGTCGTACTCGGCGTAGTCGTCGGCCATCGGGGCCTTGAGGTCGTTGATGGTGAAGAACGTGGACACGAGGTGGTCCCCGTCGGGGCCGTACTTCGGCGCGTCGGCGAACCGCACCCGGGCCGCGTAGGTGCCGTTGCGGAACTTCGTCGCCTTGGTGAGGACTTCGGCCTGCTTGGTGCTCTCCGGTGTCCCTGCGGTGGAGGTCTCCAGGTTCATGATCGAGTTGGTCCCCTCCTTGGCGAAGGTGACGTTCTCGGCCGGCCAGCTCGCGCCCGGCACCCCGGGACCGCCCGAGTTGGAGCGCACGTTCCAGCCGTGCGCGCCGATGGACGGGTCGCTGTACGAGGTGTAGTTGAAGTCGTCGAAGAGCCTGGTGCCGCCGGCGGGCGGGTCGGTCGGAGGGTTCGTCGGGCCGGTGGGGTCGGTCGGGTTGTTGCCGGTGGGCGCGGTGCCCCACACCTGGGTCCCGGCCACGGTCGCGGTGACCTTGGACCAGTTGGCGTACGAGGTCTGCCCGGAACCGAAGGAATAGTCGTCCGCCTGGTTCAGCGGCTGCCAGTTCGAGCGGTAGAACCGCAGCTGCATGTCCCCCGTGTCCGAGCCGGGGGCGAGCGAACCGGCCCCGGCGGTGAAGCCGATCTCCAGGTAGCGGTCGGCCGTCGCGGTGGGGCTGGCGAGGGTGCCGAAGGTGCCCGTGATGTTGGCGCACCCCTTGACCGCCCAGGAACAGGCGTAGGTGTACGAGGCTCCGGAGTCCGCCTTGAAGTAGTAGCGGATCTTGACCTGGGCGAGCGAGACGGACGTGCTGCCGGTGTTGACGGCCTTGAACCAGGGTTCCGCCTGGTCGGAGCCGGTGGAGCTCTGCCGGTACTGGACCGTCAGCGCCTCGCCGGCCGCGGTGGCGGGTACGGCCGCCAGGGTGGCGCAGCCGAGTCCGGCCAGTGCGGCGGCGGCCAGGGCGACGCGGACGCGGGAGACGCCGGGTCGGGGGGTGCGCTCTCTCTTGTTCGTGCTGGTGCTCATCACCTGGGGGTCCTCTCGGGATGGTGGAGCGTGGAGGGACGGCTCGGCACTCCGAGGGCGTCGAGCCGGGTTCTGTGGTGGTCCAGCCGGGTCCGGAATCCGTCCCAGTCGTGGCCGCCGGACCAGGCGGTGTCGGCCAGGGCGCACAGCCGGGGGAAGACGAGGTACTCGGCGTGCGCCGCGGTGGGCACGTACTCGGTCCACAACTGCGCCTGCGTGCCCAGCACGTGGGCGGCGTCCGCCGCGTCCCAGTGGGCGGGTGCGGGGTCGGTGGCGTAGACGGTCGGCAGGTCCACCGAGAAACCGGGCTGGCCGGGCGGCTCCTCGGGGCGCGTGGACTGCGGGTAGTCGAGGTAGGTGGAGCGGTGCGGGGTCATGATGACCGGATGGCCGTTGCGCGCCGCCGCGAGGCCGTGCTCCTGGTCCAGCCAGGCCAGTACGGTGAACGAGCCCGGCAGGTCGTCCCCGGATTCGGTCCACCCCAGCGGGCGTCGGCCGTGCTCGGTGAGGAACGCCCCGACCTGCCCCATCAGCCAGCCGCGGAGCGCTTTCGGGCTGCTCAGCCCCTCGTCAGCGACGCGCGCCAGCGCGGAGGGCGAGGCGTGCCACTCGTCGGTCGGGCACTCGTCGCCGCCGACGTGGATGTACGGCGAGGGGAAGACCTCCATGACCTCGTCGAGCACGGTCCGGCAGAAGTCGAGCGCCTCGTCGTGGACCCCGAGGACGGTGTCGCACACGCCTTGGCGGTCCCAGACCTCCAGCCGCCGGTCGGGGAAGTTGCCGAGGTGCGGGTAGGCGGCGAGGGCGGCGCGGACGTGGCCGGGCATCTCGATCTCGGGGACGACGGTGACCCCCCGGTCGGCGGCGTACGCGACCAGGTCGGTCAGCTCCTGGCGGGTGTACGCGCCCCCGTGCGGCACCCCGCCCACCTCGGTGAGCCGGGGGTAGGCGCCGACCGGCATCCGCCAGCCCTGGTCGTCGGTGAGGTGCAGGTGCAGCACGTTCAGCTTGTGCAGGGCCAGCAGGTCCGTGAAGCGCCGCAGGAACGAGACGGGCTGGAAGTGACGGGCCACGTCGAGCATCGCCCCGCGCCAGGCGTAGCGCGGCACGTCCGTCGTCTCCAGGCAGGGGATCGACCACGCTGTGCCGTGCACCGGTTCGGCGGAGAGCGCGACGGGCGGCAGGAGCTGACGGAGGGTCTGGACGCCGTGCAGCAGACCCTCCGGCCGGGCCGCCCGCAGCAGGACGGTGTCCTCGCCGACGGTGAGCCCGTACCCCTGGTCCCCGAGGCCGGTGAGACCGCGATCGAGAGCGAGGACCACCCGGCCGTCGTCCGCGAGGGGCAGCGGCAGTCCGGTCGCCGGGGCGAGCAGGGTGCGCAGCAGCAGGGCGGCGGGCTCGGTGCCCGCGGTCGCACGGATCGCCGTGGCGGTGTCGAAGGTGAACCGGCCCCGTCGCAGGTGGAGCCGTAAGGGGCCCGGTACGAGGCCGAGACCGGTGGGGGGCATGGACACGGTTTCTCCTATCCCTTGACCGCGCCACCGGTCATACCGGTGGCGACCCGTCGCTGGAGAACGAGGAAGAGTACGAGGACGGGCAGCGCGAAGAGGGTGGAGGCGGCCATGGTGGCGCCCCAGTCGGTGCCGAAGACGTTCGAGAACGAGGAGAGCCAGACGGGCAGCGTCCGGTCGTCCTGGTTCTTGATGATCAGCATGTTGGCGAAGGCGAACTCGTTCCAGGCGGTGATGAAACCGAACAGGGAGGTGGCGAGCAGCCCCGGTGCCAGCAGCGGGAAGGTGACCCGGCGGAAGGCGGCGGCGCGGGTACAGCCGTCGACCTGGGCCGCCTCCTCCAGTTCGGCGGGGATGGCGGACAGGAAGCTCCTCAGGGTCACGATGGTGAACGGCAGCGTGATCATGAAGTAGACGAGGGTCAGGGTCGCGAGCCTGTCGAGCATGTCGGTGTCCCGGGCGATGACGTACATCGGGATCAGCAGCGCCTCCCACGGCGCGACCTGTGCGACGAACACCATGAGGACGAACCCCCGCCGGCCCTTCCATCGCATCCGGGCCACGGCGAACGCCGCACCGAGGGCGACGACGAGAGCCAGCAGCACACAGCCGCCCGTGACGAGGAGGCTGTTGCGCCAGAACGACCAGAATCCGTCGGCCGACACCGCGTCGGAGAAGTGCTCCAGCGTCAGCGAGGTGGGCAGGAACACCGGAGTCTCCGCCTGGATGTCCGGGGTCGGCTTGAAGGCGGTGAGGATCATCCAGTAGACGGGGAAGACACTGAGCGCGAAGACGGTCAGCGCCCCGGCGTTCAGGGGCAGTCCGCGCAGGGCCACGCGGGCGGGTCGGGCGCTCACAGCTCGGCCTCCTGTCGGAACATCTGGCGGAAGTAGAGGATCAGCGCGCCGACCAGGACGAGCACCGTGAGGGTGGCCGCCGCCGCCCCGAGGTCGTAGCGGTGCAGCGACTGGGCGACCTGGTAGGAGTAGACGGGCAGGGTGGTGGTCGCTCCGCCGGGCCCGCCCTTGGTGACGGCCCAGATCTGGGCGAAGCACCGGAAGACCCAGATGACTTCGAGGCTCAGTACCAGCCCGAAGATCGGCCGCAGGATCGGCAGTGTGACGGAGCGGAAGATCCGCCAGCCGCCGGCCCCGTCGATCCGGGCGGACTCGAAGAGCTCGGCCGGGACCGTGGTCAGCGCGGAGTGCAGGGTGACGGCGACGAACGGCACCGACTGCCACACCACCAGCAGCACCAGCACGGTAAAGGCGGCCGGGCCGTGCGCGAACCAGGAGTAGTTCTCGAAGGAGTCGAACCCCAGCCGGACCAGAAGCCAGTTGACCACCCCGAGCCGGGAGGCGAAGAGCCACTGGAAGACCGTGGTGGTGGCGATCACCGGACTGGCCCAGGCGAGCACCAGCCCCACGAGGACCAGGGTCCGCATCCGCTTGCCGAGCCGTTGCAGCATCAGCGCGACGCCGGTGCCGATCACCATGATGAGCGTGACGTTGACCGCGGTCCACCAGAGGGTGCGCCGGACCACCTGCCAGAACTCGCCGTCCCGCAGGATCGCGGAGTAGTTCTCCGGACCCGCGAAGTCCGCTTTTCCGCGGATCAGTTCCGCCATGCCGTAGTGCTGGAAGGAGATCAGCAGGTTACGGGCGAGGGGGTAGGCCAGCAGGAAGGCGAACCCGATCACGGTGGGGGCGATCAGCAGATACGGCCAGAGGGTGCCCGGCACGGTACGGCGGGGTCTGCCCGGCCCCCGGGCCGGGGGAGCGGCCTCCGGGGCGGCGGCCGGGGCGGCCGTTCCGGCCGCCGCCGGGCCGGGCCGGTCCGCGGTCCGGGTCACGCGCGGCCTCCCTCGGGCGTCGCCGGGCTCACGGGTTGAGGGTCTTGCTGATGGCGTCGGACGCGGCCTTCGCCGCCTTCGCCGGGTCGGACCCGGTGAGCACGGCCGTCATGTACTCCTTGATCGGGTTGGTCGCCTCGACGGCGGCCCACTCGGGGGAGTTGGGCGTGGCGCGCCCCTGCGCCGCGGCGGCGGCCATCGCCGCGTTGCCCTCGTCGCCCCCCAGCACACCGGCGAGCGAGGTCCGGTTGGGGACGTAGCTCATGGTCCGGGCCAGCTCGGTCTCCTCCTTCTCGCCGGCGAGCGCCGCGACCACCTCGTAAGCCGCTTCCTGATGGGCCGAGGCGACCGGGACGATGAGGTCGGAGCCGCCGGTGAAGGTCGCTCCCGGTTTGCCCGCCTCCTTGCCGGGGATCGGGAAGAAGCCGAGCTTGCCCGCGAGGGCGGGGTTGGCCTGCTCCACTATCCTGGCGCCGCCGGGTACGGCGATGATCTGGGCGACGTCGCCCTTGGCGAAGAC
This sequence comes from Streptomyces sp. NPDC001770, assembly GCF_053596135.1. Classification (NCBI taxonomy): domain Bacteria; kingdom Bacillati; phylum Actinomycetota; class Actinomycetes; order Kitasatosporales; family Streptomycetaceae; genus Streptomyces; species Streptomyces sp. NPDC001770. Next base: position 123,965 of record NZ_JBSFFN010000003.1, on the reverse strand, counting down.
GTCCGCCTGGGGCGGTTTGGCCTCGTCGGAGTCCTTGGGGCCCTGGCCCAGGGCCTGGAGCCGGCGGTAGAACTCCATGCCCCGCAGCGCCTCGGGGCTGTCGAGCGCGCCCCGCCACGTGCCGCCGTCCTTCACGGCGAGTTCGCCGCCCTCCTCCCAGACGAAGCCGGCCAGGGTGTACCAGTTCTGCCCGGGGAGGTAGATGCCCTGTGTCCCGCCCTTGTCGAGCTTCCCGGTGATCTCCAGCCACTCCTCCCGGGTCGTGGGCGGCGCGGTGATGCCTGCCTTCGCGAAGAGGTCCTTGTTGTAGATCACCACGCGGTTCGCCGCGTACCAGGGCACGCCGTACTGCTTCCCGTCGACCTTCCCCGGCTCCGCGAGGCCGGGCAGCCAGTCCGCCCCCCGCAACTCCGTCACCTTGTCGCTGAGATCGAGCACCCCGCCGCTCTGCGCGTACTGCGCGACCTGGGTGTTTCCCACCTCGATCACGTCCGGGGCGTCCTTGCTGGCGAGTGCGGCGGTGATCTTCTCGCCGATCCCGTCCCACTCCTGTATCTGGATGTCCAGCCGGATCTTGCCGTGCTGGGCCTCGAAGTCCTTCTCGAACCGCTGGAGATAGGCGTCGGAGACGCTGTCCTTCATGATCCACACGGTGAGATCGGTGGGCCCGTCCGACTGGCCGGACCCGGATGAGGAGTTGTCGCACGCGGTGAGCGCACAGATGGCCGCCAGGGCCACCGCGGCCGGGATGAAGCGGATCTTCACTGGATTCACCTCGAAAAGGAGTTGACCAATTGGTCAACTGGACAACGGCGTGGGTAGAAGGTGGCATAGACCAGTGATGGCGTCAACCCTCGATTTAATAAGGCCAGTTGAGTGCGTTGTACACTTCCGGGAGCCCCAACCATCGTTTACCACCGAACCAGTTGCCGATGAAGAGGCGGAGAGGCCGGATCCATGCAGAACAGCTCCTCGGGCTCGGGCGGCGTACTCAAACGCGAGCGGGTCCGCGAGCACCTCCTCGGCCTGATCGAGGTGCGCCGGCCCGGCGACGCGATCCCCTCGGAGCGCACGCTCAGCGCCGAACTCGGCGTCTCCCGGCCCACCCTGCGCGCGGCGGTGGACGAACTCGTCGCCACCGGGCAGCTCGTACGCGAACACGGACGAGGGATGTTCGTGGCCCCGGCCAAGATCACCCAGGAGCTGGCCCCGGACGACGCGGCCTTCGTGGTGCCGCAGGCGGCCGGCACCTGGTCCAGCAGGCTCCTGCGGCTCGACACGATCCGTGCGGGCGCGCGCATCGGCCGCAAGCTGCGGGTCTCGCCCGCGGCCGAGGTGGTCTACATCGCCCGGCTGCGTCTGGTCGACGGCTCACCGATGGCGATCGAGCACCTGCACATCCCGGCGGAGCTCGTCCCCTCCCTCACCCCGCAGGAACTGGAGGCGGGGGACCTCTACGACCATCTGCGCGAGCACCACCACGTCCACGTCGACCAGGCGGTCCAGTCGATCGAGCCGACCGTCATCAACGAGGCCGAGGCGGCGGTCCTGGACATCCCCGTCCTCTCGCCCGCCCTGCTGATCGAGCGCCTCACCACCGACACGGCGGGCCGGCCCGTCGAGTACGTCCACTCCCTCTACCGGGGCGACCGCTACCGCATCGTCTCCCGGCTGTCCCTCGGGAGCTCCGCCCCCCGTCCGCGCCCCGAGAGCCACCACCCGGGGATTCCGCCGGGGGACTTCGCGCACGGAGACATCATCACCTCGTCCACGACGGGAGACGCCCACTGATCGTCCACGGCGGGAGACGTGCGCGGGGCGGATCGCGTGCCGCGGGGCGGCCCGGCCGGGAGGAGTGGACGCCCGCGTAAGCCATTCAGGGGCGCGTTGTATCCACTCGCTCACCCTGCGTGGCGGCGGTGGTTGATCGCCCATAGCTTCGGCTCATGAGAACAAAACACATGAAATGCCTGGCGGGCGTCACCGCTGTCACGGCCACCGTTCTGGGGTTCTCGGCCGGCCCCACGGCAGCGTCCGGACACCACGAACACGTGGTGCACCCAGGAGAATCGATCCAGGAGGCGGTGGACGCCGCACACCCCGGCGACACCGTCGTCGTCCTGCCCGGCACCTACCGCGAGAGTGTGCTGATCACCACGCCGGGCCTGACGCTGCGCGGTACGGGCGAGCGCACGGTCATCGCCCCGCAGGCGGCGGAGACGGCCGGGACGACAGGGACGACGGAGGCGGCCGGGACGAAGCCCGCCAAGACCGCCGCGGGCCCCGCCGCCGCCAAGGGGCCGAGGGCGGTCAACGCCTGCGCCGCGGGCGGCAACGGCATCTGCGTCGTGGGCACCGAGGCGAACCCGGTCGACGGCGTCAGGATCCGCGCGCTGACCGTCTCCGGCTTCACGAAGACCGGCGTCTGGGCGTCCTGGACCGACGGGCTCTCCGTCCGCCGGGTGACCGCGCGTGACAACGGGACCTGGGGCATCGCCCAGGAGCGCTCGACCCGCGCCGACCTCCGGCACAACACCGCCACCGGCAACGGCGACGCGGGCATCTTCGTCGCGAACTCGGTCAGCGAGGAGGGCGGGGCGACCGACACGGACGGGACGGCCATCGCGGACAACTCCGTGAGCGGAAACCGCATCGGCGTCACCGTGCGCCGGGTCCGCAACCTCCGGATCGACGACAACACCGTCACAGGCAACTGCAGCGGGATCTTCGTCGTGGGCGACGAGTCCAAGCCCGCGGCCGGCGCGATGACGATCAGCGGCAACCGGATCGTGAAGAACAACAAGCTCTGCGCGGCCACCCCGCGCCTCTCCGCCATCCAGGGGTCCGGCATCGTCCTGACCGGCAGCGAGAGCACCGTCGTGCGCTCCAACCTCATTCAGGACAACGTCGGCACCACCGACTTCTCCGGCGGCATCCTGCTGTTCAAGAGCTTCGTGGGCGCGCTCAACACCGACAACACCGTCCAGGACAACCTCGTCAGCGGCAACAGCCCCGCCGACCTCGCCAACCGTGACACCTCGGGCACCGGCAACACCTTCACCGGCAACACCTGCGCCACCTCCGAGCCGGCCGGGATGTGCGCCGAATGACCACCCACCGCCGCACCAGGAGGAACGAGACGGCATGACCACCGTGAGCCCCACCCCCGAGACCAGCCCCGAGAAGGCCACCCTCACCGCCACCCTCGCCGGGCCCCAGACCCACGCCGGCGCCCCGGCCACGCCGCCCTCCATGCGTCTGCGCGAGCTCGCCTTCGGAGCGGCCTGCGCCGCGGCCGTACGAGCGGCGGCCCGGCTGGGCGTCGCCGACGCCCTCGGCGAGACCCCGGCCTCCGCCGCGGAGCTCGCCCTCGTGGTCGACGCGGAGCCCGTACCGCTCCAGCGCCTGCTGCGGGCGCTGACCTGCTACGGCGTCTTCGCCGAGACGGAGGACGGCAGGTTCGTCCACACGGACACGTCCCGACTGCTGCGCGAGGACGACCCGCACAGCCTGCGCTACATCTCCCTGTGGTGCACGGAGCCCTGGACCTGGGACGTCTGGCCGCGCCTCGACGACGCGGTGCGCTCCGGTACCAGCGTCTTCCCCGAGACGTTCGGCAAGGGCTTCTTCGACTACCTCCACCAGGACGCCGGCGAGTCCGCCCACGTGTTCAACCGTGCGATGACCACGTCCAGCGTGCAGTCCGCACGCGACGTCGCCGAACTCCTCGACCTGACGGGCGTCTCCTCGGTCGCCGACATCGGCGGCGGCCAGGGCCACGTGCTCGCCAGCCTGCTGGAGAAGCACCCCTCGGTCCAGGGAACCCTCATGGACCTGCCGGGCGTCGTGGCCCGTGCGGACGAGCGGCTGCGCGACGGCGGCCCGCTGGCCGGACGCGTCCGGATCGTGCCCGGCGACTGCCGCGAGGACATCCCCTTCGAGGTGGATCTCTACATCATCAAGAACATCCTCGAATGGGACGACGAGAGCACCCGCAGGACCCTGCGCAACGTGGTCGCCGCGGCCCGCCCGGGCGCCCGCGTGGTGATCATCGAGAACCTCGTCGACGACACCCCGTCCATGCGGTTCACCACCGCCATGGACCTGCTGCTCCTGCTCAACGTCGGGGGAGCGAAGCACACCCGGGAGAGCCTGCTCGGGCGCATGGCCGAGGCCGGCCTCCAGGTGGGCGAGGTCCACCCGGTCAACGCCTACCTCCACGCCTTCGAGTGCACCGTGCCGTAGGCCGGGGGTACCAGCGCGAATCGCCCCGGGTCCGGCACCGAAGTGCCGGACCCGGGGCGATTCGCCGTGCGGCGCCGGAACCCTACCGCTGCCACGTGTAGAACGGCTGGGCCATCGCGTCCTTCGGACCGCGCCAGGTCTGCGGGTCGTACGGGCTCACGAACGCGGTGAGCCGGTCGCTGATGGCCTTGAACTCCGGGTGCTCCGTCACCTTGGCGATCTCCGGGCCCGGCGGGCGGTCGGACTCGATCAGGTGCAGGTACACGTCGCCGAACTGGAACAGCGTGCGGCGGTGCACTCCGACGAGGTGGGGGAGGTCCGTGCCGTCCGAGGCCTCGAACAGCTTCGCGATGTCCGGAGCCGAACCCGGAGCCATCCGGGCGACGATCAGAGCGTGGTGCATCTGGCTGCCTTTCGGGGCGGGGTGTGAGGTGCTTCAGGGAGGTGAGCGGCCGAGGCGGTGACAGCACCGCGGCCGGGAAGGCTCACCGGATCGCGGCGAACTCTCCCGGCCGAGTGGCTAGCTGGCGGGTACCGAGGCGGAGCGGCGCTCGCGGTCACGCTGCTCGATCTTGTCGCGGATGAGCTCCATCTGGACGCGGGAGTTGCGGTTGATGTTGTCCGTCATCCACGCGTCGTCGACCGGGGCGTCCGGGCGCATCGCGAAGTCCTGCCGCCACAGCATCCGCGTACCGCCCTGGACCTCCGTGTACTCCCACCGGATGTCCATGTGCTGGAACGGGCCGGGCTCGACCCGCCGGGCCTGAACGTTGCGCCCCGGGCGGTCGGTGGTGCGCTCCGAGACCCAGCTCCAGATCTTGCCGTTGTCGTCGGGGTGCATGGTGAGGCGGAACGTCGTCTTCTGCCCCTCCCGCTCGATCACCTCGACCGCCGCGTACTCGCTGAACAGCTGCGGCCAGTTCTCCAGATCGTTCGTCGTCTCCCAGACCAGGTCCAGCGGAGCGGCGATGATGATCTCGTTCTCGGTGTGTCCGGACACGTCAGGCTCCTGTCACGAGGGTGTTGTTGACCAGGTCGAGGAACTCGGCGGGCGTCTTGCACTGGTCGGCGTCGGCCGGCAGCGCGTGGCCGTAGCGGTTCTCCAGCACGGCCACGATGCCGAGCAGACCGAGCGAGTCCAGGCCGTACTCCTCGAAGGCGGAGTCGGGGCGGCTCGCCATCTCCGACGGGTCGGCGGTCAGGCCTGCGCCGCTCTTCATCAGGGCGGACAGTTCTTCGTACGTCAGCGATGCGGTCATCGGGGACTACTCCTTCTCACAGCGGGGTGTCGGTGGGGCGGCGCAGCACCAGGGCCGAGTTCGACCCCATCAGGCCACGGCTCAGCACGAGCGCCGTGCGCAGTTCGGCGGGGCGCGCGCGCCCGGTGACCACGTCCAGGTCGTGGCACACGTCGAAGACGTTGGGCGTCGGCGGGATCAGACCGTGTTCCATGGCGAGCACGGCGGCCGCCGTGTCCAGCACCGGCGCACCGCAGTAGGCGCGCCCGATCCCGGTCTTGGGCGCCGTCACCGGCACCCGGCGTCCGTGCGCGCCGAGCGCGTCGGCGATCGCCAGCGCCTCGGCCCGGTCCGCCGAGGGCACACCGAGCGCGTCCGCGAAGACCACGTCGATCTCCTCCGGCGCGCAGCCGGCCTCCCGCAGCGCCCCTTCGATCGCGCGGGCCAGCCCCGCACGGGACTCCTCCCACCGCGACGCGCCGGTGAAGGTGGCGGCGTGACCGGCCAGTTCGGCCCGCACCCTGGCACCGCGTTCGAGGGCCACCGCCTCCTCCTCGACGACCAGCATGCCGCCGCCCTCGGCCGGGACGAATCCGCAGGCGTCCGCGGTGAACGGCCGGTAGGCGCGGGTGGGTTCGTCGCTGAGGCTGAGGTCGTCGTAGCCGAGCTGGCAGACGACCGAGTACGGCGCGAGCGGAGCCTCGGCCGCACCGACCACCACGGCGTCCGTGCCGCGCCGGATGGAACGCGCCGCGTGCATCAGCGCGTCCAGGCCGCCGGCCTCGTCGCTCGCCACGACGGCGCACGGCCCCTTGAAGCCGCCGCGGATCGAGATCTGACCGGTACTGGCCGCGTAGAACCAGGCGATGGACTGGTACGGCCCGACGTAGCGCGAGCCCTGCCCCCACAGCCGCTGGAGCTCGCGCTGGCCGAACTCACCGCCTCCCGAACCGGCGGCGGTGACCACGCCCACCTTGAACGGCGCGCCCTCGTAGTCGGCGCGCCCGAGCCGCGCGTCGCTCAGGGCGAGATCGGCGGCGGCCATGGCGTAATGCGTGAAGCGGTCGGTCTGGACGAGGAAGCGCTCCTCGATGAACGCGACCGGGTCGAAGTCCCTGACCTCGCCGGCGACCTTGAGCGGAAGGTTCTCGCAGCCCTCGCGGGAGACCAGGTCGAGGACGCTGACGCCTTCCTGGGTCTGCTTCCAGAAGGCGTTGGCGCCGGTCCCGTTGGGGGCGACGACCCCGATACCCGTGATGACGGAGGTGCGACGCGCGTCGGCTGCCCGAGTGCTCATGTGGTCCTCCCACCCGAGCGGGTCATGGCGACGGCGGACTGGAATCCCCCGAATCCGCTGCCGACCGAGAGCACGCTGCGCAGTTTCAGGGAGCGTGCGGTACGCGGTACGTAGTCGAGATCGCACTCGGGGTCCGCGGTCTCGTAGTTGGCCGTCGGCGGCACCGTCTGGTGCTTGAGGGCCAGGACGCACGCGGCGATCTCGATGGCTCCGATGGCGCCGAGCGAGTGGCCGACCATGGACTTGATCGAACTCATCGGCACCTTGTACGCGTGCGAGCCCAGGGCCCGCTTCACCGCGGCCGTCTCGTGCCGGTCGTTCTGCTTGGTGCCCGACCCGTGCGCGTTGACGTAGTCGACCTGCGATCCGTCGATCCGGGCGTGCGCCAGGGCGCTGTTGATGGCCTCGGCCATCTCCAGCCCCTCGGTGGTCAGCCCGGTCATGTGGTACGCGTTGCCGAAGGTGGCGTACCCCGAGATCTCGCAGTAGACGGTCGCCCCGCGGGCCCGTGCGTGTTCCAGCTCCTCCAGGACGAGGACGGCACCGCCCTCGCCCATCACGAACCCGTCCCGGCGCGCGTCGAACGGCCTGGAGGCGTGCTCCGGATCGTCGTTGTTCGCCGAGGTCGCCTTGATCGCGTCGAAGCAGGCCACCGTGATGGGGGTGATCGGGGTGTCGGACGCCCCCGCGATGCAGACGTCCACCCGGCCCTCCTCCACGGAGTGGAAGGCGTAGCCGATCGCGTCGAGGCCGGAGGTGCAGCCGGTGGAGACGGTCTGTACGGGCCCGTGCGCACCGACTTCCTCCGCGACCGCGGAGGCCAGGGTGCTCGGCGCGAACGCCCGTTCCAGGTGGGCGCCCGCCGACCGGTGGTCGACGTCCCACCGCGCGCCGCTCTCGCTGACCGCGACGTAGTCGTGCTCCAGGCGCGTGGTGCCGCCGACCGCCGTCCCGAGGGAGACCCCGATACGCCAGGGATCCTCCTTCTCCAGGTCGAGCCCGGCGTCGCCCAGCGCCTCCCTGGCGGCCACCAGCGCGAACTGGACGTACCGGTCGGAACGGGCGATCAGCTCCGCGTCCAGGCCGTGGGCGACGGGGTCGAAGTCGCATTCGGCGGCGATCCGCGAACGGAACTGCGACGGGTCGAACAGGGTGATGCCGCGCGTCGCCGTACGCCCGTTGGCGAGCAGGTCCCAGAACGCCGGGGCGCCGATCCCACCGGGTGCGACGACACCGACCCCGGTGACGGCCACGCGGCGGGTCATGAGGCCGCCCCCGTTCGTTCTGGCGGCGCTCCGCGCTCGGCCGTCTCCGGGGCGGCGGCGGCCTCGGTGACCTCGGTGTCCACGTGGCCGAGTTCCGGACGTGGGGCGAGCGGCCCCAGGTGGAAGACCATGCGCGCCTCCACGTCCCCCACGTTGCGGAAGCGGTGGCGGACGTGCGGCGGGATCAGCAGGCCCTGGTCGGGCCGCATGGGATACGTCTCGCCGTCCAGGTCCACCTCGAGGTGTCCCGCCACGACGTACACGAACTCCTCGGAGTAGGGGTGGTAGTGCTCGCCGATCCGGTCACCCGGTTCGACGAGGGCCAGCCCCATGAAGCCGCTGGTGGCGCCGACCGCGGTCGGGGTGAGCAGGGCGCGCAGGTCACCGCCGCGCCGGCGGTTGGGCTGGGTCTCGCTGAGATCCACGATGCGATGCCGGTGGATGGTCATGGCTGCTTTTCTCCAGGCACGTTGGGAGGTGTGACGGCAGGCCGGGGCCGGCCCCCGTTGCCGGTGACGCGTCAGGACTCGGCGGACCGGCGGTCGGTGATCAGGCTCATCTCGGCCTGGGCGAGGAAGCGCACGGCCTCCTGGTCGTTCGTCGGCACTGTCTGCACACCGCCGTCGAGCAGCCGGTCGAGCACGGCCGCCTTGCGGTCGCCACCGATGCCCAGCGCCTGCGTGGGCTGCGCGTCGAGCGGGCCGATCACTTCGACGAGCCGCACCACGACGTCGTCGCGCTGGAAGATCGTGCTGCTCTCGATGGGGCTCGCGACGTCGTCCGCGTTCTCCTCGTCCTGGCCGGCGAGCAGCCGGGCCAGCGCCATCCCGCAGCCCTCCTTGGCCTGGTAGAACAGCGCGTGCCGCTGGACGTCCGCGGCACTGTGGCGGCCCGCCGTCACGTGGTGGACGGTCGGCAGCGCCGCCCGGGTGAAGAACATCCGGGCGGAGTCGGGGTCGCTCAGGTCCCGGTCCTGCTCCAGGTACGGGTTGATGGCCTCCTCGACGGCCCTGACCTCGGGCTGGCGGGAGACGTGACGCAGGGCCGCCATCAGGTCGCCCTCGATCTCGACGGCCCGCACGACGCGGTTCCCGTGCATGAAGAGCGAGGTACGGCGCAGCCGGGTGTTCTCGTTGACGCGGGCCTGCGGCGAGTCGTAGTCGGCGAGGATCTTCGCGACCATCTCCTCGGTGCCCGGCTTCACCGTGAAGGTGAGCGCGTGGCGCACGACGCCGTCGCCCAGGCGCGGCGCGGCCTGGAGGCGGCCCCGGAGCGGCTCGGGGGTGGACTCGAACGCGGCCCCGGTCTCCCGCAGCACGCTGAAGCGCAGCGAACGGGTGTCGCGCACGCAGCTGTGCAGCGGCTGCACCGTCGCCACGTGCTCCTCGCTGTTCACCCAGGCGAGGAAGGGGGGCGCGCTCTCCCACTCACTGGTGATGAGCCACTGGGAGGGGTTCTCGATGGACTGGCACAGCTGGTCGCTGATGTGTCCCGGGATCGAGGCGACCTGGTTGCGCATGTGCTCGTACGCCTCCAGGAACTGGTTCTGGGCGCCGTCGTGCAGGTCAAGGAGCAGTATGACCCGGAGCCTCGAACCGTCGAAGGCGGACTGGGATACCCGTTCCGAGAGGATTGTCATCGCTTCTGTTCTCCTGTCCCGTTCCCGCCCGTCGTGGGCCGGTTTCGGTGAAGTCGCGCAGGTCCCTGCCTGCCGGTGGGTGGCGTGCCGCCCCGTGCGGCGCGCGCACTGCTCCCCGCGACCGATCGTGGAACGCTGGTACGGGCGGCGCCAGATTTATGAACCGTTCAGGTGAGGCGGCGGCACAAGCCCCGCCCAACCCCTCCGACCAGGGCATGGACAGTGCGTCCCCCTGCGTCCGAGCTGGAGCGATCGAATGAACGAAAGCGTCGACCACCGCGTGCCGGTCCTCATCGTGGGCGGCTCCCTGGTGGGGTTGTCCACCTCTCTCTTCCTGAGCCGGCTCGGCGTCGACCACCTCTTGGTGGAGAAACACCGCAGCACCTCGACCCACCCCCGCGGCCGGGGCAACAACGTCCGCACGATGGAGGTGTTCCGCGCCGCCGGCGCCGAGCAGCTGATCCGCGACGCGGCCTCCGTCCTCGCCGACAACCACGGCATCCTGCAGGCCGGTTCACTCACCGGTGACGACCAGGAATGGCTCTTCAAGGAGATCGACCCGGGCAATGGCCTCGCCCGGTTCAGCCCGAGCGGCTGGTGTCTGTGCAGCCAGAACGACCTGGAACCCGTCCTCGTCGACCACGCCCGCGACCAGGGCAGCGAACTGCGGTTCTCCACCGAACTGCTCACCTTCGAGCAGGACGCGGACGGGGTCACCGCCGTCGTGAAGGACCGGGAGACCGGGGAGCACGCCACGGTGCGCGCCGACTACCTGGTCGCCGCCGACGGCCCCCGCAGCCCGATCCGCGAGCAGCTGGGCATCGGCCAGACGGGCCCGGGAGACCTCTTCCACAACGTCAGCATCACCTTCCGCTCCCGCCGCCTCGCCTCCGTGGTGGGGGACCGGCGCTTCATCGTCTGCTACCTCACCGACCCGGCGGCGGACGGGGCGTTGCTGCCGGTCGACAACGAGGAGCGGTGGGTCTTCCACGCGCCGTGGCAGCCCGACCGGGGCGAAACGCTGGAGGACTTCACCGACGAACGGTGCGCCGAGCACATCCGCCGGGCGGTCGGGGACCCGGAACTCGACGTCGAGATCACCGGCAAGGCCCCCTGGCACGCGGCCGAGCGGGTCGCCGAACGGTACGCCTCCGGCCGGGTCTTCCTGGCCGGCGACTCCGCCCACGAGATGTCCCCCACCGGGGCGTTCGGCTCGAACACCGGCATCCAGGACGCCCACAACCTGGCGTGGAAGCTCGCCGCCGTGGTCGGCGGAGCGGCGGGCCCGGAACTCCTGGACACGTACGAGGCGGAGCGGCTCCCGGTGGCCAGGGCCACCAGCGCGCGCGCCTCGGCCCGCTCGGGCGAGCACAGCCACCCGGGGTACGCCGGGCCGCCCGCGGGCCAGGGCGGTCCGGGGGGACCCGGGGGTGCCGGCCGACCCGGTGGCCCCGGCGGGCAGGGCGGTCCCGGTGGCCAGGGCGGCCCCGGTGGTGGCCGGCAGGGCGGGATGCTCTCCGTCGCCCTCGGCTACCGCTACGTGCGCGGAGCGGTCCTGGGGGCCGACCCGGACCTCCCGGTCGTGCCCGAGGGCGTCGGTCTGACGGGCGAGCCCGGCACCCGCGCCCCGCACATGTGGCTCGGCCGCGACGGTGAGCGGGTGTCGACGCTGGACCTCTACGAGCAGGCGTTCGTCCTGCTCTGCGACGAGAACAGCCCGGAGTGGCGCGGCGCGGCCCGCCACGTGGCGAAGCGACTGGGCATCCGGCTGGACGCCTTCACCGTCGGGTCCGGCACGGAGGCGGATCTGCGGTCCGAGGACGGTGCCGACTGGGCAGCCGTCCACGGCACGTCCGCCGAAGGCGCCGTACTGGTACGCCCCGACGGATTCGTCGCCTGGCGCACACCGAACGCGGCGCCGGACCCGGAGACGGCGCTGCACGGGGTCATGACGGCTCTGCTCCACCGGACCTGATCCACGAACACCGCACACACCGAACAACGATCCCCGGCGGGCCCTCGGGCCGCCGGGGATCAGTGCGTTGCCGCCCCATGTCTTCTTCCTGCGCGGCCGTCAGCGCGAACCGGTCAGCGCGGCGAAGACCACGACGTTCTCCTGGTAGCCGGACCCCTTGTCGTACTCGCCGCCGCAGGTGATCACCCGCAGCTCGGGCCGGTCCGAGGGGCCGTAGACCTTCTCGTCCGGGAAGTCCTTCTTGCTGTAGGCCTCCACGGCGTACACCGTGAACACGGCGGTGCTCCGGTCGGCCCGGACGATCTCGACGGTGGCGCCCTTGCGCAAGGACCCCAGCAGGAAGAAGACGCCGGGCCCGAGCCTGGTGTCCACATGCCCGGTCGTGATGGCGGTGCCCACCGAGCCCGGCACCGTCCCGTCGGCGTACCAGCCGCTGAGCACCGGGTTGTTGTCGGGCGGCGGTGTCAGAGCGCCTGACGCGTCGAGGCCCAGTTTCATCATGGGCGAGTCCACCTTGAGCACGGGAATCCGCAGGCGTACCGGCGGGGACGGAGAGAGCGGCGGTACGGCGGGGGCCGCCGGGGGCGTGAGGCCGGGCAGCGGACGTCCGGAAGCGGGGGCGGGCCCCGCCGCACGGGCCGGGGCGGGACTCGCCGGCGGGGGCCGCAGGGGCGCCGGCCGGACCGGCGGCCGGGGGAGGAGCACCGGCGGCGCGGAGGGGCGGCGTACGAGGGAGGGCGGCAGGCGCACCGGATACCGCGAGGCCATGTACACCGGGCCCGCGGGGGCGGAGACCGGGGGCGCGGCGGCGGGCGGCGGGGCGGAGGACGGGACGGCGGACCGGGCCGCGGAGGGCAGCGGGGGTGCGGCCACGGCCGGCGGGTCGGGCGGCTGCGGCGGCCGGTCGTCCCGCAGTCCGCTGACCACCAGTACGGTACCCGCCACCACGGCCCAGACCAGGTGTTTGGACGCCGGGAACGACTGGGGCGACGTACTGGTACTGCGCCCGGTTTCCATCGCGTGTCCTTTGCTCGCGGCGGGTGGGGTGGTACGGCCGCGCGCCCCGGAGCACGGCGGGATACGGGGCGCGCGGACGAGCGGCGTACGGTCAGCCGCGGGCCGACGCCGCCCGGCGGCGCATCCTGTACACGGCCCCGGCCGCCGCTCCGGCGAGCAGCAGGGAACCCGCGGCGAGCTGCGCGCCGTGGTTCACCGGGACGCTGAATCCGGCGGCCACCCCGCCGCTGGGCGTACGGTCGGCGATCCGGTACGTGTCCGTCATCTGGATGCGCGGGGGGCACTTCACGGTGACCGTGTCGGTACCCGGCCTGGCGTCGTCCGGCACCTCGAACTCGCCGACGAGCACCCCCTTGCGCTCGCCCTCGAAGAGGTGGAACGCGCCCGCGGCCTCCGAGGTCCCCTTGCCGTAGGTCTCCTTGCCGCAGGCCCGGGTGGAGACGGTGACCAGCGAACCGGGGGAGGCGCTCCGCGGGCTGATACGAATGGTCTGCTCACCGGCGGGGTCCGCGGCCACGGCGGCGGGGGAAGCGAGGGCCAGCAGGCCTACGGCCAGACAGATACCCGCGCCGGTGCGTGTGTTGCGCATGAGGTTCCTCCATCGACAGCGTGGCCCGGCCGGACTGCGCGGCTCCTCCGCTGTGCTCCGCGTCCGAGGCAACCGACACTCCGTCACGCCCGCAACACGGAGATCGGCCCCGCCTGTCACCCGGTCAGGCCCGGCATTCCGGCTCGGCGTGTCCGTTTGCGCAGGTCATCCTCTTCCCAGGAAGGGCGAGCGAGGCGGCTGCCCCCGGACGGCGAACGGGCTAAGAGGGGCCGGTGCCGGGTCCCGGTGGTTGAACGGGCGGGCGACGTGCCTGCGACCGGTGTCCGACGACCCGACAGCTGATGGCCCGTGGGACCAAGCGGCCGAGCCCCCGGTCGTACTTATTGACATGTGCAGAACCATTCTTGATGCTGTGAGAGCGCTCTCAGCCGGGGACCGGTGAGTGGGGGAGCTCGGTGGTGGGGGAGTTCGACGGCCGGTACCGCCCCTGCGGCGTCCTCCGAAGCGGTCCCGGCCGGATGCCGCGCGCGGTCCGGCGTTCCCCGGCCGGTCCCCGGCGGTGTCGAAACGGAGGCGAACCGTGGAACGGGACCATGAATCCAATCCGCCGAATGTACGGCCTTGCCGCCCTTGTTCTCGCAGGGGTGCTCACGGCCGTGATGTCCGTGTCGTCGGCACAGCCCGCCCGGGCTTCCCAGACGACCATGCGGGCCGCCGACCCGAGTGTGATCCGGGTCGACTCCACCTATGTCTCCGTGCAGTCGACCGGCGGTGGCGTCGCCGTGCGCCAGGCGTCGTCGACGGCCGCCCTGGCGTCCGCACCCGCACGGCAGGTCTGGTCCGACACCCGGGGCCTCGGTGAGGTCTGGGCCCCGGAGCTCGTACGGGACGGCGGCCGGTACTACATCTACTTCACGGCCGGAACCGGCGCCGCGCACCGGATGTACGTGATCAGCTCGGCGGCCCCCGACAGCGGGTACACCGCCGAGACCCAACTCGCGCTGCCCGACAACAAATGGGCCATCGACGGCACCATGTTCACCTTCAACGGGCAGCGCTGGTTCGTCTGGTCCGGCTGGGCCGGCGACACCAACGTCGAGCAGAACCTCTACATCGCCAGGATGAGCGGCCCCACCACGCCGACCGGCGCGCGCTACGTCATCTCGCAGCCCCGGGAGAGCTGGGAGCGGGTCGTCGGCAACCCGTTCATCAACGAGGCACCCGAGGCGATCAAGGACCCGAACGGTCAGCTGCACATCGTCTACTCCGCCAACGGCAGCTGGAGCGACCAGTACTGCCTGGGCGAACTGCGGCTGCGGGCCGGTGGCGACCCGACGTACGTATGGGACTGGTACAAGTCGAACGGGTGCCTGTTCGGATCCGCCGGCGCGACGATGATGGCCGGATGGGATCCCACCCAGCAGGTGAACGGGCCCGGGCACCACAGCTTCGTACTGCTGGACGGTGACATCAACACCAGCCCGCCGGCGGGACCGCGGTTCCCGCTGATGTTCCACGCGGTGCCGAAGGGGACGGCCTACTCGTGGGGCAACCGGTACTGGTACACCGGGACCTTCTGCTGGTGGGGCGGTACGACCTACAGCCGCGCGAACGTTCCCGGAGCGACCTCGGACACCGGCTGGAGCCTCAAGTTCTTCGAGTGAGACACGGAGGAGCGCGGGCGGCCGCCCTCGGGGGTGGCCGCCCGCGCACTTCCCGGGATCAGGGAGTCCAGGCGGTGACGACCGCCCAGCTGACGTCGTCGGGCCAGAGCGCCGTCGCGTCGAAGGTGTTGGAGCCGCCGTTGGAGGCGACGTATCCGACGTTGGAGAAGTGGCGGACGTAGCGGTCGGCGAAGTTGTACGAGACCAGCGAGTTGCCCTGGCCGTTCACGCCGGCCTGCGAGCAGAAGGTGGCGTCGTTGGCGAACAGCGCGGTGGAGTCGTTGGCGTGCAGATAGAGCTGGTAGTTCTGGTGCCGCAGATAGCTGCCCGGCGTGTTCTTCGACTCGAAGGAGCGGCAGGAGCTGTTGGCCAGGCCCGGCCGCACGACCCAGGAGGCGTTCGCCTTGTCGGTCGCGGAGCTGGCGGAGGAGACCACCGCGGTGTTGACGTTCGCGCCGGAGTGGCTGAGGTAGCTGGTGGTGCAGCAGGACGTGGTCGCCCGGAGCGAGACGGACGAGCCGGAGTTGAGGGCGGTCCCGCCACTCGAACCCTGCGTGTACCCGGCCGCGACGATGTTGGCCTGGACGGCGTTCTCGGTCGCGTCGGTGGGATAGCCGGAGGTCATGACGCCCTCGTAGAAGGTGCCGGCGGCGCTGACGCTGTTGTCGCCGCCGATGCCGAGGATGATCGCGCCCTCCTTCTTCATCGGGTTGTAGCCGGAGGCGTTCGGCCGGACCCCGTTGTAGTAGGTGGAGAGCGAGCCGGACTGGGCGTTGCCCGCGCGGATGGACCAGTGGTTCGGCTCGCCCTTGACGATCGCGGTGAGGAAGCGGTGGTTCACCGTCGGGTCGCCCGCGTTGTTGCCGGTGTTCACGCCGGAGAACAGCCCGTTCTCCAGGTCCGCCATCACCCAGGGACCATTGCCCGCACCCGAGCCCCAGCCCCGGCTGTTGCCGAAGTAGATGGCCTCCATGGTGCCGTTGCCGTTGTCGAGGCTGTTGGTCTCCGCGTTGCCGTAGTCGAAGCAGCAGCCGTCGTTGTAGTGCGTGCCGTCGAGGATCGCGTACATGCCCTCGGGCTTGTCGCCGGTCGCGATCCCGTTCGTCGCGTTGTTGCGGTAGCCGGTTCCCGGCGAGACGAAGACCCCGTAGGCGCGGTTGCCGTTGAGGTTGACCGGCGCCATCGTGGCGTTCGCGAGCTTGTCGTAGCCGCCCGACGCCGGGCCGCTGAACCCGCCCGGAGGGGCCTGGGTGAGGCGGTTGTTGCGGCCCGTCTGGTCGTAGATGACCGTGATGACGCAGCTGGTCCCGGCGCAGAACGAGTCCTGCGCGGCGGCGTTGGCGTACCCGCCGGCGCTGAGGACCCCGATGTCACGCGTGGTGTTGTCCGAGGCGCGGCGCACCTGGTACAGCGCCCCGTTGTAGGAGCCGTACAGGGCGCGGGTGGTGCTGTGCGCGGCGACGCACGGCGTGCCGCCGGCGGCGTACAGGTCGCAGGGCTGTGACGTCGCGGCCTGGGAGGCAGTGGTGCCCGTCAGGGCCCCCGCGACGAGCACGGCGGCCAAGGCCCCCGTCAGCGCGGCGGCGCGGCGTCGGAGTGCGGAGCGGAGTCCTTTCATTCCTTTCGTTCCTTTCATCGCTGTCCTCGATTCGGTGGTGGGCTTCGGGAGACACGCATGCGGAGGTGAGGGCATGCGGGGACGCGCCGTGGCGCGGCGTTCTGCGGGGGTGCGGGGAGGGGCGGTGCGCGGGGAGGCCGGCAGCAGGCCCTGTGTGTGACGGGTGGGGGGTTTGCCGAGGCGCGGATCCGGGCCGGGAGCGTGCGGGGTCGGCCGCCGGACAGGGCTGGGCCGTCCGGCGGTGCGGGGGTGCGCGGGTACGACGAGGTGGCCGCGCCGCACGAGGAAATCGAGCGGCGGGAGGAAGTGGATCCTTGCGTTATTGCAGGTCAGGCCAGCGAGAGAAATTGTTAGCGCTAACAATTCTGACGTGACGTCGAGTGGGGGGAGAGGTCGCTTGGGTGGCACAGACGCTAAACCGAGGGGGCGAGGCGCGCAATAGTTTCGTCCAACTCCCGCGAAGTACGGATGGGAGTGGGGCAGTTCGGCGGATCGTGGTGGTGGGGCGGAGCGCCGGGAGCGCCGGGGCGTCGTCGGCCTGCTGCCGCTTCGGCTCGCGCATCGCCGGGCCCTCCCCCGGGGCCAGGGCACATGAGGATCTGCGGCTGGAGGACCCGCTGAGGCTTCATGAGCTCTGCCGGCGGCGCTCCGCAACCTGAGCAGGGGTGCTGATGGGCGGGCGCTGGTCGGTTGTCGACGGGTACGCGCTTCCTCACCTGCCGGACTGTGTGCGGCGTGCGTAGGCGCGGGCCGCACGGGCGCGGTCCCCGCAGCGCACCGAGCACCAGTGGCGGCGGGCGTGGGTGCGCAGCAGGTAGCGGCGGCAGGGAGCCGAGTCGCAGGCGGCGAGCCGTTCCGCGTCCGGACCGGTGAGCAGGTCGGCGGCGTCGGCTGCCAGAACGGCCAGGGCGTGGTCGACGATCCGGTCGGTGGGATGGGCCTGGACCCGGTGCAGGCCCTGCGCGGGGTCCCAGCGCAGGAGCGCGGCCGCGGGAGCGCGGGTCAGTGCGTCGTTGACGGCATGCAGGGCCCCGTCCGGCGCGGGGAGCGCGTCGATCCGGGACGCAAGCAGTGCGCGCACCTGGTCCCGCAGGGCACGCAGCCGGGCCGCGCACACCTCGTACAGCGTGGTGCCGGTCGGCGCGAGGTCACGTTCCACCAGCCACCGCGTCGCTGCCTCGGGCGAGCCGAGCAGCTCCAGGAACTGACCGCCCGGCAGGGCGAGCGTGGTGTTGGCGAAGTCGAGCGCGGGGTACCGCTCCGCGCCCGGTGCGGGCGGCGGAGCGGAGTGGGCGGGCTCGCTGGTTGCGGTCTCCTTCATGGTTCTCATGTTAAGTCTTGCGTTTCTCCGTGAGGCTCGACTAGCTTCACTTCACGGTAAATCTTTCTTCTATCCGTGAGGATATGATGACCAGTAAGCATGCCGAACCGACCCCCGTCAGCGTCTTCGGCGGTCCGACCGCCCTCATCGAGTACGGCGGGCTGCGGTTCCTCACCGACCCCGCCTTCGACGCCCCCGGTGAGTACCCTCGGGGCAACGGCCACGTCCTCACCAAGACCGCACCCGCCGCCGTCGACCCCGTCGAACTCGCCCCGGTCGACGTGGTCCTGCTCTCTCACGACGAGCACCCCGACAACCTCGACCACTCCGGCCGTGCCCTGCTGGCCGGCATCCCGCTGGTCCTGACCACGCGCGGCGGCGCGGACCGCCTCGGCGGCACCGCACGTGGCCTGGCCCCGTGGGACACCGTCGAACTGCCCCGCCCTGACGGCGGCACCCTGACCGTGACCGCCGCCCCCGCCCAGCACGGGCCCGAGGGCTGCGAACCGGTCACCGGCGAGGTGATCGGGTTCGTCCTGACCGCCCCCGACCTGCCCACCGTCTATGTCAGCGGCGACAACGCCTCACTGGACCTGGTCCGGCGGGTCGCCGACCGCTTCGCCCCCGTGGACACCGCTGTCCTCTTCGCCGGCGCCGCTCGTACCGCTCTGTTCGACGGCGCGCTGCTGACTCTCGACAGTGCCCAGGCCGCCGAAGCCGCCACCATCCTCGCGGCCCGCCGTGTGGTCCCGGTCCACTTCGACAGCTGGGGTCACTTCACCGAGGGCCGCCCCCACCTGGTCGACGCCTTCACGGCGGCCGGGCTGCTGGACCGCTTGGAGCTGGCCGGGGCGTGAGTCGCCGTCGAGCATGCCGGAGCCTCTGCGGGGGCGGGACCCGTCGTCCCATGGGGCGAGAGGTCTGCCGCGGACGCGAACTACGCAGGGGAGTCAGCCGGTTGGACCCCTCCGATACGGCTCCGCGCGGCCGGCACCACTGTGCCGATCGTGGCGGCGAGCGTGGCCCCGAGGGCGCTGACGCCCACCAGGGTCAGCCAGATCGAGGCTGCCCCGGTGGCCAGCAGGCCGGAGAGTGCGGCCGGAGCGACCGCTCCCGCGACCGTCACGGCGAGCTGGTTGAGGGCCAGGTACCTGCCGCGGAGGGCGTCCGGGGCGCTCTCCGCGGCGACGGTCGAGGTGATGGGGCCGCCGAGGATTTCACCGAGGGTGTAGCTGCCCGCACCGAGCAGTACGACGCCGACCGCCAGGGCGAGCGCGGCCACGTGGTCCGCGGCGAGGAACAGGAGGTAGCCCGCCGCGAAGCAGGCGTGTCCGGCGACGAGGACGCGACTGCGGATCCGCCCGCCGAGCCGGCCGACGACGATGCCCTGGCCGAAGCCGACCATCAGGGTGTTGAGCGTGAAGACCGCGCCGGCGGTCCAGCCGGGCAGTCCCAGCACGTCCACGGCGTAGACCGGTATCGCGACGTTGAGGGCGAACAAGGAGATCGCGAAGCACAGTTGGTGCGCGACCAGTGACAGGTACCGGCGGTCCCGGAGCACGTGCCCCCAGCCTCCGGCGGCGTCCTGGCCCGCTGCGGGGCGGACGTTCGGCACGGCTCGCATCAGCACGAAGGCGGCGACGTAGGACAGGGCGTCGACGACCACGATCGTGGCGTAGGCACCCTGGGTTCCGATGCCGACGGCGACAGCGGAGAGGAGCCCGCCGAGTGCGTAGCCGAGGTTGCGTACCGACCCCAGAAAGCCGAACCACCGCTCGCGCCGGCCGGGCGCGGCCAGTGCCGTGACGGTCACGCCGTAGCAGCTGGAGAACACCGCCCGCCCGGCACTGTTCAACCAGGCGCAGAGGGCGATCTGCCATGTCTGGCCCACGAAGAGATAGCCGGCGAAGCCGAGCGCCTGGACCAGGTTCGCCGCCTGCACCACCGGCTTGGCGCCGTACCGGTCGACCAGTCCTCCGGCCAGAGGACCCGCCGGGAGCGCCAGTAGCCCGGCCGTCGTCAGTGCCGCGCCCACCTGCACCAGCGTCAGCGACGTCGTGGCCAGGAAGTACAGCATCGAAACGGGGATGAACACACCTGTGCCGAGCGAGTCGATGACGATCGCCGCGACGAAACGGCGGTGTCGAGCCGTCGGGGGCTGGATTGTGCAATCGGGATGGGCCACAACGCGGAAGGTATAGATTCTATACCGGTATACACAACGCTACCGGGAGTCGTGCATGGGCAAGGCCTACAACGTCATGGCCGCGACCTGTCCCAGTCGCACCGTTCTGCACCGGATCGGGGCACGCTGGACGGTGTTCGTCGTCAACGCGCTGGACGACGGGCCGATGCGCTTCACCGGGCTCAAAGCGCACATCCGGGGGATCACACCGAAGGCGCTCACCGAGACGCTTCGCGCGATGGAGTACGACGGTCTGATCTCCCGCACGGAGATTCCCGCACATCCGCCGCATGTCGAATACGCTCTCACCGACCTCGGCCGGTCACTGCTGACACCTCTGCGCGCCGTCCGGGAATGGGCCGAGAGCCACGTCCCGGACATCGAACGCGCCCGCGCACACGCCGACGCCGGGTCTGCTTCGCGGCCGGTCCGGTAACGGGGTGTGGGGTGCGGTTCCTCCCGGGCTTCCCGGGAGGAACCGCACCCCGGGCCGTCAGTGCTTGGCGGCCGTTGTGCCCATGGCGGGCGGGGCGGCGTTGACGCCCCAGGTGGTGGGCTTGCCGGAGAGGCTGATCCGGATCGTGCCGGCGTGGAGCAGGTCCTCGTGGGAGAGCCAGCTCTGGCGCAGCTTGCCCTTGCCGGTGGTCACGGAGGACACGTACTGGAGCTTCGACGCGCTCGCGCCGGGGGCTTCGATGCTGATCGTGCGGCCGTGCTCCGGCCGGATCTCGACCTTCTCGAACATCGGCGCGGTGACGATGTAATCGGCGGAGCCGGGCTGCGCCTCGAAGATGCCGGCCATGGCGAAGACGAGCAGCGACGAGGTGGCGCCGAGGTCGTCGTTGCCGGGCATGCCGTACGCGTCATCGGTGAAGAGGGTCCGCATCGCGCGCAGCACGGACGAGGTCTTCCACGGCGAGTCGGTCCACGTGTACATCCACGGGGTGTGGAAGTCGGGCTCGTTGTTGGGGTTGAAGGCGAAGTTGTTGTGGTAGTCGTACGCCCCCGTCACCCAGCTCTCCTTGGCTGCCTTCGCCGGGTCGGCGAGCACGGCCGGCAGGTCGAAGAAGGTGTCGAGCCGCTGTTCGGCCTTGTCCTCGCCGCCCATCAGGCCGTACAGGGTCTGCGGGTCCTGCTGGGCGAGCCACTGGTACTGCCAGGCGGTGCCCTCGTGGAAGGCGCCGGACTGGGTGGGGTCGGGGTCGCCGGCGACGGTGCCGTCCGCGTTGCGGGTGACCGGGAAGCCGGTGAACCCCTGCGAGGTCACGTCGGTGTCCCAGAGGGTGGTGAAGTTGTCGCAGCGCGAGGCGAGGACCGTGGCCTTGTCCCGGTAGCCGAGGCCCTTGGCCATGGTGGACAGCGCGCAGTCGGCGAGCGCGTACTCCAGCGTGGCGGAACCGGCCTGGCGGCTGTCGCCGTACGTGTAGCCGGGCAGGTTCTGGTAGGCGACCCAGCCGTTCTGGACGTAGGTCGGGTTGCCGTCGCGGCCGCGGAAGAGCGACTGGTCCGCGGGGACCTCGTTGGCGTTCTTCCAGAGCGCGTCGAAGAGCCGGCGCGAGGTGTCCTTGTCGAGCAGACCGCGGTTGTAGAGGTCGACGACCCAGGGGGTGATGGGGTCGCCGCTCATCACGTTGGTCTCGCCGCCGCCGAGACCCCAGCGCGGCAGCCAGCCGCCGTCCTGGTAGATGTGCAGCACGGACTTGGCCATGTCGGTGGCCTTCTCCGGGTTCACCAGGGCCACCAGCTGGTTCTGCGAACGGTAGGTGTCCCAGAGCGAGAACATCTGGTAGTACGTCGAGTCCGCGCGGTGCACCTGGTCGTCGAAGCCGCGGTAGCGGTTGTCGACGTCGGAACCGATCGACGGGTGCAGCAGCGAGTGGTAGAGCGCGCTGTAGTACGTGCGCTGGTCGGCGGTGGTGCCACCGGCCACGCGCATCCGGTTCAGCTCGTCCTTCCAGGCGTCGTGCACGCCGGCCCGGGCCTTGTCGAACGACTTCGGCTGCTCGGCCCCGCGGTTGAGGCGGGCACCGTCGACCGAGGTGTAGGAGAGGCCCACCGACGTGCCGACCTGGTCACCCTTGGACGGGTCGAAGGAGAGCCAGGCTCCGGCGCGCCTGGTGCCGCGCGTCGCTTCGCGGGCGCCCGGGGTGAGGGCGTCGTCGGTCCAGGTGCCGAACGTCGAGAACTTGCGGTCGAACTTGGCGCTGAAGAAGATCCGGTAGCGCTCCTTGCCGGTCTCGCCGCAGAAGTTGCCGCCCTGGAGCCAGCCCTCGACGGTGTCGTCGCCGACCACCTCGATGTCACCGGCGTAGGTGCTGCCGTTGCTCTGGCCGGTCTCGATCAGCACGTTCTCCGAGTCCGACCCGGCCGGGAACGTGTAGCGGTGCTGGCCGGTCCGCTCGGTCGCGGTGAGTTCGGCCTCGATGCCGTTGTCGAGCTTCACGCCGTAGTAGCCCGGCGAGCGGGTCTCGTTGTCGTGGCTGAACTTGGCACCGTACTGCGCCGGGTCGGACGAGGTGACCGCGCCGGTGGTCGGCATGAACCGGAAGTTGCCCATCGTCTGACAACCCACGCCCGAGAGGTGCGTGTGGCTGAAACCGAGGATGGTGTCCTGGGCGTAGTCGTACGAGGCGTACTTGTTCAGCTGCGTGTCGGGGCTCAGCTGCACCATGCCGAACGGTGCGGAGGCCCCGGGGAAGGTGGTCCCGTCGCCGTTGTTGCCGATCGACGTGTCGACCAGCGTGGTGGGATCGGCGGCGAACTTCGGCTCCTGGGGCCGGGAGTTCGCGACACCGGAGGTGGCGGAAGCCGCGACCATCGTGGTGGCGATCAACAGGACGCCGAACACGCGCTTTTTCAGCGCTTTCATCGCATTCCTCTCGTACGACAACGTTGTCAGAGTCGAGCCCGATGATCTTTGCTGCTCGGGCATGGTCCCGTCAACCCGCGGACGGCTCGGTTCCGTTCTGCTTCCACCCGGCTTCCGCGCCGCTCACGCACAGCCCATGCCCCGCGTCCCCCCCGTTCAGACCCCGGTGACCTTGGCGCTCGCCGACACCTCGTAGACCAGGGTCACTGTGCGCCGGCCGCCGGGCGGGAGGGAGAGGTCCCAGCGAGCGATGCCCTCGGCGTCGATTACGTCCGGGGCGGGGGAGCACGCGTCCTTGCGCAGGTGCACCTCGACGGCGGAGACCTCGGAGACCGGGACGCGCTCCCGGAGGGCGACCACCCGCTCGTCGCTGTCCCCGGGGGCGGAGAACCGCGACAGATGCAGCCGTACCGTGCGGGTGACCACGGTTCGCTGGGCGAGGCCGGTGGTGTCGCGGGACTCCTCAACCTCGCGGACCACGTGGAAGTCGTCGCGGCTGCCGAAGGCCAGCTCCACCGGGCCGCCGGGGGCGGTGAAGTCCAGCGTGCCGCGGCCGCTGAACCCGCTCCCGCGGACCAGGTCCACGGGGCCGGCGAGCAGCGCGTGGCCGGAGCGGTTGTCGAACCGCACCACCTGGGTGACGAGCGGGGACAACTCCGGTGCGCAGGCGTACTCGTCGCGCGCGGCGGCGGTGAAAGCGGAGAGCGGTACGCGGTGGGCGCGGCCGTCACCTCGTACGGAGACCGGCGCCGGCGCCTTCAGTACCCGCGCCTCGCCGCCGTCGTCCACGCCCGGGAGGCCGAGCACCGGGACCGGGCCGAGCGCGGCGATCTCCTCCTCGCGGAAGTCGACCTCGACCGTACGGCGTTCCGCCGCCGGGCGGTCCCTCAGTGTCAGCCGGTCCTCGGCCAGCCGGGGCGGCACGCCCGCCGACGCCGAACGGGCCGTCGACAGGGTAAGCGGTACGTCCGACCAGTCCTCGCCGGTCCGCTGCCAGACCACCGCGTCCGTCTCCAGGGTCAGGGAGCCCCCGTCGAGCACGGCCCGGTAGGCGGGCCGCCACAGTGCACACGGGGTGAGGTGGGTCAGGCGCAGCCGGGCAGGTCCTGCCGCCGCGGCCTCCACGGTCAGCTCGATGTGGCCGACGAGCTCGGCGGGTTCCTCCTCGGCGAGGGCCATGACCCGCTCGGCTTCGCGGAGTTCCTCGTCGAGTGCGGCCAGTTCGGCCCGGACGGAGCGGAGTTGCTCCTCGTGCGTGTCGCGTTCCTCGTCCACCCGGTCCAGTTCTCGGGCCCAGCGGGAGTGTTCGGTCTCGCCGTGGCCTGCGCCCTCGCCGATCTCCCGCAGCAGATCGGCGGCGAGACGGCCGAGGAGGTCGAGCCGGGTGACCAGACGGTCGCGCCGCCGCTCCAGGACCGGCCGCTCCTCTTCGAGGGCGCGCACCCGGTGGCGAAGGGGGGAGTCCTCCCCGGTGAGCGGCTGCGGCCCCCGGGGTGTCCACGTACGGACGATCCGCACGTCGAGGACGTGCGCGGGGTGCGGGGCGGTCAGTTCGGCGTGCAGGCTCCGGTCGACGGCCAGTGCGCCGACCGGGCCGAGACGGAGCCGCTGGACCCCGGCTCGCAGGTCGAGGGCGGCGGTGCGCTCGACGTGGGCCCGGTCTTCGAGGCACGTGACGGCGGTGACAGGGAGGGGAAAAGGCTTCGGGGCCGTGGACATGGCGGGTGTCAGCTCCTGCGGTTGCCGCCGACCAGGGCCTTGCCGGTCGGGATGCGGATCTCGTAGCCGCCGTCGAGGGCGGTGGTGGCCCCTGCGGGCAGGTCCAGTCGCCAGATACGGGTGCCCGGCGCGTACGGGTCGGGCCCCGCGCTTTCCGCCGGCACCGTCCAGCCGGCCCGCTCCTCGATCCGGACGTCCGGATCGGAGGTGACGGGTACCCGCTCGTGGACCTCCACGCGGACGGGGCGCGCGAGCCCGTTGACCAGTTCCACGCGGACACCGTGGTTGAGCACGGTGGTGTTGCCGCGCAGGCCGGAGGTCGACTCGTGCAGGTTCGTACGACGGGTGACACGGACGCCCTCGGCCGGGCCGAGTCCCACCCGGCGGACACCACCGGGGGCGAGCGTGGGCAGCGCGGCGGTCAGCAGGAACTCGTCGTCGACGGTGACCTCCACCGGTCCGGCCAGCAGCGCTTGCCCGGTTGCGTTGGAAACCACCAGCGTCGCGTAGACCGTCTGCTCCACGGACGGCACACAGAGGTACTCGGCGCGCAGACCGACCGGGATCTCGCCGACGGTGACGGTGTGCCAGGTGCCGTCGGACGGGACGTCGGCCCGGGCGGCGGCGTCGAAGCGGTGGTCGAAGGAGCCCGCCGACTCCCGGGGCCGTACGGCCTGTCCGGGCAGGGGCAGCGAGGCCACCGCCTCGGCGCGGCGGCGGTGTTCGGCCACCACCGGGTCGAACGGCGCGTCGGCGAAGAGCCGGCCCCGGCGACCGCCCTGCTCCTCGGGCCCGGAGAGGACGAGGCTCTCGTAGTCGAGCTCGGCGCTGCTCGGCTTGGGGGGACCTGCGGGCGGTGACGGGGGCGGGGGAGGTGCCGCGGCCGGAGCCTGGGCGCCGCGGGCCATGTGGGCAGGTCCACCGGGAGCGGCGGCGGCCGGAGCGGCGGGCGCCGCCCCGTAGGACATGCTTCCCGGGGCCGGGGGACCGCCGTGCTTCGCCCGGGACCGCGTCGGCGCGGACGGCGGGGGCGGCGGCGGGGCGGAGAGGGACTCGGCCGGGGCGCCGCCGGCCATCGGCGAGGCCGCGGCCGGGCGGGGGCCCGCCGCGTCGTACCCCGAGAAGAGGCCGGCGAGTCCGGCCGGAGGCTCACGCCACCCGGCCGGCGCGGGGGCGGGCTGACTGCGCCCGATCCGGATCGAGCGGAGCTTCGGAAGGTCGGTCCGGCGCCGGAGATCGGCGGTGGCCAGGGCGATCCGGACGCCGGTCCAGTCCTCGCCGGTCCGCTGGGCGACCGAGGCGCGCAGCACCAGACGGCCGCTGCCGTCGCCCTGCCGGTACGCGAGACGGTAGGCCGGCACCCAGACGGCGCCGGGCACGCCGTACTCCAGCTCCAGCTCCGCCTCGCCGGTGCCGTCGAGGGTCAGGACCGCGCTGACCGTGGTCTCGACGTGCGCCGAGGGCGCGTCGGTGGAAGCGCGGTGGAGCCGGTCGAAGGCGATTTCCACCTCGTGCTCCGCCACGCTCAGGGCTTCCTCCAGTCCGGCCAGGCGGTGGTGGAGCCCCGTCAGGCGTTCGTCGACGAAGCCGGCCAGCTCCAGCCACGCGTCGACCGGGGTACGGCGGTGCTGCGGGTCGTCGCGCTTGCGCGGGGGCGGTACGGGGCGCAGTGCCGCGACCTCCGCGATCCGGCTCGCCATGCGGTCCCGGCGCCCCCGCGCCGCCTCGCACGCGTCCTTGAGCCGCTCGACCTCGTCCCGCAGGCCCCGGGGTGCGTCCGGGCCGAGCCGTCCGGCCCCGGTCTCCACCCTGGCCTCGGTGACGCGCGGTCCGGAAGCGCCCAGCACCCGCGCCCTCAGCGAACCAGGGTCGATCGTGCGGGGCAGCCCGGTCACCCGTACCCGGCCGTCGGGCGGTATCCGGCCCCGCGTCAGGCGACGGCAGACCGCGCCCTGCGCGTACACCACGACCGAGTCGAGGGTCGATTCCCAGCTCTGCGTCGATCCAGCCGTCATGTGCTCCGCACCCCCGCCGTGTTCATGCCGAGCGCAGCTTACGCCGGGGCTGCCGGTGCGTCAGCGGAGATGTGGAAGAAGCGGCCCCCGGGCGTGACGTCCGCGGTCGCCCCGGGTCTTGCGCGCGGTGGGGGCACTGGTTCGGTCCGTCCCGCAACCGGTGACGGGTGGGAGACGGTCATCTCGTCTCCCGCCCGTCACCGGTTCGCCGCGAATCGCTGGGCGGCCCGGTCGCGGTGCGCGGTCTCCCCGGGGTGTGATCAGGCGTTCGCGACGACGGCGCCCAGGATCATTCCGCCCACCAGGCCGACCGCGCTGACCGCGATGGCGATCCCGGCGAGCCGCTCGTGGCGGACGGTCTTGGCGATGATCGCGAGGACCACCGCGATCACCCCGAAGACGATCGGGAAGAAGAGGAGTGCGATCACGCCCAGCACCATCGCGATGATGCTCAGCACGTTGCCCGTCCCGGTACGTTCCGGCGCGCCGGAGTGCTGACCGGTCGGCTGGTTGTCGTACTGCGTCGTCATCTCTCGCTCCTTGGGACGATCACCCTGAGTGTCGGTCCGGGGACGGACCGGCCTGAAGCACGGGTTCCCGTAAGTGCCCTTTCCACACCGCGACTTGGGGGCACGGTCGGCCGTACTGTCGTCGGTCGACCTCTGAGCGGGATGAGATGTCGTCTCACTATGTGGCGCCGAGGTTTGACATTAGGGGGACTTATGACCAATAAAGGTGATGCTTTGGCCATGCATTCACCTTCTGTAGTAGTGGACGGTGAGGGCTGCCCCGCCTAGACGAATGAGTACTGCCGTGTCCGACTCCACCCCCGCCCGCGCCACCGTCGACCCGGCGGAGGAGTGGGACGCCTGGCGCGCCGAGCGTCACCGCGCGCTCACCTCCCCGATGGGCAACCTCGCCCTGGTCGAGACCCGCTGGGCGCCGACGGGGGAGACCCCGGACGCGGAGGCCGCACGCGCGGAGGCGCCGGACACCGTGACCGTCACCGAGGTCCAGCGCTCCGACCTGGTCAGCGGCGAGCCCGAGCGGGGCCTGCGGTTCTGGGACGCCGACGCGCCCGCCATCCGCGACTTCGACCGGGTCGACACCTTCGCGTACGACCCCGCCCTGGTGCTGGAGGCCACGTACACGCCCGTCCCCGGCGCCCGGCGCGTCGCCTTCGAGCACATCCGGGACAACGGCGGCAGCCGCGACCTGGTCGTCCCGGGCGACATCGCGCTCACCTTCGACGGCCGCGACTACACGCTGAGCGCCTTCGACGACGACGGCACCCTGCTGCTCGTCTTCGGCGACCCGACCAACGGCGACTCCACCTACGGCGCCGGACGCTTCCTCTTCGTGCGGCGCACGGAGGACGAGAGCCGGGTCGTCCTCGACTTCAACCAGGCCTTCGTGCCGCCCTGCGGGTTCTCCGATCAGTACAACTGTCCGATGCCGCCGCGGCAGAACCGCTTCCACCTGCCCATCGAGGCCGGCGAGAAGCTCCCCGTCTTCCGCGACGGCTTCGACGCGCAGCACTGATCGCCGGTACCCACCACCCCGCAGCTCCACGCACCGAAAGAGCCCCCACCCCATGAGCACCAAGAAGAACGTCGTGTTCTCCACCGCGACCGTCGCCGCCCTCGCCGTGGCCCTGACCGCCTGCGGCGGCAACGGCGGCACCAGCGCCTCCGGCGGCGGCACCTGGAACAAGGACGCGGTCGTCAACATCGGCTCCCTCTACGAGCCGCAGAACCTCGACAACACCGCCGGCGGCGGCCAGGGCGTCACCGAGGTGCTCAACGGCAACGTCTACGAGGGCCTCTTCCGGCTCACCGACGACGGCAAGGTCGACAAGCTCCTCGCCGAGGACTACACGACCAGCGCCGACGGCCTCACCTACACCTTCACCCTGCGCGACGGCGTGAAGTTCCACAGCGGCACAGCCCTCACCAGCGCGGACGTCAAGTACAGCCTGGAGAAGGTGCTCGCGGACGACTCCCAGTCCGCCCGCAAGAGCAACCTGGAAGTCGTCAAGGACATCGCCACCCCCGACGCGCGGACCGTGAAGATCACGCTGTCCCAGAAGTCGGTCTCCTTCGTCTACAACCTCTCCTACGTCTGGATCATCAACGCCCAGGCGAAGAACCTGAAGACGACCGAGGACGGTACCGGGCCGTACACCCTGAACAAGTGGACCCGCGGTTCCGCGCTGAGCCTGAACCGCTTCGCCGGCTACTGGGGCGACGCCGCCGCCAACAAGCAGGTGGTCTTCCACTACTACAAGGACGCCACCGCGCTGAACAACGCGCTGCTGACCAACGCGGTCGACGTGGTCACCAGCGAGCAGTCGCCCGACGCCCTGGAGCAGTTCAAGAGCAACGGCTCCTACAAGGTCAACGACGGGAACTCCACCACCAAGCTGCTGCTGGCGTTCAACGACAAGGCCAAGCCCTTCACCGACGTCAAGGTGCGCCAGGCCGTGTCCGCGGCCATCGACGACAAGAAGCTCCTGGAGTCCGTCTGGGGCGGCTACGGCAAGCAGATCGGCTCGATGGTCCCGCCCACCGACCCCTGGTACGAGGACCTCACTTCCGTCAACGCCTACGACGTGACGAAGGCCAAGAAGCTGCTCGCCGAGGCCGGCTACGCCAAGGGCTTCAGCTTCACCCTCGACACCCCCAACTACGACCCGCACCCGACCGCCGCGACCTTCATCAAGTCGCAGCTCGCCAAGGTCGGCGTCACCGTCAAGATCAACACGATCACCCCCGACGAGTGGTACACGAAGGTCTACAAGAACCACGACTTCTCGGCCACCCTCCAGGAGCACGTCAACGACCGCGACCTGGTCTGGTACGGCAACCCCGACTTCTACTGGGGCTACGACAACCCGCAGGTCACCCAGTGGGTCAAGGAAGCCGAAGAGGCGCCCGACACGGCCGCGCAGACCGCACTGCTGAAGAAGGTCAACGAGCAGACCGCCAAGGACGCCGCCAGCGACTGGCTCTACCTCTACCCGCAGATCGTCGTCGCGAGCACCAAGCTCTCCGGCTACCCGCTCAACGGTCTGAACTCCCAGTTCTTCGCCTACGACATCAAGAAGACGGGCTGATGGCGCGCTACCTCCTGCGCCGGTTCGCCTTCCTCCTGGTGTCGCTGGCCCTGGCGAGCGTGGTGCTCTTCGCGCTGCTGCGCCTGCTCCCCGGCGACCCGGCCAACGCGCTCACCTCGGTCGGCGCCAGCCCCGAGCAGATCGCCGCGGCCCGCCACTCCATCGGCTCCGACCGCCCGCTGCCCGAGCAGTTCACCCACTGGATCGCGCAGATGGCGAGCGGCGACCTCGGCACCTCGTTCGTCAGCTCGCTGCCGGTGGGCCCCGAGATCAGTGCCCGGCTCAATGTCACCGTCCCGCTCACGCTGGCCGCGTTCGTCCTCGCCGTCCTGGTCGCCGTACCGGCCGGGTTCGTCGCCGCGTACAAGCGGCGCACCTGGTACGGAGCGCTGCTCAGCGGCGTGTCCCAGCTGGGCATCGCGGTCCCCGTGTTCTGGCTCGGCATGATCCTCATCGCGGTGTTCGCGCTGAACGCGGGCTGGCTGCCGTCCGGCGGCTTCCCGCCGGACGGCTGGGCCGACCCCGCCGAGGCGGTCCGCGCCCTCGTCCTGCCGGTCGTGACCATCGCCCTGGTGATGAGCGCCTCCCTGATCCGCTACGTACGCTCCGCCACCCTCGACGTGCTCGGCAGCGACTACCTGCGCACCTCGCGGGCGCTCGGCTCGTCCTTCGGCCGCGCCATGTGGCGGCACGGCCTGCGCAACGCCTCGGTCCCGGTGATCTCCATCCTCGGCATCGAACTCGCCTCGACGCTGCTCGGCGCCGTCGTCGTGGAGTCGGTGTACGCGCTGCCGGGCCTCGGCTCTCAGCTCGCCAACGGCATCTCCCAGCACGACTACCCGGTCATCCAGGGCGTGCTGTTCGTCTCCACCCTCGCGGTGCTCCTGATCGGCTTCGTGGCCGACCTGGTCCAGCGGATCATCGACCCGCGGCTGCGCGGCCGACTCTCGGGAGGCACCCGATGACCGGGACCGACCTGACCACCCGG
The DNA here is from genome assembly GCF_053596135.1 of Streptomyces sp. NPDC001770. Classification (NCBI taxonomy): domain Bacteria; kingdom Bacillati; phylum Actinomycetota; class Actinomycetes; order Kitasatosporales; family Streptomycetaceae; genus Streptomyces; species Streptomyces sp. NPDC001770. The sequence goes on along the minus strand of NZ_JBSFFN010000003.1, from coordinate 93,245 downwards.
GCGGCCGTCGCGGCCACCCCGGTCAAGCGGCGCTCCCGCCGCTCCGCCAACCTGATCGTCGGCTGCGTACTCGCCGGACTGATCGTGGTGCTGGCCGTCGTGTCGCTCTTCTGGCTGCCGTTCGACTCCCAGGACACCTCCGGCGGACGGCTCGACGGACCCGGCGGCGGCCACCTGCTCGGCACCGACAAGCTCGGCCGCGACCTCTTCACCCAGGTGATGACCGGCTCCCGCATCGCCGTCGAGGCCGGACTCGGCTCGGTGGCCATCGCCGCGCTCATCGGCATCACCCTGGGGGTGCTCGCCGCGTTCGCGCAGGGCTGGCTCGACGACACGTTCTCGGCGCTGCTGGACATCCTCATCGCCTTCCCGACGCTGCTGCTGGCGATGCTCATCGTCGCCGCGCGCTCGGCGACGCTCGGCTCGGCGGTCCTCGCGATCGGTCTGGCGCAGAGCGCGGTCGTGGCACGCCTGGTACGCGTCCTCGTCAAGCGGGTCCTGGCACGCGACTACATCACCGCCGCCCGCACCTCCGGCACCTCCTGGCCGCGCACGGTCCTCTCCCACGTGCTGCCCAACATCTGGCCCACCCTGGTGGTCAACCTGGCCCTCCAGTTCGGGCTCGCGGTCCTCGCCGAGGCAGGACTGTCCTACCTCGGCCTCGGGGCACCGCCGCCCAACGCCTCGTGGGGCCGCATGCTCCAGGAGGCCCAGGCCACCTTCACCACGGCACCCGTCGGCGCGCTGGTGCCCGGCATCCTCCTCGTCCTCCTCGTCATCGGCGTCAACCTCATCGCCGACGGCCTGCGGGACACCCTCGACCCGGCCACCCGGCGGAGGCGCGCGTGACTCTCCTCGACGTGACGGGACTGACCGTCCGGACCGACGACGGCCGGACCCTCGTCGACGACCTGTCCTTCACGGTGGCCGGCGGTGAACGGCTCGGCCTCATCGGCGAGTCCGGCTCCGGAAAATCCCTGACCACCCTCGCGGTGCTCGGACTGCTCCCCGAGGGCATGACCCCGGCCGGCAGCGTCGTGCTCGCCGGCACCCAGACGGTGGGCGCCCCCGAGAAGCGCCTCACCGAAGTGCGGGGACGCGACGCGGCCATCGTCTTCCAGGAGCCGCTGACCGCGCTCGACCCGCTGATGCGGCTGGGCCGCCAGATCGCCGAACCGCTCGCCCGGCGCACCGGCCTCAAGGGCAAGCCCCTGCGCGCCGCCGTGATCGAGGCCCTGGAACAGGTCCGGCTGCCCGAACCCGAGCGGATCTCACGCGCCTTCGCGCACGAGATCTCCGGCGGACAGCGCCAGCGCGTCGCCCTCGCGATGGCGCTCGCCTGCGAACCCAAACTGCTCATCGCCGACGAACCCACCACCGCGCTGGACGTCTCCGTCCAGGCGGAGATGCTGGAACTGATCGACGGCCTGGTGCGGGAACGGGAGATGGCCGTGCTCTTCGTCAGCCACGACCTCGCCGTCGTCGCCAAGGTCACCGACCGGGTCCTCGTCATGAAGGACGGCCGGGCCGTCGAGCAGGGCGCGGTCCACGATGTCGTGCACGCACCGCGCGAGGAGTACACCCGCACCCTGGTCGCCAGCGCCCGGAAGCTGGAATCCGCCCTGGACCTGAGGAGCGCGCGATGACGCCCGTACTCGAGCTGAAGGACGCCGCCGTACGCTATCGGGGGTCCGCCGCCGACGTGGTGCGGGACGTCTCCCTCGCCGTCGACGCGGGCGAGAGCCTCGCGCTGGTGGGCGAGTCCGGCGCCGGCAAGACGACCCTGCTCCGCCTGCTGCTGGGCCTCGCACGGCCCACGGCCGGCGCCGTCCGCTTCGACGGGGCCGACCTGAACCCGCGCGACCGCGCACAGATGCGCCGCTTCCGGCGCAGTGTGCAGTGCGTCTTCCAGGACCCCTACTCCTCGCTCGACCCCAGCCGGCAGGTCGGCGCGATCGTCGCGGAACCGCTGCGCTCCCTCGGCCTCGACAGCCGTACGACCGCCGCGCCCAAGGTCGCCGCGGCGCTGGAGCGGGTCGGCCTCCAGGCGGACGCCGTCGACCGCTACCCGCACGAGTTCTCCGGCGGCCAGCGCCAGCGCATCGCCATCGCCCGCGCCACCGTCTGCGACCCGCGCGTCCTGCTCGCCGACGAGCCGGTCAGCGCGCTGGACGTCACCACCCGGGTGAAGGTCGTCGACCTGCTGGCCGAGCTGAAGGAGGAGCGGGGGCTCACGATGGTGATGGTCTCCCACGACCTGTCCGTGGTGGCCACCCTCTGCGAGCGCACCGCCGTGCTGGAGCGCGGGCAGATCGTCGAGCAGGGCGCCACCGCCCAGGTGCTCGGCGCTCCGGCGCACCCGTACACCCGCCGTCTCATCGACAGCGTGCCGCGCCTGCCCGTGTGACCCCTGAGAGAGCGGTCAGTCACGTCCCAGCACGTCGCGGAGCTGACCGCGCGCGGTCACCCCGAGCTTCGGGAAGATCTTGTGCAGGTGGAAGCCGATGGTGCGGGGCGACAGGTAGAGCCGGGCGCCGATGTCCCGGTTGGTGAGCCCCTCCGCGGCCAGTTGGGCGATCTGCAGTTCCTGGGGCGTCAGGTCGGCCGCCGCGTCCGGAGCGGCCATGGCCGTCACGGCCACGCCCGCCGCGCGGAGTTCGGCGGAGGCGCGTTCGATCCAGGGGCGCGCATCGAGGCGCTCGAAAATTTCCAGGGCGATGCCGAGCAGCGGGCGCGCCTCGGCGCTCCGCCGGTGGCGCCGCAGCCACTCGCCGAAGTCCAGGTGCGTCAGGGCGTGTTCGAAGGGCCACTGAGCGGCGGACGGGTCGGCGAGCGCCGCCCGGAAATGGACCTCAGCGTCGCCGGATTCGGCGAGCAGGGCCCTGGCCCGGTGCAGGATCGCGTCCAGCCGGACGGAGCGTGACCCGCGCAGAGTTCCTTCGGCTGCCCGGAGCACGGCACGCGCGTCGTCGGCCTGTCCGGCACGGACGGCCGCGGCGGCGAGATCCGCGACGGAGTACAGGGACGCGTGGTAATGCAGCGGCACCGGGTGGAAGTCCCGGGTGAAGGTGCGCCGGAACTGCGCGTACGCCGTCCCGTGGTCGCCCTCGGCGAGGGCCGCCATGGCGAGCGCACGCCGATGGAGCACGTACAGGCCCGGCGACTTGCGCAGGTCGACGGTGCGTACGGCCCGGTCGGCCCGGGCGCGGGCACCCGCGTGGTCCCCGCGTGCCGCGCGCAGCGTGGCCTGGAGGAGAGGCGAACCCACGGTCATGTAGTCCGCGCCCGCCTCCGTCGCCATCCAGAACGCCTCCTCGGCGGTGGACTGGGCCGCGGTCCACGCGCCGCTCTCGAACAGGGAGCTGGCGAGCGAGAAGGCGACGGTCGCGTTGGCACCGGCCGTCGCGGCCCGGCGCAGATGGTCCATGGCCCGCCCGAGCAGGCGTACGGCCTGATCCGTCTCGTCCAGGGCCCAGGCCGCGCCGCCGAGCACGATGGTGTCGTTCAGCCCGCCCTCCGGCAGCGCCTCCAGCACGTGGCCGAAGAGCTCCATGGCCTGGTCACGGGCGGTGAAGGGAGCGCACGAGGCCAGCACCCAGACGCGGTCGACCTTGTACGGTTCCCCCACGACGAGATCCGTGATCCGCAGGAGTTCGGTCCGGTGGAAGGGATTGCCCGACCGGTACGCGGGGGTCGCGGCCGTTCCGGCGGCGTCCAGGGCGAGGGCGGGGGACTCGATGGCCATGGACTCGGCCACCGGCAGCAGGTAGGCGATGGAGTCGTCGTACCGGAGCGTCACGGCCAGGGACCAGCCCGCGAGGATGGACGCCTCGGCGAGGAGCCGCACGTCGTCGGTGAGCGTGGCCACCCGGGAGGTGATCTCGTTCACCCACTGCGGATGTCCCCCGTGCGTGGCCGAGAGGGCCGCCGCGAGCAGGCGGCGGGCACGCTGCTCCCGGTCCGGGGAGAGTTCCGCGGCGCGTTCCAGCGCGGCCGCCGCGGCCGCGTAGCCGCCCCGGTGGCGGGAGCGCTCCGCGCTTTCGGCCAGGGCGTCCGCGACCTCCGCGTCCGGGCCGAGCGCTGCCGCAGCGAGGTGCCAGGCGCGGCGGTCGGGTTCGTCGGTGAGGGCGGAGGCGAGCACCAGATGGGCCTCGCGGCGCTCGGTGAAGGTGGCGGCCTGGTAGATCGCGGAGCGTACGAGCGGATGGCGCAGCCGCACCTCGCCGCTCTCGACGCGTATCAGTCCCGTCCGTTCGGCGGGCAGCCACACCTCGGGGCCGTCCATGCCGGGAACCGTGTGCAGGACGTCCGAGAGCTGAGCGGTGCCGGACGCCGCGGCGAGGAGCAGGGCCCGCCTGGTCGGCTCGGGGAGGGTGGGGAGTTCGGCGGCGAATATCCGCTCCAGCCGGGCGGTGAGGGGGAGTGAGTCGATCGCCCCCCGGTCACGGCGGCTCGGGTCCTTCGCGAAGGCGCGGGCGAGCTCGATGAGGGCCAGCGGGTTCCCGGACGCCTGCTGGAGGATCTGGGACCGGGCCCGGCCCCGGGGCGGGTGCGGCTGGGCGTTCAGCAGCAGCACGGAGGCGGCCCGGTCCAGCGGACCGGCCGTCAGGTGGGGGAAGACACGGTCGAACCGCTCCGGAACCGCCTCGTCCCGGGCGGCGAGCAGCAGGGCGGCGGGTTCGCCCTCCAGCCGCCGGGCCACGAAGGCGAGTACCTCCAGGGAGCCGAGATCCAGCCACTGGGCATCGTCGACGACGAGCAGCAGTGGCCGCTCCGCGGCCGCGTCCGAGAGCAGGTTCAGGACGCCGAGCCGGGTCAGCATCGGGTCGAGCCGCTGCGAGGGTTCCGCTTCCGCCGTCCCGAACGCGAGGCGCAGCGCCTCGGCCTGAGGGGCGGGCAGCCGTCCGACGGCCCCGAGGAGGGGGCGGAGCAGCTGATGGATCCCCGCGAAGCCGAGCTCCCGCTCACCCTCGGCGCCCCGTACCCGGAGCACCAGCCGGCCACGGGAGGCGGCGTAGGAAGCAGCCCGGTCCACCAGGGTGCTCTTGCCCGCTCCGGGCTCGCCGGTCAGTACCAGCACCTTCGAACCGGTGCCGTCCGCGGTGTCGACCAGCTCGAAGATCCGGGACAGCTCGTGTTCCCTGCTCAGGATCTCCGGCTCGGCGACCGTCTCGGTACCGAGATCCATGGTGCTCTTCCCTTCTCCGCGGACCACCCGCCCCGAGGGGCGCGGAGCGACGCACGTACAGGCCGCTTGGAGGCATCCTGCCAGGCCGGCGGCGTGGAGCGACCGGCGGAGTCCCGTCGCGGCAGCTTGCCGGCACATGACTGGTCACATGACAGAAGCGCCGCGCCCCGTCCCCCTGACAGCATCCGAAGTACCCGGACACGACGCCCCGCGCGTGGCCCCGAGACGCCCGACGGACGAACGCACGGATGCGCGTCGCCCCTGCGCGCCGCCCGCCTCCGGAGGCCGTGCGGGCGCCCCGGGTCGCTCTGCGGAGGTGTCGACGATCACAGTGAAGACGGAGAGATCAAGCGTGAGGAACGCAGTGCACACCCAGCCGAACGCCGAGGCCGAGGCAGGCCGCGGCACCGGGAGAGGGGGAGGGAGGGCGGGAGCGGACAGACCGGCCGACCGGTGCTGCCGTTCCGTGGCCGGGGACGGACCGGCCGGAACGCCGGCCCACGTCGTGGCCCCCTCCCTCCCGGGCCCATCGGTCTCCTCCCAGGGACGCCCGCACCTGACGCTGCTGGGCCGACGCGCGTCCGGTGCCGTGATCGAGCGCCTGCGGATCTCGGTCCTGGAGTCCGGCGGCTCGTACGACTCCCACGATCCCGCCGACTCCCAGTGTCCGGGGGACTCCGTCCACCCCGGCCTCGGACAGGTCTCCGTCCCGCCGTGGCTGTCGGACTCCGGAAACGGGGAGACGGTGTACGTGGCCCAGCACGTCCACGGTGCGACAGCGGTCCCCCACAACGGGACCGAGGTACCCCTGGAACCGGGCGACATCGTGTTCTGCGGGCCCGGCACCCGGGCCTTCCCGCATCCCGGCGACGCGTACCGCATGACGGTCTTCCACGTGCCGCGGCACCTGCTGGCGATCACCGAACCCGATCTGCGCCGGATCCTCGGGACGCCGCTGCGCTGCACGGAGGGGGTGGGGGCGCTGGTGTCGCACCTCTTGTCGGCGCTGGTCGAGGAGGGGGTGGCCCACCGGTCCCCGAGGGGTGACCTCCTCGTCGCCAACGCGGTGGAGTTCCTCGCCGCGCTCGTCGCGGAACGCGCCGCGAAGGAGCACCCGGCTCCCTCGGACCCCGGCACACGGCTGGCGGCCCGCATCCAGGACCACATCGAACTGCACCTGGCCGAACCCGATCTGTCGCCCGGCTCGATCGCCCGCGCCCATCACATCTCCGTCCGCTATCTGCACAAGCTCTTCCAGGAGGAGGGCACCACGGTGAGCCGGCTGATCCGCCGCCGCAGACTGGAGGCGTGCCGGCGCGAACTCGGCAGGTCGCCGCACCGCAGGCTCACCGTGGCCGCCGTGGCACAACGCTGGGGCTTCGTCAGCCCGTCGCACTTCAGCCGGGCCTTCCGGGATGCCTACGGCATGTCGCCCAGTGAGTGGCAGTCCTCGGCGGCTTCGGAGCAGGCGCTTCCCGGCCGGTCCTTCGCGGACCGGGCCCTTTCCGGCCGGACCGGGCCCCCCGCCGGGAACCGGAGCCGGCCGGCAGGAGAGCAGCGGGGCCTCTCCGCGTAGCGTGCCGGCGGCTCCTGGCCCCCGCCCTCGGGAGCGGAGCGCGTACCCGGCTCGGGCGCGGGCCCGGACACCTCAGCGGTGTCCGGGCCCGCGCCTCTGTCATGCCGGCTTGGCCCAGGCCGCGTCCGGGGCCGAGAGGCGGCGGGTGACCACCGACGTCACCACGAGGAACACCAGAGCCAGGCCCAGAGTGACGGGGAGCTCGGTGCGCAGCGCGGCGCCGACGAGAGCGCCGAGGAACATGGCCAGTACGGACAGGACGCGCCGTCCCGGCCGGGGCGCGGCGCCACCGGCCGGGCCGGAGTCCGCGGCCAGCCCCGTCAGCGTCAGGGTCAGCACGGTCGTCGTCAGGTCGGGGACGCCGAGGCGGCGGGCGACCGCGTTCTGCATGCCCATGGCCAGACCGAGCAGGACGATCAGGGTGTAGCGGGCCCAGGTGGTGACCTCGCCGTCGGAGACCGTGACCGCGACGAGTGCTCCGAGGACGAGCACCGCCTGGAGCGCCGTGGTGAAGGCCAGCAGCCGCCCCCGGTGCGCCGCGAACCGCGAGCCGAACCGGCCTCCGGCCAGCGCGCCGGTGAGGAACGCGGCCATCGACACCAGGGAGGCGAGCACGGACAGACCGTCGGCACCGGCCAGGGCGAACCCCAGGAACACCACGTTGCCGGTCATGTTGGCGACGAAGACGTGCCCGAGCGACAGATAGCTCACGGCGTCGATCAGGCCGGTGACGACCGTCAGCGTCAGCATGAGGGGCGGCAGCGGGCCGTGCCGGTCCCCTTTCGGGGGAACCAGTGTGCGAGCCGCGTCAACGAGCAGGGTGCGCATGAGGAGTCGCTCCTTCCGGGGCGGCGGGGTGAGGTACGGAGGGGCGGTGCAGCACCGCCCGGGTGAGCAGGCCGCTCGCCGGGCCGGCCACGAGGGCCGCGACCACGACCCACAGCGGCCAGGGGGCCAGTCCGAGCAGACGGTCGGCCGACCAGCGGCCCGGCCCGGTGAGCGCGAGCGCACCCGAGGCGACGACGAGGACCATCGGGTACTCGTATCCGTCGTTCTGGACCCACAGCCCCTTGTGCCATTTGACGGTCCCGGCGACCGTCATCACACCCATGGCGGCCATCGCCGCCAGAGGAGTGAGCGCACCGGCCGCCAGGAACAGGCCGGCGCCGATCTGGCTGCCGCCCGCGGCGAGCGCGGTGAGACGGCCGCCGCGGAAGCCGTCGTGGCGGAATTCCTCGGTCCCGCCCGCGAACCCGTTGCCGCCCAGCCGGAAGCTGACCTTCTGCACCCCGTGTCCGGCGATGAGGAGTCCCACCACCAGACGGAGGACCAGGAGCCCGGTGTCCATTGCGTTCATGCCTGTTCCTGACGTTTCGTCGATGTCCGGGTGGAGCGGATCAGCCGGCCGCGTGCTCGCCGATGACGGCCTGCGCGTAGACGACCCCGAGACCGTAGGTGCCGCCGTGCTCCTTCACCACGTCCATGACCGGCAGGTACGTCTCCGTACGCGCCCAGTCGCGCTGGAGCTCGAGCAGCACCTGCACCCAGGTGACCGGGACGGCGCCGGCCTGGACCATCCGCTGGACGGCGTGCTCGTGGGCCTGGGGGGTCACGCCGCCGGACGCGTCGGCGACGACGTAGACCTCGTACCCCTGCGCGAGCGCGGACAGCGTGGGCAGGACGACGCAGACCTCGGTCCACAGACCGGCGATCACGATCTTCTTGCGGCCGGTGGCCTTGACGGCCTCCACGAACGCGACGTCCTCCCATGCGTTCATCGTGGAGCGGTCGATGATCTTCTGCTCCGGGAAGACGTCGGCCAGCTGCGGCATGAGCGGGCCGGAGAAGGACTCGGCGGCCACCGTACTCAGCACCACCGGGACGTCGAAGACCTTGGCGGCCTTCGCCAGGCCCACCGTCGCGTTGATGATCGCGGTGCGGTCGCCGCTGCCCGTACCGAAGAACATCTGCGGCTGGTGGTCCACGAAGAGGACCGCGCAGTTGTCGGGGGTCAGCAGGGCGTCGCTCGGGACTGCGGTGACCTCGGAGATGTCGGCCATGGGAGAACCTTTCCAGGAGTGGGACGCGCGCGGACGGCCGCCCGGCGCGGGGACGAGGTGGTGCGGTGGTGCCCCGGGAGGGGCGGCTCGTGACCGGTCCCCTCCCGGGAGAACAAGGGGAGGTCAGAGGGAGAAGCAGGGGTCGAAGACCGGGCTGTCCGTCTCCGGAGCCAGGCCGCGCCGGGCGCGCCACTGGCGGTGCTGCTCGGACTCGGCGACGGCCTGACCGAGCAGCTCGGCCTGGCGGGCGCCCGACGGGCCCGTGCGCGGGGCGGCCTGGTAGCCGCCGAAACGGGTGACCGGGCTCCACACCGGGCTGACCGGCGGCAACTCCTCGTCCAGACCCTCGTACTCGCCGGTGGCCCAGACGATCCGGCCGCCGACGACGGTCAGCAGCGACTCGATGTGCGCGATGTCCTGGTCGGGGACGTCGAAGTAGTCCTCGGAGAGGACCGCGAGGTCACCGAAGCAGCCCGGCCGCAGCACGCCCTTGACGTCCTGCTCGCCCGTCAGCTCCGCACCCGCCCGGGTGAACATGGCCAGCGCCGTCGCCCGGTCGACGCGGTTCAGCGGCGGACGCAGCACCACGTCGCCGACGGTGCGCCCGGTGACCAGCCAGTGCAGGGCGATCCACGGGTTGTACGTGGAGACCCGGGTGGCGTCCGTGCCGCCACCGACGGTCAGCCCGCGCTCCAGCATGGCCCGTACCGGAGGGGCGTCCGCGGCGACGCCGGGTCCGTAACGGCGCAGGAACGCCTCGCCCTGGAACGACAGGCGGTTCTGTACGGACATGGCGCCGCCCAGCGCGGCGACCCGGTCGAGGCTGTCCGTCGAGACGGTCTCCGCGTGGTCGAAGAGCCACCGGTTCCCGGCAGGGAAGAGGCCCTCGGCGGCCAGCTTCTCGAACACCGCGAGGTCCCGGCGGATCGTCTCGTCGTACGTGGCGTGCAGCCGGAAGCCCCAGCCGTTCTCCATGAGGAGACGCACGGCCTTCTCGAACTCGACCTCGTAGTCCGGGGAATGTTCCGGACGCGGCTGGGCGAAGTTCTCGAAATCCGCCGCCGCCCAGGTGAGATTCTCGCCCGCGCCGTTGAGACGCAGCCATTCGTCCCCGTCCTCGGCGCGCGTCATCTCGATCCAGCGCGTGAGGTCGTCGATTTCCTGGCCCGCGGTCTGCGGGAAGAGGTGGTAGGCGATCCGCAGCGACAACCGGCCTTCCTCGGCCAGTTCGGCGACGGTGCTGTAGTTCTCGGGGAAATTCTGGAAACCGCCCGCGGCATCGATCGCCGACGTCAGGCCGAACCTGTTCAGCTCCCGCAGGAAGTGAAGGGTGGAGATCTTCTTGTCCTCACCCTCCAGCACCGGCGCCTTGGCCAGCGTCGAGTAGAGGATCAGCGCGCTCGGCGCGGCCAGCAGCATGCCCGTGGGCTCGCCGTTCCGGCCCCGGACGATCTGCCCGCCCTTCGGATCGGGGGTGTCCCTGGTGTGCCCGGCCGCTTTGAGCGCCGCCCGGTTGAGCACCGCCGACTGGTACAGGTGCAGCACGAACACCGGGGTGTCCGGTGCGGCGGCGTTCAGCTCCGCGACGGTCGGCAGCCGTCGTTCGGCGAACTGCTCGGCCGACCAGCCGCCGACCACCCGCACCCACTGGCCCTTCGGGGTCCGGGCCGCCTGCTCCCGGAGCATCGCCAGGCCCTCGCGCAGGGTACGGACGCCGTCCCAGCGGAGTTCCAGCACGTAGTTGAGCCCGCCCCGGATCACGTGCAGGTGGGAGTCGTTGAGGCCGGGGATCATCCGGCGGCCGAGTGCGTCGACCACCCGTGTGGCCGGGCCGACGAAAGGCGCCACGTCGTTGTCGTCTCCGACGACCGTGATGACGCCGTCGCGGATCGCGAGGGCCCCGGCCTGCGGGCGACCCGGGTCGCCGGTGTGGATCTTCGCATTGCGGACGATGAGGTCCGCAGCGTTTTCGGTGGCGCTGGGGACCAGCCCTCCGACCGGCATCGTGGACACCTTTGGACAACCTCCTGCAGTGGGAAATGTGTTGTTTTCCGTGCGTGCCGGTGTCCGTACCGGCGTGCGCTCGACGGCCGGTCACGAATTCGGCCCGGCCCGGCTTGCCTGTCGCATGCGTTCGGGACGACGGCGACGGAGAGGGAGAGGGAGAGGGAAAGAGGAAGAGGACAACTCTTCGCCGTGTCAGCGGCGTTCGTGGAACAGGTGGCCCCCGATCGCTCCGTCAGGAGATTAGGAGAATTCGGTGCGTACGCGTGTTCCGGCAGCGCACCCGATGCGTTCCGAGAGTGCACCGCTTTCGTGCCGGTCACGCCCTGTGCGCTGACGGGCATCACCGCATGCACTGCGGGACTCGTGCTGCCGGCTCGGGCACCTAACGTCGCCGGAGTGCGGGCGCGGCACAGCACCGCACGCACCCCACGACGCACAGCACGGCACCGCAGGAGGAACCCATGACCCACCCGTCCCCGTCCGCGAGCGGCAGCCAGCCGTGGCTGCACCAGAAGGGCGAAGTGATCCAGGAGTTCGGCACGGTCAAGCAGTTCCCGATCGGCCTCACCTACGAGGCGCGGATGTACTCCTGCCAGCGACTCAACAAGGTGCTGGCCGACACGCAGATCCTCTACGGCCTCTACAAGAAGCATCACTGGCTGATGCGCGGCGCGACCTTCTACCAACTGCACCTGGTACTCGACAAGCACGCGGGTGAGCAGCTCGAACTCGTCGACACCATCGCCGAACGCGTCCAGTCCCTGGGCGGGGTCGCCGTGGGCGACCCCCGGCACGTAGCCGAGATCACCTCGATCCCGCGGCCTCCGGACGGGGTCGAGGAGGTGCCGGCGATGCTCTCCCGGCTGCTGGAGGCGCACGAGTCGATCCTCGTGGACGCCCACGACGCGGCGGCCCGGACCATCGAACTCGGCGACGACGGCACCAACGACCTGCTGGTCTCGCAGGTCGTCCGGACCGGGGAACTGCAGGCGTGGTTCCTGGCGGAGCATCTGGTCGACACCCCGCTGGTCCGCGCCTGACGCTGCCCCGTCGAGCGGCCTCTTGGACGAGGCCTTCGCCGGAGCCCCGCCGCTTCCCCCTTTGCGAACGCCCGGCCGTACCACGGCCGGCCGGTCACCCCTGTCCTCACCACGGTTCACCAGGAGTTGCCCCATGTCCCCCTCGACCGGCCCCACCGTCGTCCTGATCCACGGCGCCTTCGCCGACGCCTCCAGCTGGAGTTCGGTGATCGAGCGCCTCCAGCAGGAGGGCCTTTCCGTCCTGGCGCCCGCACTGCCGCTGCGCGGACTGGAGAGCGACGCCGCCTACATCCGCAGCGTGCTGGACAGCGTCCAGGGACCCGTCGTACTCGTGGGCCACTCGTACGGCGGCTCGGTCATCAGCATCGCCGCCTCCGGCGCCCCGCAGGTGAAGGCCCTCGTCTACATCGCGGCCTTCGTGCCGGACATCGGCGAGAGCGCGCTGGAACTCACCGGGAAGTTCCCCGGCAGCACCCTGGGCGAGGCGACCACCACCCAGCACTACCCGCTTCCCGGAGGCGGGCAGGGCGAGGAGCTGATCATCGAACAGCACCTCTTCGAGGGGCAGTTCGCGGCAGGAGTGCCCGCCGGGACCGCCCGGGTGATGGCCGTGGGCCAGCGCCCGATCGCCCTTGCCGCGCTCCAGGGCAAGGCCACCGCGGCTGCGTGGAAGGAGATACCCAGCTGGTACCTCGTGGCCACCGAGGACCGCAACATCCCGCCGGCCGCCGAGGAATGGATGGCCGAGCGCGCCGGCGCCCACACGGTCGGGGTCAGCGCACCGCACGCGGTCTCCGTGAGCGACCCCGGACCCGTGACCGACCTGATCCTGCGCGCCGTCCGCTCGACCGGCTGACCGGCCGACGCGCTTGACGGCCGACCGGTCGGCGGGCCGGCTGTCATGCCGTTCGGTCGGCCGAGGGCCGTTGGTTCGGACCGGCCCGACCGGGCTGCCTTCCCAGCCCGTGGGCGCCTCCGACGCCGTCCATTCGCTGTCGCCACTCGGAAGCCGTCTCCTCCGGTGGCGACAGAGACACGCTCATGGCGAGGGGGCTGTGGCAATCAGGGCAGGATGACCGGTACGGGCCCGGCACCCGGGTAGTGCGGCGGGTGCGGGTTACCGGCCGGACCGGCGAGGCCGGATCACGTCGGCACGCTGGTGGCGTGCAGGGCCCCTGAGGGGGCGGTGCTGTGCCGCGCTCAGTGCCGGCATCGTGATCGCGGTGGATCCGTGGGCCGACGGAGTGGAGCGCGCCCTGGTGTGCGCCCCGGTGCCGGCTTTGGCGTCGCTGCGGCGTTGCTCGCTGATCAGAGTGGTACTCCGGCCAGGAGCGATTGCTCGTCATGGCGTGTGGCGGCGTGTGGGGGTGCCTTGTTCTGATGTGAAGGATGTCCGCCGCAACTCGTGGCGGGGTGGCCTGGTCCTGCGGACTCACGCCGGGGAGGAGGCCGACTTCCTCTGGTTCGACACATCTTTCCGGGACTCGCTGCATGACTTCTCCGCCGTATGCGCTGATGCCATACGGTGTCATACGCGGGCCGCGGCGACGAGCGTGCAGGCTGAGGCGTCTTCCGGCCTTCAACGGCGCCTCATCCGGTCGTTGGCCGCCGATCTCTCAGCGGCCGCTGCCGCGGTCTCCCTCATTCCTGCCTTGCTTGCAGCGGTTTGCCGCTGACCTGCCTGATGACCTACCAGGCGTCGGTGGCAGAAGGGGGTTGCCGCTGTGCCGACGAAGACGATCGCGGCCAGGACGGCACGATCGCCGGCCCCGCGCCGACCCCCACCCCGCGGACGGCCCACCCCTGTGGGTGGCACCACCCGCCGGAACGACACCCCCAACTCATCCGGCATCAACGCGCAACCCGACCCGTCGCGCGCGGACCAACGAGCACTCGCGCCATGAGGAGCGATCAGGACTCGGAGTCGCGGACGGCCGCCGAAGCCGCCAACGAATCCGGCGACGAGTCCGAGGGCGAACCCTGCCCTGCGTCAGAGAGCGATCAGCCCCGCCGGGGTCGTCCGGAAGCCGCAGACGTCGATGTAGAACGTACGCAGATGCTCCTCGAAGTCGACGTGCAGCCAGGTGCACCCCGCCGCGCGGGCCTCCTCGGCCGCGGCGGCGACCAGGGCCGCACCGACCCCGCGTGACCGGTGGTGGCGGGCCACCACCGTGTCCAGCAGGAAGGCGTGGGCACCGCCGTCCCAGAGGACGTTGACGAACCCGATCAGTGCGCCGCCCTCCCGCGCGCAGACCCAGCCAAGGCTGTGGCGTTCCAGGCGTGCCCGCCAGTCGGTCCCGGTGGCCGGACCGCCGAACCCTTCCGCGTGCAGTGCGTCGAGGACCGCGTTGCCGAAGTCGCCCCGCCACTCGTACGTAATCGCCACACCGGGATCCTACGTGCGTCCGGTCCCGGCCCGGGTGCGGAGAACGAGTGTCCTCGCGCTGCCCAGCACCCGGCACCTGGCACCCGGCATCCGGCACCTGGCACCCGGCACTTGGCACCCCAGCCCCAGCCCCTGCACCCCACGTCCAGGCAGTCGCCCTTCCCCGGCCGTCGGACCGCCCGGTCCCGCAGATCGGCATCAGTGGGCGAGGAGCGATATGTCCGACAGGAACGAGGCCGCGGAGGAACCCCACGCCTCGTCGTCCGGTGAGGGCTGGTCCCCTTCCGGCCGGCAGACTCAGCGACCCGGGGATCTCCCCAACCGGCAAGGCGAGGTCGTCTCCGTCTCCGGGCTCGCCGTCGGACATGGCCCAAGGGGACGCTTTTCGGATGCCGGGGCACGGGCAATCGCGCGGCGGACGGGGCGCGTGCCCGGCGCACGGTAGCTCGATCGGATCATTCGGTGCTACGGCGTCTGCGGGCGCGCGCGGGCGCTTCCGGAAAACGTCGGGGATCAAATTCAGTGATACCCGCGCAAGAGGGACATGGGGCGACCGAACAGTTTCACTGGTGATCACTTGGCATATGTCCAGGGCGAGATGTGTCGCCGCGTCGGATTCAGGGTGCGCGGGGCAATGAAGCGAATAGGGGCTTTGGCGGCCGCGCATCCTCTAATGTGATTGGCATGAACGGGTGAAGTCGGGGTGTGGCCCAGCCCCGGTAGCGAAGGTCCATCGAAAGAGAGTGCGATACGTCGCCGATCTCTGCGGGGCCGGAGCCCGGGGCAAAGGGTCGGGGGCCGGCGGTGTCGCGGCGGGAATGGTCCGACGCGAGGTGCCCGGGAATGTCTGATGAACATGTCGCAGAAAGCGCGAGAACAGGTGGGGGACGGCCGTGACCAATCCTTTCGATGACGAGTCGGGACGGTTCGTGGCGCTGGTCAACGACGAGGGTCAGTACTCGCTGTGGCCCGCGCAGATCGAGATCCCGGGCGGCTGGCGTGCCGTCGGCCCGGAGGGATCGCGTCAGGAGTGTCTGGACGCGATCGAGGCCGCCTGGACCGACATGAGGCCCGCCGGTCTGGTGAGGGCGATGGAAGCGGCGGCCGAGTAGGGCTGTCCCGTACTTCCGCACCCCGGCGGGTGCGGAAGGGATCGCGGGGCACTCCCCGGTCCAGTCGCGGATGCGCGGGAGCGCACCCCCGTCCCGTCGGGGTGGATGGAGCTCCGGCGCGTGGTCCGGTCCGTCATCCTGATCGATTCTTGTCTTATTCGGACCGAATGAAGTCCGTTGAGGTCCGCCGAGGTCCGTAGAAGTCGCAGTGACGACTCATAGTGACGGATCAGAGGGGCCTCGACAGGCCTGTTCGAATAGAATCGGCCATGGTGTGGCCGGTATTCGATCCGTGCGCGGCTGAAATCCTTCCTGTGCCGCCGTGCGGATTCTCCGAGTCATTCAGATGGTTCCGGCGATTCGTCGTGGTCCCTTTCGGTGAAAGAGGGGTGACACGGGGTGTGCGCCGGACGGATGCACCCGGCGCGAGACCCCGGTGATTCCTTTCTCCACGGGGTGCGCCGAACCTTCTTTCCGCTTCGGCGGTCCTCTTTGCCGACGACGTGCGCACCGGTGCGGCGGGTTCCTCCGTGCCTTCTCCGTCGTCCCCGAAATCTCTCCCCAAAGGTGTCGACCGGCATGCATGAAAACGACTCGATCCCGTCTCGTTCGATTCCCGCAGAGTCTTTCGAACTGACTGTTGCTCAACAGGGCGTGTGGTACGGCCAACTCGTCGAACCGGAGAGCCCGAAGTTCAACATCGCCGAGTGCTTCGAGATCCGGGGCGATCTCGACGCGGGGACGTTCGCCGCCGCCGTCGCCCGCACGGTCGCCCTCTGCGACAGCCTCAACGTCGAGTTCGTCGTCCACGACGGTGCCGTACGCCAGCGGGTCGCGCCGCCGCCCCGGGCCACCGCCGACCGGCTCCGCCTGGTCGACCTCTCCGGCGCCGACGACCCCGCCGCCGCGGCCGAGAGCTACCTGGCCGACGACATGGCCACCGTCGACCGGATCGACGCCCCGCGCCACACCCTGGCGCTGCTGCGCCTCGGGCCCCGCCGACACTACTGGTACATCCGCTTCCATCACATCGCCGTCGACGGACTCGGCGGCGCCGTCTTCGCCCGCATGGTGGCCGACCTCTACGCACGCGCCCTGCGCGGCGAGAACATCGCCGAGGCCGAACTGCCCCCGGCCCCGCTCGCCGATCTCCTCGCCGACGAGGCGGCCTACCTCGGCTCCGACCGGTACGAAGCGGACCGGGCCCACTGGACCGCCAGGTTCGCCGACCGTGCGGCGGACGCCGCGGGCTCCGACGGCGGGGCCGGCGCGCGGGGTGGTACGCCGCTCATCCGCCGCCGTACCGACGTCCCGGCGCCCGCCGCCGGCACCGACGGGGACGGCGTGAACCTGCACACCGGGGAGACCCTGCCCGTCACCGTCCTCGACGGCCTGCGCCGGCTCGCCGCCGCCAACCGCACCACCTGGTCCGCCGTGCTGGTGAGCGCGGTCGCCGCCTACGTCGGCCGGGTCACCGGCACCCGGGACGTCGTCGTGGGCCTCGCCTCCAACGGCCGCCACGGCGGACTGCGGCACATCGTCGGCATGACCGCCAACATCCTGCCGCTGGGGCTGGAGATCACCACCGACATGACGGTCGGAGCGCTCGTCCGCACCGTCGCCGCCGAGATGCGCGGCGCCCTGCGCCACCGGCGCTTCTCCCGCGAACAGCTCGCCCGCGAACTCAACATGGCCGACGACGCGGCACGCCTGACGGACGTGGTCGTCAACATCATGGGCTACGCGTACGACCTCGACTTCGGCGGGAGCCCCGCCACCTCCCGCCTCCTCTCCATCGGACCGGTCGACGACGTGTCGCTCTTCGTCTCCGAACGCTCCGAGGGAACCGGGCCGTTGATCGGATTCGACGCCAACCCGGAGCTCTACCGACCCGAGGACGTGCGGCTGAGCCAGCGGGCCGTCATCTCCTTCCTCACGGCACTCGCCGGAGCGGATCCCGAAACGCCCCTGCGTGAGCTGCCGTTGACCGACTCCGAGGCCGCCGCCGAGCTCCTGGCCCACGGCCGGGGCGCGGGCCTGGAGGTCATGGAACCGGCCACGAGCCTGCCGCGGGCGTTCGAAGCGCAGGTGCGCCGCACCCCGGACGCCACCGCGGTGGTGGACGGTGTCGTCACGCAGACCTACCGGGAGCTGGCGCACCACGCGGCGGAGATCTCCCGAGCGCTGGCGGGCTGGGGGCTCGTCGCGGAGGACGGGGTCGGTGTCCTGGTGGACCGCTCCGCCGCGGTGGTGGCCGCCACCCTCGGCGTGGCCGGCGCGGGCGCCGCGTACGTACCGATGGACGCCACCTGGCCGGAGGAGCGCCTCGGGCGCGTCGCGGGCGTCGCCGGGGTCCGCGCCCTGGTGGTCGACGAGGCCGCCGCCGGACAGAACTGGGTGAAGGTGACGGCGGCCGCCATGCCGGTCGTTGTCGTCGACGCCCTCGGCCGGGTACTGCGCGGCGCCCCGTCGCGTCCCGGACGGCTGCCGGACGTGACGCACGCCGACCGGCTCGCCTACGTGATGTTCACCTCCGGCTCCACCGGCCTGCCCAAGGGCGTCGGCGTCACCCACGCGGACGTGCTCGCGCTGACCGCCGACTCCGCCTGGCGGGACGGGGCATGCGACGCGGTGCTGCTGCACTCGGCGTACGTCTTCGACGCCTCCACCTTCGAGATCTGGGTCCCGCTCCTGCACGGCGGCAGGGTGGTCGTCGCACCCCCGGGCGTCCTGGAGGCACCCGTCCTCACCGGCCTGGTCGACCGGTACGCGGTCACCGCGCTCTTCCTCACCACCGCCCTGTTCAACGTGGTGGCCGAGGTGGATCCGGCGGCCTTCGCCGGGCTGCGGCTGGTCGCCGCGGGCGGCGAGGCCGCCACGCCGGAGCTCATGCAGCGGGTGGCCGCCGCCGCGCCCTCCACCCGGGTCCTCCACGTGTACGGGCCCACCGAGACCACCACCTTCGCCGCCCGCCACCGGGTCGCCGCCGACGCGGGCGGGGTACCGCCCATCGGCCGTCCGCTCGACGGGATGCGGCTGCACGTCCTCGACGCGGACCTCGCCCTGGTGCCGCCCGGTGTGGTGGGGGAACTGTACGTGTCGGGGCGCGGCGTCGCCCGCGGCTACCGAGGCCGCCCCGCGCTGACCGCGGGCCGGTTCGTCGCCGACCCGCACGGTCCGCACGGGGCCCGCATGTACCGCACCGGGGACCTCGTCCGCTGGACCGCGCGCGGCGAGATCGAGTACGTCGGACGCGTGGACGGGCAGGTCAAGCTGCGCGGATACCGCATCGAACCCGCCGAGATCGAGGGCACCCTGCTCGCCGACCCCGGCGTGGTCGCTGTCAGCGTCCTGGTCCGCGAGGACATACCCGGCGACCGCAGGCTCGTCGCGTACGTCGTGCCTGCCGCCGGCACCCGCCTGGACGACACCGTGCTCGCCCGCCGGGTGGGCCGCGCCCTGCCCGCGTACATGGTGCCCTCCGTGTTCGTGACGCTCGACGCGCTGCCGCTCAACCCCAACGGCAAGGTCGACCGCCGCGCCCTGCCCGCCCCTCCCGCCGCGGCCACCGCGGGGCGTGCCCCGCGCACCGCGTACGAAGAGGTGCTGGCCGGCCTGTTCGCCGACGTGCTGGGCGTCGCGGCCGTCGGCGCCGACGACAACTTCTTCTCCCTGGGCGGCCACTCGCTCCTCGCCACCCGCCTCACCGGCAGGGTGCGCGCCGCGCTGGGCACCGAACTCGGCCTGCGTACCCTCTTCGACCACCCGACCGTCGCCTCGCTCGCCGCCGTCCTCGACACCGCCGGCTCCACCCGGCCCGCCCTCACGCCGCAACGGCGGCCGGAGGTGGTACCGCTCTCCTACGCGCAGCAGCGCCTCTGGTTCCTCAACCGGGCGGAGGGCCCCGGCGACACGTACACCGTCCCGCTCGTCCTGGAGCTCGACGGCCCGCTCGACACGGGCGCCCTGCGGGGCGCGCTGACCGACGTGGTCGCCCGGCACGAGAGCCTGCGCACCGTCTTCGCCGAGCACGACGGGGTACCCCGTCAGGAAGTCCTGGACGCGGCCGTCGCGGCGGAGCTGGTCCCGCTCGTCGTCCGGCGGCCCCCGGCCGGGGGACCCGATGCGGGACCGGCCGGAGCCTCAGGAGCCTCCAGAGCGGCCGGAGCCTGGGCGGAGGAAACGGTCCGCCACCTGATCGCCGAGCCCTTCGACCTCACCGGCGACCTCGCCGTCCGCGCCCACCTGCTCCAGGATGCCCCGGATCACCACCTCCTGGTCCTCGTCCTCCACCACGTCGTCGCCGACGGCTGGTCCCTCGCCCCCCTCGTCCGCGACCTCGGCGCCGCCTACCGTGCCAGGACCGAGGGCACCGGCACCCCCGACTGGCCCGCGCTGCCGGTGCAGTACGCCGACTACACGCTCTGGCAGCGCCGGCTGCTCGGCGACGACACCGACCCGGAGAGCCTCGCCGCGATCCAGCTCGCCCACTGGCGAGAAGCCCTGCGCGGCGCACCCGACCTGCTCGACCTGCCCCTCGACCGGCCGCGCCCCGCCGTACCCGGCCACCGGGGCGACGCCGTCCCGTTCGCGTTGCCCGCACCCGAGCACGCCGCCCTCGTCCGGCTCGCCCGCGCGGCGGGGTGCACCCCCTTCATGGTGCTCCAAGCGGCGCTTGCGGTGACGCTGCACGCCCACGGCGCCGGCACCGACATCCCCCTGGGCACGGCCGCCGCGGGCCGCTCCGACGAGGCCCTCGGCGACCTCGTCGGGTTCTTCGTCAACACCGTCGTGCTGCGCACCGACCTCTCCGGCAACCCGAGCTTCCGCGAACTCCTGCAACGTGTGCGGGAGTTCGACATCGCCGCCTTCGGTCACGGCGACCTTCCCTTCGAACGGATCGTGGAGGCCGTCAACCCCGAGCGCTCCGGCGGTCACCACCCGCTCTTCCAGACCATGCTGGTCCTCCAGAACCAGGAGCGGACGGACCTCGAACTGCCGGGCATCACCACCCTGGACCGGTCCCGGCACACCGGGATCAGCAAGTTCGACCTCACGTTCTCGCTCGCCGAACTCGACTGTCCAGAGGGCGAGTTCGCCGGAATCGGGGGCTATCTGGAGTACGCCACCGACCTCTTCGACGCCGCCACCGCCCACGGCCTGAGCGCCCGGTTCGCCCGCGTGCTCACCCTCGCCGTCGCCGATCCCGACCGCCCTGTCGGGGAACTCGACCCGCTCGGGCCGGCCGAGCGCGACCGGATGCTCGCCCAAGGCCGGGGCGCACAGCGGCCGTTGCCCGCCCTCACCGCCCCTGAGGCGGTCCGCGAGCAGGCCACGCGCACCCCAGGAGCCGTCGCCGTCCGCGACGAGCTGACCAGCCTCACCTACGCGGAGCTCGACGCCCGCGCCGACGCCCTCGCCCACACCCTGCGCGAGCGGGGCGCGGGCCGTGAGACCCGGGTGGCCATCGCCGCCCCGTCCTCCGTCCACACCGTCGTCGCCATGCTGGCCGTACTGCGGGCCGGCGCCGCCTACGTACCCGTCGACCCGGGGTACCCGGCGGCCCGCATCCGCCACATGCTCGACGACGCCCGGCCCGTCCTGCTGCTCACCACCGCCGGCACCCGTGCGGAGCTGCCCCCGGTCGACCTGCCCTGGCTCGCCCTCGACGCCCCGGCGGACCGGACCGCCCCACCCACCCCGCACACACCCCACCCGGACGACCCGGCGTACGTCATCCACACCTCCGGCTCCACCGGCCGCCCCAAGGGGGTGGTCGTGACCCACGGCGCGCTCGCCAACCACATGGCGTGGCTGGCGGACCACCTGGACCTCACCGGCGAGGACCGGGTCCTCGCCCGCACCTCCACCAGCTTCGACGCCTCCGTGTGGGAGCTGTGGCTCCCGCTGATGAACGGCGCCAAAGTCTGCGTGCTGCCACCCCGGGCCAACCGCGAACCCGACGAACTCATCTACTGGATGGGCCGGTTCGGCGTCACCGTCGCCCAGTTCGTGCCCTCGCACCTGACCCACGTCCTCGCCGAGGCGGCCCACGGGGCACCGCTGCCCCGGCTGCGCGCCGTGCTCTGCGGCGGCGAACCCCTGCCGCGCGCCCTCGTCGACGAGATCGCCACCCGCTGGGGTGCCGAAGCGCACAACCTGTACGGCCCCACCGAGGCGACCATCGACGCGACCGCGCACCGCGAGGACCGCACCCGGACCGCCTGCCCGGCCGAGACCGTCCCGATCGGCCGGCCCGTGGACACCATGCGCGCGTACGTCCTCGACGGCCGGCTCCGCCCCGCACCGCCGGGCGTCACGGGGGAGTTGTACCTGTCCGGGCCGAACCTCGCCCGGGGCTACCTGCACCGCCCCGGTCCGACCGCCGAACGCTTCGTCGCCGACCCGTTCACCGCCGACGGAACCCGCATGTACCGGACCGGCGACCTCGTGCGGTGGAACGGAAACGGGCTGCTCGACTACCAGTCGCGCGCCGACGACCAGGTCAAACTCCGAGGATTCCGCATTGAGTTGGGTGAGGTGGAAGCCGCGCTCCTGGCGAACCCCGGCGTCACCGGAGCCTGCGCGGTGATCCGCGAGGACGCCCCCGGCCGGCGCCGCCTCGTCGCCTACGCGGTGACCGACGACCCCGCCGTACGCCCCCTCGCCCTGCGCGACGGGCTCGCCGAGGCACTCCCGCACCACATGGTGCCCTCCGCCGTCGTGGTACTGGACGCCCTGCCCCTGCTGCCCAACGGCAAGGTGGACCGGCGCGCCCTGCCCGCACCCGATCCGGAGGCCGGCGGCCCGGCCGAACCGGGACGGCTCGGTCTCCGGGAGGAGCTGCTCGCCGGGATCTTCGCCGACGTGCTGGACCGGCCCCGGGTCGGCCCGCACAGCGGCTTCTTCGACCTCGGCGGACACTCGCTCCTCGCCATGCGCGTGGTGAGCCGCGTCCGCGCGGTGCTGGGCGCGGAGATCGCCGTACGCACCCTCTTCGAGCACCCGACCGTCGCGGGCCTGGCCCGCGCCCTCGATCCGGCGGCCCGGACCCGGCCTCCCGTGGTACCGGCCGAGCGGCGGCCCGACCCGCTGCCGCTCTCCTTCGCCCAGCGGCGGCTGTGGTTCCTCAACCGGCTCGAAGGACCCAGCTCCACCTACAACATCCCGCTCGTCCTCGAACTCCACGGCACCCCGCACACGGACGCGCTCCGCGCCGCCCTCGGGGACGTCGTCGCGCGGCACGAGTCGCTCCGCACCCTCTTCCCCGAACATCAGGGCACACCCCACCAGTTGATCGTCGGAACGCAGGAGGCCACCCCCGCGCTGCCGGTCGTGGACGTGGCCGCCGCCGACCTGGAGGAGGCCGTCTTCGACGTCGTACGCCTGCCGTTCGACGTCACCGCCGACCTGCCGCTGCGCGCCCTGCTGCTGCGCGCCGCCCCCACCCGCCATGTCCTGGTGCTGGTGGTGCACCACATCGCGGGCGACGGCTGGTCCCTCGCCCCGCTCGCCCGCCACCTGGGCGAGGCGTACCGGGAACGGCTCGCCGGCCGGGAGCCCGCGTGGGCGACGGGCCCCGTGCTCCAGTACGCCGACTACACCCTCTGGCAGCACGCCGCCCTGGGCGACGACACCGCACCCGGGAGCGCGCTCGGGCGGCAGCTGGAGCACTGGCGCACCGCCCTCTCGGAGCTGCCCGGCCTGATCGACCTGCCGCTGGACCGGCCCCGCCCGGTCACCGCCGACCTGCGCGGGGACGTCCACGCCTTCGACGTACCACCCGAGCTCCACGCGCAACTCGTGCTCCTGGCCCGAGAGTCGGGAAGCAGCCTCTTCATGGTGCTCCAGGCGGCGGTGGCCGCCCTGCTGCACCGGCACGGCGCGGGCGACGACATCTCGCTCGGCACCCCCGTCGCCGGACGCACCGACGAGGCGCTGGAGGAGCTGGTCGGGTTCTTCGTCAACACGCTGGTCCTGCGCACGGACCTGTCGGGCAGCCCGAGCTTCCGGGAACTCCTGATCCGAGTGCGGGAGTTCGACCTCGCCGCGTACGGAAATCAGGACGTTCCCTTCGAACGGCTGGTGGAGAGCCTCAACCCCGTCCGGGCCCGCGACCACCACCCGCTCTTCCAGACCATGCTGGTCCTCCAGAACCAGGAGACCGTCCGTCCCGAACTCCCCGGCCTCACCGTGGAGGACCGGATCGTCCACAACGGGCTGAGCAAGTTCGACCTCACCTTCGCGTTCACCGAGGAGCGCGACGGCGGCGGCCTCTCGGCCGGGATCGAGTACGCCACCGCCCTCTTCGACCGGGACACCGTCGAAACCCTCGCCGCCCGGCTCGTCCGCCTGCTGGAGCAGGTCACCGCCGACCCCGGACGCTCGCTCCGCGACTACGACCTGCTGACGGCCGGCGAACACGCCCGGGTCACCCGCTGGGGCACCGGCCACCCGCTCGGCGAGCCCGCACCGGACACCACTCTGCCCGCCCTCTTCGCGGCCCAGGCGCTCCGTACTCCCGACGCCACCGCCGTCACCGACGGCACCACCACCCTCAGCTACGCGGCGCTCGACACGCTCTCCGCAGACCTCGCCGGCGCGCTCGCCGGACTCGGCGCCGGACCCGAGTCCGGTGTCGGCGTGCTGCTCACCCGGTCACCCGCCGTGGTGACCGCCTCCCTCGGCGCGGTCCGCGCCGCGGCCGCCTACGTCCCCATGGACGCGCGCTGGCCCGAGGAGCGGCTCGAACAGGCCGCCGGGGTCGCGTCGTTGCGGGTCCTCGTCGTCGACGAGGCCGCTCTCGCCTCCGCCTGGGTGACCGCCACCGCAGGCCGGCTGCCGGTCCTGGTCGTGGACCGGCTCGGCCGGGTCCTGCGCGGCGGCCCCGAACGGCCGGGCCGACCGGCCGCCGTACCGGGACCGCACGCCCTCGCGTACACCATGTTCACCTCCGGCTCCACCGGCCTGCCCAAGGGGGTCGGCGTCACCCACGCCGACGTGGCCGCGCTCACCGACGACTCCGCCTGGCGCGAGGGCGCCGCCGACGCGGTGCTGATGCACTCGGCGTACGTCTTCGACGCCTCCACCTTCGAGATCTGGGCCCCGCTGCTGCACGGCGGCAAGGTCGTCGTCGCACCGGACGGCGTCCTGGAGGCCCGCGCCCTCGGCGACGCCGTCCGCGAACACGGCGTGACCGCGGTCTTCCTGACGACGGCGCTCTTCAACGTGATCGCCGAGACCGCTCCGACAGCCTTCCGGGGGCTCCGCCTCCTGTGCGCCGGAGGCGAGCTCGCCTCTCCCGACGCCATGCAGCGCGTCGCGGACGCCACGCCGGGCCTGCGGGTCCTCCACGTCTACGGGCCGACCGAGACCACCACCTTCGCCACCCGCCACCACGTGACCGCCGGCCACCCGGCCGGACCGCCGCCCATCGGCCGACCGCTGGACGGCATGCGGCTGTACGTGCTCGACGGCTCCCTCGGCCAGGTCGTCCCCGGCGTCGTGGGCGAGCTGTACCTCGCCGGGCGCGGAGTGTCCCGCGGCTACACCGGGCAGCCCGCCCTGACCGCAGCCCGCTTCGTCGCGGACCCCTTCGGCCCCGCCGGAAGCCGGATGTACCGCACCGGCGACCTCGTCCGCTGGACCCGGGACGGGCACATCTCCTACGTCGACCGCGCGGACGGCCAGGTGAAGCTGCGCGGCTACCGCATCGAACTCGGCGAGATCGAATCCGTCCTGGCCCGCTGCGAGGGGGTCGCCGACTCCTTCGCCGTCGTCCGTGAGGACACCCCGGGCGACCGGCGCCTCGTCGCCTATGTGGTACCCACCGCCCGGGCGCTCCCCGCGCCCGCCGATCTCGCCCGCGCGCTCGGCCGGTCCCTGCCCGCGTACGCGGTGCCCTCCGCGTTCGTACTGCTCGACGCGCTGCCACTGACCGTCAACGGCAAGGTCGACCGGCGCGCGCTGCCCGCGCCCGTCCACGGGGAGCGGCACCGCAGGACCGGCGGCGGTACGGCCCGCAGCGCCCGCGCGGAGATCCTCTGCGGACTCTTCGCCGACGTGCTCGGACTCGACGGACTCGACGCCGAAGGTGACTTCTTCGACCTCGGCGGCCACTCCCTGCTCGCCACCCGCCTCGCCGCCCGCATCCGTACCGTGCTCGGCGTGGAGGTCCCCGTCAAGGCGCTCTTCGAGCACTCCACCCCGGCCGCCCTCGCCGCCGCACTGGACGGCGCCGAGCAGGCCAGAAGACCCCTGGAGAGAACCGGGAAACGTCCCGACCCGCTGCCGCTCTCCTTCGCGCAGCAGCGCCTCTGGTTCCTCGGCCGGCTGGAGGGCCCCAGCGCCACGTACAACGTGCCGCTGGTGCTCCGCCTGGACGGCCCGCTCGACACGGGAGCCCTGGAGCGCGCCCTCGCGGACGTGGTCGAGCGCCACGAGAGCCTGCGCACCGTCTTCCCCGAGACCGACGGCATCGCCCGGCAGCTGGTGCTCGACGCCACCGGCGCCGACCTCGACCTGACGCCCCGTGACACCGACCCCGCCCGCCTCGGCGACGTGCTCACCGCCGAGGTGACGCGGCCGTTCGACGTCAGTGCCGAACTACCCGTGCGGGCAAGGCTGATGAGGATCGCTGCCGAATCCCACGTGCTGGTGCTGGTGGTGCACCACATCGCCGGCGACGGCTGGTCCCTCGCCCCGCTCGCCCGCGACCTGGGCGACGCGTACCGGGCGCGGGTCGAGGGCGAAGACCCTGGCTGGAGCGAACTCGCCGTCCAGTACGCCGACTACACCCTCTGGCAGCGCGCCCTGCTCGGCGAGGAGGACGACCCCTCCAGCCAGGCCGCCCGCCAACTCGCCTTCTGGCGAACCGCCCTGGCCGGCGCCCCCGATCTGCTGGAACTGCCCTGCGACCGGCCGCGACCCGCCGTACCCGCCCACTGCGGCGACGCGCACCCCTTCACCGTCGGCCCCGGTACCCACCGGGCGCTCGCCGACCTCGCCCGGGCCCGGAGCAGCAGCCTCTTCATGGTCCTCCAGGCCGCCCTGTCGGTCCTCCTCTCCCGCCACGGCGCCGGTGAGGACATCCCGCTGGGCACCGCGGTCGCCGGCCGCACCGATGAAGCACTCGACGACCTGGTCGGGTTCTTCGTCAACACCCTGGTGCTGCGGGCCGACCTGAGCGGCGACCCGACCTTCGGTGAAGTGGTGGACCGCGTACGCGACTTCGACCTGGCCGCCTACGCCCACCAGGACCTGCCCTTCGAGAGGCTGGTGGACGCCCTCAGCCCCGTCCGCGCCCAGAACCACCACCCGCTCTTCCAGACCATGCTCGTCCTCCAGAACCAGGGCGACGCCGCGATCGACCTGCCCGGCCTGACGGTGACGGAACAACCCGTGCACACCGGCATCAGCAAGTTCGACCTGACCTTCACCTTCACCGAGACCTACGACGCGTCCGGCCGGCCCGCCGGCCTGCGGGGCGTCCTGGAGTTCTCCACCGAACTCTTCGTCCCCGCCACCGCCCACACCCTGGCCGCCCGCCTGACCCGCCTCCTCGCCACGCTCGCCGCCCACCCCGGCCGGCGCGTCCACACCGTCGAGGTGCTGGACCCGGACGAGCGGCGGAGCCTGGACTGCGTCGCCCACGGCCCCACCCGCCTCTCGGCCGCCCGTACCGCCCCCGAGGCGTTCCGCGCGCAGGCCTCCCGCACCCCCGGGGCGATCGCCGTGCGCGACGGCGGCGCAGGGATGACCTTCGCCGAACTCGACCTGCTGTCGGACGACTTGGCCCACCACCTGAGCGACCGGGGCATCGGCCGCGGCGATCTGGTCGCGCTGGCGCTGGAAGGCACCGCCGACCAGGTCCTCGCGATGCTGGCGGTCACCAAGGCCGGGGCCGCCTATCTGCCCGTCGACCTGGAGTACCCCGACGCGCGGATCGCCCACATGCTGGACGACGCCCGCCCCGCGCTGCTTCTCACCCACGAATCGCACGACCACGAATCGCACGACACCGAAGACACCCGTGGCGACCGCGCGGGACGCGGCGACCGCGCCGGACGCCCCGGCCCCACCCTGCCCCGGCTCGCACTCGACGACCGGGCCGCCTGGTCCACCGGGCGCCCCGCACCGGCCGGTGCCGGGCCCGACCCGCGCGACGCCGCGTACGTCATCTACACCTCGGGCTCCACCGGCCGCCCCAAGGGCGTGGTCGTCACCCACGCCTCGCTCACCAACCACATGGCGTGGATGGCGGACCACCTCGGTCTCGGTGCCGACGACCGGGTCCTCGCCCGCACCTCGCCGAGCTTCGACGCCTCGGTCTGGGAGACCTGGCTGCCGCTCCTGCACGGCGGCTCCACCTGCCCCGTGCCGCCCGCCCTCAACCACGACCCCGCCGGGCTGCTGTCCCGGATGCGTGACGAGGGCGTGACCCTCGCCCAGTTCGTGCCCTCGCACCTCTCCGTCGTCCTCGCCGAGACCGGCCCGGACGCGGCGCCCGAATCACTGCGGGCCGTCCTGTGCGGCGGCGAACCGCTGCCCCGGGCCCTGGCGGAACGCGTCGGGCGGGAGTGGCGGGCGGAGGTGCACAACCTGTACGGGCCCACCGAGGCCACCATCGACGCCACCGCCCACCACCACACGCCTGCCGGGGCGGACGGACCGGAGGGGGAGGGGAGCGTGCCGCTCGGCCACCCGGTCGACAACACCCGCGCCTACGTGCTCGACGCCGGTCTGCGACCGGTACCCACCGGCGTCACCGGGGAGCTCCACCTCGCGGGCGACGGACTCGCCCGCGGCTACCTGGGACTCCCCGGCCTGACCGCCGCACGGTTCGTCGCCGACCCCTACGGCCCCGCCGGAAGCCGGATGTACCGCACCGGCGACCTCGTCCGGCGGGACGCCGACGGTCTGCTCACCCACGTCGGGCGCGCCGACGACCAGGTCAAGGTCAACGGATTCCGCATCGAACCGGGAGAGATCGAGGCCGCCCTCACCGCGCTCGACGGCGTCGCCACCGCCTGCGTCCTCGTCCGCGAGGACCGGCCCGGCGAGCGCCGGCTGGTCGCCTACACCGTCCCCGGCCCGCGCGGCGGCTCCCCGGCCCCGGCGGAGCGCGAACTCCGCGCCCGCCTCGCCGAGTCGCTGCCGCCGTACATGGTGCCCGCCGTCTTCGTGCCCCTGGACGCGCTGCCGCTGCTGCCCAACGGCAAGACCGACCGGCGCGCCCTGCCCGCCCCCGCCCGGCCCGCGGCCGAACGCCCGGGCGGCCGGCCGCGCACCGCGGAGGAACAGGTGCTCTGCGAGGTGTTCGCCTCCGTCCTGCACGCACCGGCCGTGCGCACCGACGACGACTTCTTCGCCCTCGGCGGCGACAGCATCCTCTCCATCCAGCTCGTCAGCCGGGTCCGCGAGGCCGGCCTGAGGGTCACCCCCCGGGACGTCTTCGTCCACCGCACCCCCGAGGCCATCGCCGCGGCGTCCACCGCGCTCGACCGGGGCGCCGCATCCGGCCGGGACACCCACGCGCCCACCGAGCGGGGGACCGGCACGATGCCGGCGACCCCCATCGTCGCCTGGTTCCTGGAGCGCCCCGGAACGACGGACGGCTACAACCAGTCCGGGGTCCTGCGCACACCGCGGGGAGCCGGTACCGACACGCTGACCGCCGCCCTCCAACTCCTCATCGACCACCACGACATGCTCCGCCTCCAGGTCGGCCGCCCAGCCGGAGGAGAGCCCGTCCTCGAAGCGCTCCCCGCGGGCTCCGTCCCCGCCCGCGACCGGTTCACCCGGATCGACATCGCCGGCCTCGGCGCCGACGCCGTACGATCCGCCGTCACCGAGGCGGGCGAGGAGGCCCGCGGACGGCTCAGCCCCGCGGACGGCAACGTCGTGGAGGCCGTCTGGTGCGACGCCGGACCCGGTGCGCGGGGACGGCTGCTCCTCGTCGTCCACCACCTGGCCGTCGACGCCGTCTCCTGGCGCATCCTCGCCGCCGACCTGGCCACCGCCTGGCGGGCCGTCACCGGAGGCCCCGGCAGCTCCGGAGGGCCCGGAGGCCCCGGCAGCTCCGGAGAGCCGGGGGCGGAGCTCCCCGCCACCACCTCCTACCGGCACTGGGCGCACCTCCTCGCCGCCCAGGCGCACGACCCCGCACGCGAGGCCGAACTCGCGCTCTGGGAAGCCATGTCGAGCACCCCCGATCCGCAGCTGGGGCACCGCCCGCTCGACCCCGCCCGGGACACCGCGGGCCGCACGCGCACCCTCGTCACCCGGCTGCCCGCCGCCCGCACCGAGCCGCTCCTCACCGCCGTCCCCGCCGCCTTCCACGCCGGAGTGGACGACGTGCTGCTCACCGGACTGGCCCTCGCCGTGAACGCATGGCGCGCCGAACGCGCCTCCGGCGCTGCCGGCCCGGAAGGAACGGGCGTCCTGGTCGACCTGGAGGGCCACGGCCGGGAGCAGATCGACGAGCGCCTCGACCTGTCCCGTACCGTCGGCTGGTTCACCAGCCTCTACCCGGTCCGCCTCGATCCGGGCCCCCTCGACCCGCGCGCCCCCGGGCGCTTCGACGCCGCCCTCGCCGAACGCGCCCTCAAACGCGTCAAGGAGCAGTTGCGCACCGTCCCCGACCACGGAGTCGGCTACGGCATGCTCCGCCGGCTCAACGCGACCACCGGCCCCCGGCTCGCCGCCGCGCCCGATCCCCAGATCGGCTTCAACTACCTGGGCAGGTACGCGGTTTCGCCCGGCCCGGCCGGAGCCGCCGACTGGGAGGTGCTGCTCGACGGGGGCGGGCCCCGGGCCCAGGACCCCGCGATGCCCGTCCACCACGTGCTCGACATCAACGCGCACACCGAGGACGGCCCGGACGGCCCGACCCTGGTGACCCGCTGGACCTGGCCCGCCGACCTCCTCACCGAGGACGGCGTGGATGCCCTGTCCGACGCGTTCACCCGCGCCCTCGGCGCGCTCGCCGAACACGCCGAGCGGCCCGACGCGGGCGGCTGGACACCTTCCGACCTTCCCCTGGTCTCCCTGGACCAGGCCCAGATCGACCGACTGCAGAACAAGTGGGGTGGACGCAAGTGAACGGGTTCCAGCTGGAGGACGTACTGCCGCTGACGCCGTTGCAGGCAGGCATGCTCTTCCACGCGCTGTACGACTCCCACGCCGTGGACGTCTACACCGCGCAGTTCGTCTTCGACCTCGAAGGCACCCCCGACACCTCCGCGCTGCGCGCCGCCGTCGGCGGCCTGCTGCGGCGGCACGCCAATCTCCGGGTCGGCTTCCTCCACGAGGACCTGCCCGAGCCCGTGCAGGCCGTCGCCGCCCGGGTGCCGGTACCACTGGAGGAGGTGGACCTGACCGGACCCGACGGCCCGGCGGCGACCGAGGCGCGCCTCACCGCGTTCCTCGCCGCCGACCGAACCCGGCGCTTCGACCTCGCCACCCCGCCCCTGATGCGCTTCACCCTGCTGCGCACCGCCCCGAGCCGCCACCGGCTCGTCATGACGGCTCATCACATCCTGCTCGACGGCTGGTCGATGCCGCTGCTGGTAAGGGAGTTGTTCGAGCTGTACGCGACCGGGGGCGACGACTCCGCGCTGCCCCGGGTCGCCCCGTACCGCACCTACCTCGCATGGCTGGCCCAGCAGGACCGCGCCGAGGCCCTCGACGCCTGGCGCACCGCGCTGGCCGGGATCGAGGCGCCGACCCTGCTCGCCGGACGCGGCCGTCCCGGCGGTCGCGGCGGACCCGCCACCGCCGACCAGTCCTCCGCCGACCAGTCCTCCGCCGAGCAGCCCTCCGCCGACCAGCTCTCCGACGAGCCGTCCTCCGCCGAACTGCCCGAAACGCTCGTCCTCGACCTGGACGAGGCCACCACCACCCGGCTGCGCGAGACGGCCCGCGCCCACCGGCTCACCCTCAACACCCTGGTCCAGGGCGCCTGGGGGCTGCTGCTCACCCGGCTCACCGGCCGCGCCGACATCGTGTTCGGCACCACCGTCTCGGGCCGTCCGCCGGAGATCCCCGGCGTGGAGTCGATGGTCGGACTGTTCATCAACACCGTGCCGGTACGGCTGCGGCCGGCGGCCGACGACACCCTGGCCACCCTCCTGACCCGCCTCCAGGAGGACCAAGGGCGGCTCCTCGGGGCCCAGTTCGTGGGGCTTACCGAGATCCGCGAGATCACCGGCCTGGACGAACTCTTCGACACCCTCACGGTGTTCGAGAACTATCCGCTGGACGCGGATGCCCTGCGCACCGCCCAGCGGGGGCTGTCCGGCCTCGCCGTGACCGGCTTCAGCGGCACGGACGCCGCCCACTACCCGCTCACCCTCACCATCGCCCCGGGCGACACCCTGCGCATCACCTTCGGCCACCGCGCCGCCGTCCTCGGTCACGACGAGGTGGCCCGCACCGCCGCCCGCATGCGCCGGCTGCTGACCGTGATGGCCCACGGGCTCGACCTGCGCGCCGACGCCGTGCCCGTCCTCCTGGACGGCGAGCGGGAGACCCTGCTGGCGCAGGGGCGGGGCGCCGGACTCCCGCCCGGCGCGACGGGGACGAGCGTCCCGGAGGCCGTGGCGCGCGTCGCCGCCCGGCAGCCGGACAAGGTCGCCGTCACCGGCGCCGGCGAGGAGCTCACGTACGGCGAACTCCTCCGCCTGTCCGACGGACTGGCCGGGGCGCTCACCGGACTCGGAGCCGGCAGGGAGAGGGGCGTCGGCATCCTCGTGGGCCGCTCGACCGCCCAGGTCACCGCCTCCCTCGCGACCCTGCGCGCGGGCGCCGCCTACGTACCCCTCGACCCGCGCTGGCCCGCCGAACGCCTCGCCCGCGTCGCGGAGGTGGCCGGCCTCGGCGTCCTCGTCGTCGACAGGACCACCCGCACGCACCCCTGGGTACGCGGGCTCCCTCCCGGCACGGCGATGGTGACCGTGGACCCGGCCGGGCGGACGGTGCGCGGGGGCCCGGACGCCCCCGGCACGCTCCCCTCCGACGCGCTCCTCTCCCGCGGCGGCGGAGCCCGCCTCGCCTACGTGATGTTCACCTCCGGCTCCACCGGACTGCCCAAGGCCGTCGGTGTCACGCACGCCGACATCACCGCCCTCGCCGCCGATGGGACCTGGCGCGACGGCGCCACCGACGCCGTCCTCATGCACTCGGCATACGCCTTCGACGCCTCCACGTTCGAGATCTGGGTGCCCCTCCTCACCGGGGGCCGCGTCGTCCTCGCCCCCGACGGAGCCCTCCAGCCCGCCGTGATCCGTGACCTGGTGGCCCGCCACGGCGTGACGGCGGCGTTCCTGACGACCGCGCTGTTCAACGTCGTCGCAGAGACCGACCCCGGTGCCCTCGGCCTGCTGCGGCTGGTCGCCGCCGGCGGCGAGGCCGCCGCACCCGGCGTCTTCCAGCGGCTGGCCGCCGCCCACCCCGGCACCACCGTGCTCAACATCTACGGGCCGACCGAGACCACCACCTTCGCCACCCGGCACCACGTCCGGCCCGGCGACGCACCCGACGGGGCGCCCCCCATCGGCCGGCCGCTCGACGGTATGCGCGCCCACGTCCTGGACCCGGCCCTTCGCCCCGTACCGCTGGGCGCCGAAGGGGAGTTGTACCTCTCGGGACCAGGCGTTGCACGCGGCTACCTCGGCCGCCCCGGCCTCACCGCCACCCGGTTCGTCGCCGACCCCTTCGCCGGGGACGGAGCCCGTATGTACCGCACCGGCGACCTCGTACGCCGCGACCAGTACGGTGCCGTGCACCACCTGGCGCGGGCGGACCAGCAGATCAAGCTGCGCGGCCACCGCATCGAACCCGGCGAGATCGAGGCGGTGCTCCGCGCCGATCCGTCCGTACGCGCCGCCTGCGTCCTGGTCCGCGAGGACCTGCCCGGCGACCGCACCCTCACCGCCTACGTCGTTCCCGCCCCCGGCCGCACCCCGGACCCCGGCCTGCTGGCCGCGCACGTCGGCCGCCGGCTGCCCGCCTTCATGGTGCCGGCCGCCATCCAGGCCCTCGACGCGCTTCCGCTCACCCCCAACGGCAAACTCGACCGGCAGGCCCTGCCCGCGCCCGCCCGGCCCACCGCACCGGCCGGACGGCCGCCGCACGGCGCCCACGAGGAGATCCTCGCCGGGCTCTTCGCCGACGTGCTGGGCGTGGACCGCGTCGCCGCCGACGACAACTTCTTCTCGCTGGGCGGCCATTCGCTGCTCGCCACCCGGCTCGTCGGCCGGGTCCGCACCGCGCTGGAGACCGAGGCGGACATCCGCACCCTCTTCGAGAACCCCACCGTCGCCACGCTCGCCACCGCCCTGGAGCACGCCGCCCGCCCCGCGCGCCCGGCCCTCGTCCCGCAGGAGCGTCCCGCGACGCTCCCCCTCTCCTACGCCCAGCAGCGCCTGTGGTTCCTCCACCGGCTCGAAGGCCCGTCCGCCACGTACAACATCCCCTTCGCCGTACGCCTCGACGGGCCGCTCGACACCGAAGCCCTGCGCCACGCGCTGCGCGACGTCGTCACCCGGCACGCCTCCCTGCGCACCGTCTTCCCGGAACGTGACGGCGGCCCCTGCCAGCACATCACCGACCCCGGTGACCTGCGGCTCCCGCTCGTCGTGGAGGCCGTCGACGAGGAGAAGCTCGCCGACCGCGTCCGCGCGTGCGCGACCGAACCGATCGACATCGAACACCGTCTCCCTATCCGGGCCACCCTGCTGCGAATCGCCGACGAAGCCCACGTCCTGGCCCTGGTGATCCACCACATCGCGGCCGACGGTTCCTCCCTGGCGCCCTTCGCCCGCGACCTCTCAGCCGCCTACCGGGCACGCCTGCGCGCCGAGGCCCCCGCCTGGACGGAGCTCCGCGTGGACTACGCGGACCACGCCCTCTGGCAGCGCCGCCTGCTCGGCGACGAGAGCGACGGGTGCGGGAGCGGCAACGGCGACGAGAGCGGCGGCGACGGAAGTGGCGGCGCCGAAAATGTGCTGGGCCGTCAGCTCAAGCACTGGGAACAGGCGTTGAAGGGTCTTCCGGAGGTCGTCGAGCTGCCCTGGGACCGTCCGCGCCCCGCCGTCGCCCGGCACTCCGGCGCCACCCACGCCTTCGCCCTCGCCCCCGCCACCGCCCGGCGGGTCACCGAACTCGCCCGCGCCACCGGCAGCACCGCCTTCATGGTGCTCCAGGCGGCTCTCTCGCTCGCGCTGTCCCGTCACGGCGCCGGGGACGACGTACCGCTCGGTACGGCCGTCGCCGGCCGCACCGACGAGGCGGCCACCGACCTGGTCGGCTTCTTCGTCAACACCCTCGTACTGCGCACGGACCTCTCCGGCGACCCGACGTTCCTCGAACTCCTCCACAGGGTCAAGGAGTTCGACCTCTCCGCCTACGCGCACCAGGACGTCCCCTTCGAGCGTCTGGTCGAACTCCTCAACCCCGCCCGCTCGCAGAACCACCACCCCCTCTTCCAGACCATGCTCGTCCTCCAGAACCACACCCCCGCCGCCCCTGTCGACCTGCCCGGCCTCACCGTCACCCCCATGGCCGTCGACACGGCCGTGAGCAAGTTCGACCTCTCCTTCACCTTCACCGAGACCCACGACGCCGACGGGACACCCGACGGCATGCGGGCCACCGTCGACTACGCGACGGAACTCTTCGACGCGGCGACCGTGCGCGGCCTCACCGGACGGCTCGTCCTGCTGCTCGACGCCGTCACCGCCGACCCGGACCGCCCGATGAGCACGTACGAGTTGCTCACCGCCCCGGAGCGCACCCGCCTCACCGCCTGGGGCACCGGCCCCGCGGACGACCTGCCCGGCTCCACCGTCCCCGCGCTCTACGAGGAGTGGGCCCGGCGCACCCCGGACGCGCCCGCCGTCCGTGACGCCCGTACCACCCTCACGTACGCCGCCCTCGACGCCCGCGCCGACGCCCTCGCCCACCGGCTCACCGCCCTCGGCATCGGCCCCGAGGACCGGGTGGCGGTCGCACTGCCCCGCACCCACGACCTCCTCGTCGGCCTCCTCGGCGTCCTCAAGGCGGGGGCGGCGTACGTACCGCTCGACCCCGACTACCCGGCCGACCGCCTCTCCTACATGCTCGAAGACTCCCGCCCGCGCCTGCTCCTGACCACCCCCGACCTCCGTCGGAGGCTCCCCGCGAACCCGGTGCCCCACCTGTACGCCACGGATCCCGGCGAACCCGGCGACGGTGCCGCCCCGCCCCGCCGCCCGCTCCCGGAGCACCCCGCGTACGTCATCTACACCTCCGGCTCCACCGGCCGGCCCAAGGGCGTCGTCGTCACCCACCGGGGCGCCGGCGCCATGGCCCGGGCCCAGCGGGAACGGCTGCGCGTCACCCCGGACAGCCGGGTGCTGCACATGGCGTCCGTCAGCTTCGACGCGGCGTTCTGGGAACTCTGCATGGCACTGCTCTCCGGGGCCTGCCTGGAGATCGACGAACGCGACGCCCTGCTGCCCGGTCCCGCCCTCGCCGCCACCGTCCGCGAACGCGGCGCCACCCATCTCACGCTGCCGCCCGCCGCGCTCGCGGTGATGCCGGCCGGCTCGCTGCCCACCGGAACCACCCTGGTGCTCGCGGGCGAGGCGTGCACCCCGGCCCTGGTGCGCGACTGGGCGGCCGGTCGCTTCCTCGTCAACGCCTACGGCCCCACCGAGACCACCGTCTGCGCCACCATGAGCGCCGCCCAGCACTCCGACGGACCGCTCGCCCCCGACCGCACGGTGCCCATCGGCATCCCCGTCGACGGCACCCGGATCCACGTCCTGGACGACCGGCTGGCCCCCGTGCCGCCCGGCGTCGTCGGCGAGCTGTACGTCTCCGGGGCGGGAGTCGCCCGCGGCTACCACGCTCGGCCCGGCCTCACCGCGACCCGCTTCGTGGCCGACCCGGCCGACCCCGCGGGTGGCCGGATGTACCGCACCGGCGACCTGGTCCGCTGGACCACCGGCGGCGGACCGGGTGGCGGGCACGGTGAACTCGTCTACGTCTCCCGTGTGGACGACCAGGTCAAGCTGCGCGGCTTCCGCATCGAACCCGGTGAGATCGAGGCCGCGCTCACCGCCCTGCCCGGCGTGGCGGCGGCCTGCGCCGTCGTCCGCGAGGACCGGCCCGGCGACCGGCGCCTCGTCGCGTACACCGTCCCGGCCGAGGGCGCGGCCGGACCTGACGCGTCCGAACTGCGCGCCCACCTCGCCGCCGCCCTGCCCGCCCACATGGTCCCCGCCGCCTTCGTACGCCTCGACGCGCTGCCGCTGACCCCCAACGGCAAGACCGACCGGCGGGCCCTGCCCGCGCCCGACCGGGCCGCGCCGGCCGGCGGCCGCGCCCCGCGCACGGACCGCGAGAGGGCCCTGTGCCAGGCGTTCGCGGAGACCCTCGGCGTGGACGAGGTCGGCGTCAGCGACGACTTCTTCGCCCTGGGCGGCCACTCGCTGCTCGCGGTGACCCTCGCCCAGCGGATCGAGGAACGGTGCGGCCGGCGTCCCTCCCTGCGCGCCCTCTTCGCGGCACCCACGGTAGAAGGGGTGGATCGCCTCCTGGGGAGCGCGGCCGGAGAACAGGGCCCGCCGGACACCTCCGAGGAGGCGGACCTCGCCGCCGAGGTCCGCCTCGCCCGGGACATCACCGGCGCCGGCCGGTACGCCCCGGTACCCGCCCCCGCCCGCCGCCCCGCGCGGCCGTCCGTCCGCCCGCTGCTGACCGGCGCCTCCGGGTTCCTCGGCGCCTTCCTCCTGCGCGACCTCATCGAAACCACCGGCGGCCCGGTCGACTGCCTGGTGCGGGCCGAGGACGCACCCCGCGCCGCCGACCGGCTGCGCACCAACCTGGAGCGCTACGGGCTCTGGCACCCCCGGTACGCCGAGCTGATCAACCCCGTCCCCGGTGACCTCGCCGCCCCCGGGCTCGGCCTGTCGCCCGAGGACCGTACGGCGCTGGTACGCCGCCTCGGCCCCGTCCTGCACAACGGCGCGCACGTCAACTTCGCCGCCCCGTACGGAGAACTGCGCGCCGCCAACGTCGCCGGAACCGAGGAACTGCTGCGCCTGCTCGCCGACTCCGCCTCACCCGGGATGCACTACGTCTCGACCACCGGCGTCCACGCCCCCGCCGCCGGCCCCGCCCCCGTCACCCTCACGGAGACGAGCCCGACCGGCCCGGCCGCCGCACTGCCGGACGGCTACGCGCGGAGCAAATGGGTCGCCGAGGGGCTCGTCGGCATCGCCCGGGAACGCGGACTGCCGGTGACCGTCCACCGCCCGGGCCGCATCAGCGGCGACACCGCGACCGGCGCCTGCCAGGACCGGGACCTGCTCTGGCAGCTGATCAAGGGGTGCCTGCAGGCGGAGGCGGTACCGGACCTGCCGCACGGCTCGACCGACTGGGTGCCCGTGGACCACGTCAGCGCGGCGGTGGTGGCGCTCGTCCTGGCGAAGGGGCCGGCCGACGGGACGTACCACCACACCAACCCGGACGCGCCCGGCCTGGACCGGGTCTTCGAGGCGGCCGCCCGCCTCGGCCACGAGGTGCGCACCCTCCCCGTCGAGCAGTGGGAGGCCCGCGTCGCGGCCCAGCCGGACAACGCGGCCCAGCTGTTCCTCGGCGACGGGGAGCGGTCCGGGGGCGGGGCGACGGACCACCGCCGCTTCGACTCGGGCCGCACCGCCGAGGCGGTGGCCGCGCTGGGTGTCCGGCTGCCGCCGCTCACCGACGAGGTCCTGGCCCGCTACCTGACGTACTTCCGGGGAACGGGGTTCCTGCCCGCTCCCCGGGGGGTGCCGGCGGCGTCGTGACACACGGCGGAGGGCCGGGGAGCGGGCGGGCGCCGCTTCCCGGCCCTCCGGCCGGTCAGCCGTTGGTGATGCGGACCACGCCGGTGACGGTCCCCTGGTAGACCACACCGCCCGGGGCGATCGAGCCCACCATCTGGAGGGAGTCGAAGAGCGAACCGGTGCCGACGGACTTGGTGCGGACCGTCCTGCCGGTCGCCGGGTCGATCTCCGCGTAGGCGAAGTTGTCCAGGATGGACGTGCTGTTGGTGCCGGGGATGAGCGGGCTGCGGACGATGGTGTGGAGCAGACCGTCGGCCGTGGAGAGCCGGGGCACGGCCGAGGAGCGGATGCCGGTGTCCCACTTCAGGTCGCAGCCGGAACCGTCCGCCCGCACGTCGACCCGGCTGAAGCCGCCGGTGAAGTCGGCGGAGGCGGGGACGCTGGTGCCGGCGTTCTCCGGCAGCGCCGGGTAGGGGTAGCCGTAGGTGCTGGCGACGAAGACCGAATTGCCCACCGCCACGGGGGAGTTCTCGCTGCCACTGCCGGACTTGAGCACCGGGACCGAGCAGACCTGGGCGCCGCTGTCGGTCCGGTACACGAGGAGGTTCTCGGTGGGCGAGGCGTTGTCCACGATGGTGACGTAGTCGGTGCCGGTGTTCGGGCCGAAGAACGTCGGGGTCGAACCGGTGCCCCAGCTCAGCTGGCCGGGCTTGCGGGCCGGCCCGCGATCGTAGGGCTGCCGCCAGGTGATGGTGGGCGTGCCGTCCGCGGCGGCGTTCAGCAGGTACGTGGCGTGGCTGGTGGCGACCGATGTGCCCTCCGGCGCCGTCGAGATCGAGTTGTCGACGCGCTCCCCGGCGGGCAGGGCCAGCGAGCGGACGGTGCCGGTGCGGTCGTCCGCAGTACCGACCACACCGCCGCCGGTGGCGAACCAGACCCGGCCCTTCCAGTCCGGCGAGACCCCGGTGACGGCGTCGCCCGCCGGGACGGCCCCGGCCAGCGAGAGTGAACTCGCCACGTAGAGCTCCCAGTTGCCCGAAGCGTTACGGCGGTGGCCGATGCGGAGCAGGGTGCGGTTGCCGTCGACCGCGACGAGCCGGTCCTGGTCGTCGAGGTAGGCGTACACCCCGCCCAGCAGTGAGCCCTTGGCGATGGTGAGCGTCGTCAGCGACTCGCCGGAAGCGGGGTCGAGCAGGTGCACGGTGGGCACCTGGCCGAAGATCGGCGTGCACAGGGCGACCGGGTAGCCGTCCGACCCGACCAGGATCGTGGGGCAGGCGGACTGGAGGGCGACCCGCTTCGAGGTCAGCGAACCGGCACCCGGACCCGGGAGCGGAGTGGCGTCGGACGAGCCGGTGTCGCCGTGCATGGTCGCGGTGCCCTGGGGGCCGCTGTACGGGTTGTGCGGCGGCAACGGGCCGGATGCCGTCGCGGCCTGGGCCGGGAACGCGGCCGCCAGGGTGAAGAGGCCGGCGGCACCCAGCACGGCGGCACGGGGGAACAGGGACGGACGGGGCACGGGGGAGTCCATTCGGGAGAGGACGGCAGGGGGCGGCCGGCTCCGGCGGAGGGCGGCTGAGGACAGCCGGCATCCGCGGGTGGCCGGCGGAGGGTGACCGGAGGGGTGACCGGGGGTCAGTTGTCCAGGGAAGCGGCGCCCGTCGGCCCGCGGAGCCGGATGCGACGGAGCGGTGCGGTGGTCGTCACTTCCAGGGGGCCGACGGGCCGGGAGCCGCTGCGCGGCGGGCCGACGGGGAGGAGAGCCCTGGGGCGGGGGTCGCGCCGCGGGACGGCGGAAGGTCCCGCCGCGGCCGGACCGGTGGGGTCAGCGACAGAGCGCGCTGGACTGCCTGCACTGGTCCACGTGGCGACGGGCCACGAGCAGGGCGGGCGTGTACCCGAGTTCCCCGAGGGTTGTCATGGTCATGGACCCTGACAGTCCGCACCGCCGGGGGCAATGGGCGGTCCACATCGTGGACGGGCGGGGGACTCCCGCACATGCCGATGCCCGGCAGGGGCGGGCACCCCTGCCGGGCATCGGGTCGGACCGGTCGGACCGAGCGGCCGGTCCGGCCCGGCCGCTCCGGACCGGTCAGACGACGGTGCAGGCCGTGCCGCTGAGGTCGAAGGCGGTCGGTGCGGCGTTCGTGGCACCGCGGGTGCCGAGGAAGCCGAGGGTGACCGAGGACCCGGCGGCGATGGCGGAGGTGTACGAGGCCGGGGCCACGCTCACCGCGCTTCCGCTCTGGGTGGCCGTTCCGCCCCACATGCTGCTGACGGTCTGGCCGTTGGCGAAGGAGAAGCCGAGCTTCCAGGCGTTGATGGCGGCCGTTCCGGTGTTGCGGAGGGTGATCTCGCCCTGGAATCCGCTCTGCCAGTCGCCGACCACGCGGTACGCGACGGAGCACGCGGCCCCGGAGGAGCCGCCGCCGGTGGCGGTGGTGAGGCTCACCGCGGCCGAGCGGGCCGAACGGTTTCCGGCCGCGTCGCGCGCGTACACCGCGAAGGAGTAAGCGGTTCCGGCGGTAAGGGAGTTGACCGTCACACTGGTCGTGGTGGAGGAGGCTACCGCCGTCTCCGTGGTGCCGCTGACGCGCACGATGTCGTAGCTCTTCACGCCGACGTTGTCCGTCGAGGCGGCCCAGCCGAGGGTGGCGGATGAGGACGTCACGGCCGAGGCGGTCGGGGTGCCGGGAGTGGTCGGGGCCTGGGTGTCGGCCGTCGCCCCGCCGAAGACGGTCGCCTCCTTCGACGTCTGCGCGATGCCGTTGACGCCGTGGAAGATGCGCTCGCCCCAGGAGCTGAGCCGGGTCGGGTCGAAGTCGATGACCAGGTCCAGGATCGGGTCCGTGTTGCCGCTCCAGGACCAGGCCAGGTAACCGAGCTTCAGCTGCTGGGCGGTGGCCATCATGGTGTCCTCGTCCGGGTCGCCGTACTGGTCCGCCGGTCCTCCGAACTCACCGATGAGGATGGGCAGTCCGGCGTCCACGAAGGCGTGCAGGTAGTCGGTGACGGCCTGTGCGGTGTTGTAGACGCTGTACATGTGGATCGAGAAGATCAGGTTGCCGGTGGTGTCGGCGTTGTACACCGACTGGGCGTTGGCGCGCATGACGCCCTGCCAGTCCTGGCCCCAGTTGGGGGCGTCCACCATGATCGTGTGCTGGAAGCCGGCGTTCCTCAGCT
The DNA here is from genome assembly GCF_053596135.1 of Streptomyces sp. NPDC001770. NCBI lineage: Bacteria > Bacillati > Actinomycetota > Actinomycetes > Kitasatosporales > Streptomycetaceae > Streptomyces > Streptomyces sp. NPDC001770. The sequence goes on along the minus strand of NZ_JBSFFN010000003.1, from coordinate 51,879 downwards.
TCTGGACGGCGCTGATGGTCGGCGCGGTCCACCCGGCGGGGTTGGTGTTGCCCCAGGGCTCGTTGCCGATGTTGATGATGATGTAGCTCTCTTCACCGGCCAGCACGTCCTTCAGGCTGATCCAGTAGTCGGCCGCGTGGTCGAGGGTGCCCGCCGCGGAGTCCTCGCCGTAACCGGTGGTGTCGTGCACCTCCAGTACGCAGATGAGCCGGTTGGCCTTGCACTGGGCGACGATCCCGGCGACCTCGGTGGGGCTGTTCTTCGTCCACCGGTAACCGTCGGAGAGCACGACGCGGACCGTGTTGGCGCCGGTCGCCTTGATGTCCGCCAACGACTGGGTCTCGCCCGGGTACCAGGTGTGCGCGTGGTTGACCCCGCGCATCACGAAGTCGTTGCCGTTGCCTTCCAGGAGGCGCCCGTTGCTGATGTGGAGCCCGGTGGCGGCCTCCGCCGACCGGGTCTGCGCCAGGGCCGTCGCCGGGGCCAGGGCGCCGACGAGGATGATCCCGAGGAGGGCGGTCAGCGCTCTCCTGAGGAGGGTGGTGGGGTGGGTGCGTGCCGTGCTTCTCGCTGTTCTCACTGCGGCTCCAGAGGGTGGACGCGTCGAGCATCGGGCGATATGGGAGCGCTCCCACAAATGGGAGCGCTCCCATGAAGCCATCCTGTCGGGGTCACGTCAAGACATCGCGCAGAGCCGGATTGATCAGGGGCCGATACGGCTCACCGGGCCGCTGTGACCGGTGGTCCCGAGCCGGCGACGACGGTCTCCGGGGCCGGGTGCGGTGGCTCCGGCGTGCCCGCGCCGGGCCGCTCCAGCCCGACCAGCAGCGACCGGACGGCCTCCACCGCGTGCATGACCATCGCGGGGTCCGCGCCCGGCCGGGCGTGCGCGCTCATCCGGATCGCGGGGGCCTGCGGGAGGCCCGTGTACTCGGCCAGGCCCTCCGGGGCCCGGCCCGCTGTCGCCAGCAGGGCCACCCCGAGCCCGGCGCGTGCGGCGTCCAGCACCCCGGCCAGATAGCCGGCGTCGCAGACGACCGAGGCGGCGACGCCGTGCGTGGACAGTACGTCGAGCGCCCTGCGGCGGATCGCGCACGGTGCCGCGACCGCCACCAGGGGGAGGGGTGCCGGGGCCGGTGGCGGCGTCCAGCCCGGCGCGGCGTACCAGGTCAGGGGCATGCCGCCGACCTGCATGCCCTCGGTGGACGCCGCCTCGGTCACGTACACCGCCAGGTCCACCGACCTGCGGTCGACGGCCTCCACCAGCCGGGCGGAGCGATCGATGCGGAACCGGACCCGGCAGTGCGGGAGCGTCCCGTGCACCGCCTCGGTGATCCTGGGGAGGATCTGGTCGGCCCCGTGCTCGGTGGAACCGATGACGATGGTGGCGGGCTCGGAGCCGAGCAGCCTGCGGGCGGCCTCGTCGTGCACGCCGAGTATCCGGCGCGCCTCCTCGAGGAGGAGATTGCCGGCGTCGGTGAACCGGGTCGCCCGGCCCGCGCGTTCGACCACAGGCCTGCCCAACGCCCGCTCCAGGCGGCGGACATGCTGACTCACCGCCGACTGGCTGAGGGTCAGGGCCTCCGCCGCCCGGTGGAATCCGCCCCGGTCCGCGACGGCGACGAGACTGCGCAGAGCGACAATGTCGAACACTGGTCCCATGTGCGCACGTTAGCATCAACCAATAAGCGTTCACGATCACTTGTGATCGTTCCTCCTTGTTGAACGTACGCGGCGGGTTCCGCCATCCTGGCCGCATGTCGCACACCACGGCCGGACCGTGAACACGGCCGCCCAGTCCGTCGAACAGGCTTCGGCGGGAGCCCGGTTACTCGGCCTGCTCGCCCGGGACCTGCCCCCCGACCGGCTCACCACCGACCCGCTCCGCACCGCCCCGTACGCCACGGACCGCTCGGGCGCCCCCGCCGGCGGCGAACCGCTCGCCGTCGTGCACGCCCTGCGCACCGACGACGTGGCCACCGTGCTGCGCCACGCGGACGTCCTGCGGGTCCCGGTCGTGCCGCGCGGAGCGGGTACCGGGCTCTCCGGAGGAGCGACGGCCGGCGAGGGCAGCCTGGTACTCGACCTGTCCCGGATGAACCGGATCGTCGAACTCTCCCCGGACGACCAACTCGCCGTCGTGGAACCGGGCGTCGTCACCGCCGACCTCGACCGGGCCGCCGCCGCCCACGGACTGCGCTACGCCCCCGACCCGGCGAGCGCCGCCCTCTCCACGATCGGCGGGAACATCGCCACCAACGCCGGCGGACTGCGCTGCGCCAAGTACGGGGTCACCCGGGACAGCGTGCTGGGCCTGGAAGCCGTACTCGCGGACGGAACCGTCGTACGGACCGGCAGGCGCACCGTGAAAGGGGTCGCCGGATACGACCTGACGGCTCTGCTGACCGGATCCGAGGGCACGCTCGCCGTCATCACCGGAGCCACCGTCCGGCTGCGTCCGGTACCCGTCGCCACCGCCACCCTGGCGGCCTGGTTCGACACCTTCGCCGACGCCGCCGACGCGGCGACCGCGATCACGGCGGCCGGAATCGAGCCCGCGATGGCCGAACTGCTGGACGGCCCGGTGCTCGGCGCGATCGACGCGGCCCAGGGCACCTCGCTGCGAGTACGGGGCGCCGCCCTGCTCGTCGTCCAGTGCGACGGAGCCGGGGCGCGGGCCGAGGCCGAGCGCGTCGTGGCCGTCCTGGAGAAGCGCGCCGCCTCGCTCACCGTCGCCGCCGACGACGCCGGGGCCGATGCCCTCCTCGCCGCCCGCCGGCTCGCCCTGCCCTCCCTCGAACGCCTCGGACGTCCACTGATCGAGGACATCGCCGTCCCCCGTTCCCGTCTCGCCGAGGCGGTACGGGGCATCGCGGAGATCTCCGACCGGCGCGGGGTGCCCGTCTTCACCCTCGCCCACGCGGCGGACGGCAACCTGCACCCCATCGTCGTGGTCGACGCGGCCCTGTCCGAACTCCCCGAGGCGGCGTGGGAAGCGGCGGGCGACATCTTCGCCCTCGCCCTGCGGCTCGGCGGCACACTCACCGGCGAACACGGGGTAGGCATCCTCAAACGCCAGTGGATCGCCGAGGAGCTGGGCGCCGAGAACCACGCACTTCAACGGCGCGTCAAGGCCGCCTTCGACCCGCACGGAATCCTGAATCCCGGAAAGGCCGTGTGAGCGCAAGGGGCACGGCGGAGGTGGCGCGAGGGACCGGGGACGTCCCCCGCCGAGCGTCCGGGCGGCTCGGGACCGGGCGTCCGAAGCGGCTTGACCTTGACACGGTGACAAGGTCTTCACTGCTGTCCGAGGAGGTGGTCCCGATGACCACGACACCACCGGCCACGGATGCGGCACGAGCACTCCGGGCGCTGGAGGACAGCAGTCCGACCGTACGACTGCGCGCCGCCCTTGCGGTCGGCACGACGCCCGACCCGCGCTTCGTCGGCAAGCTCGTCGAGCGCTGCGCGGTCGAACCCGAGTTCTTCGTCCGCGACATGCTGACCTGGGCCCTCGTCCGCCACCCGGTGGACCTGACACTCCCCGGGCTGCTCCGGGAAGTCCGCTCCGAGCGGGCGCAGGCACGCAGCCAGGCGCTGCACACGCTGTCCAAGACCGGGGACCGGCGGGCGTGGCCGGCGATCACACCGGCCCTGCTGTCGGACGCCGACGACGAGGTGGCGCGAAGCGCCTGGCGGGCGGCGGTCGTGCTCGTACCGGAAGGCGAACAGCCGTCCCTGGCGGCGGTGCTGGTGACGCAGCTCGGACGCGGTGAGCGACGGACACAGCTGAGCCTCAGCCAGGCGCTGGTCGCCCTCGGCGAGGCGATCGAGCCCGCTCTGCTCACCGCGACGACGGCCCCCGACCCACGCGTATGCGCCCACGCGCTCGCCACCGAAGCCCTGTTGCGCGACCCGGACGCCGGATTCGAGACCGCGATCGAGGAGGCCAAGCGCGTCGTGGCCCTCACCGGAGCCCCCGGGGCGGACGATGAGAACCGTGCTGATCGGTGAGGTGTCGACAAGGTCCGGCGTCAGTTCCCGCATGCTCCGGCATTACGAATCGCTCGGTCTGGTACGGCCTTCGGGCCGTACGGGCTCCGGCTACCGGGAGTACTCCGCTCGGGACATCCGGCGGATCTTCCACATCGAGAGCCTGAGGTCGCTGGGGCTGTCGCTGCGGGAGATCGGGCGCGCGCTCGACGATCCCGGGTTCACGCCCTCCGCGCTCGTGGACGACCTCGTCCGCCGGACGGGCGAGCGCATCGCCGCCGAGACCGAACTGCTCACCCGGCTGCGGCGGATCGACGCCGCGGACCCCGCCGACTGGGAGGGCGTCCTCCACATCGTCGCGCTCCTCCAGGCGCTGGGGTCGCAGAGCGCCGACGCCCGCCAGCGCGCCGCACTCTCCTCGGCCGACCGGGCGCCGGTGCCGGTGGAGGCGCTGGTCGAGGCGGTACTCGGCGAGACGGACCCGAACGTCGCCGGCGCCCTGCGCTGGGCGCTGGCCAAGTCGGGCGCGGGTGGCACGGCACTCCTGGCGAAGGGCCTCGGCTCACCGGCGGCGACGGTGCGGAAGCGTGCCGTGCAGTCCCTCGCCGAGATGCCCGGCGACGAGGCGACCGCCCACCTGCGGGAGGCCCTCGCACACCCCGACGAGGTGGTGCGCCGGTACGCGGCTCCGGCGCTCGGCACGCGCGGAGAGGCCGAAGCCATCCCGACGCTCCTCGACATGATCGTGGGGGGCGGCAACGACATCGACGCGGCCGACGCGTTGAGCGAACTGGCGAGCGACACCGCGACCGCCGACCGGATCGCGACCGGACTCGTCGACCGCCTCGCCCATGACACCACCGGCGCACCCGCACGCGGACGGCTGACCCAAGCGCTGGCAGGCATCCCGGGGCCGACGGCGTCACGCGCTCTCGTGGAGCTCTCGCACGACGAGGACCATGCCGTCCGGCTGACCGCCGTCCACCTCCTCCGGCTGCGGGGCTGACCGCGCCGCCGTCACCGGGTCACGGAGCGGGACGACCGCACCGTCGAAGGGGGGTGAGGGCCTCGGCGCCGCCGGGGGCAGGCTCGCCCGGCACGTCGGCAGCCGGTCCCGGAAGGCCGCTGCCAGCCTCCGCATGCCGACGGCCGGAGGGGGAGGATCGAACGGCGAGGCACATCGGGACGCATGCCGGGAGGAGCCGGGCCGCGACATGAGCACGTGGACTCCCGACCAGTTGCGGGCATTCGTCCAGGCCGCCCACGGCCGGCACAGCACGCGTCGCCGCGCAGGAACAGGCCTACAACTCCGGCCACCCCCAGGAAGCGCGTCGCCGATGGGCGAAGCTGTCGCTTCTGGCGAACCGGCGCTTGCTCGACGATGCCGAGGTGTCCTCGGTGCGTGTGGCTCAACAGGACTTCATGCTCCGGATGTGCGTGATCGACCGGCTGGGACCCGACGACACCGACCCCGACTGGAGTCCGAAGGCGCTGGCGTCCGGCACGCTCCACGCACTGACCCTCACGCCCGCTCGGGCCGCCGGCCTCGCCGACGGCCGGCGTGAGCTTCCCGTCGGGCAGATCCGTGAACTGCGACGGCACAAGAACCTGACGGCCCGTCTGGACCATCTGACCGGCTACCTGGAGCCTGGTCCGGTCCGTGAGTCGATCGCCGCATGGCCTCGGTCCGAAAGCGCCTTCCCTGACAGCAACTTGCCTGCTGTGAAACCAAGTCGGTCGAGTCGGCGCCGCGCAACCCGTGCAACGGCCGCCCGTCGCGTCCGGCGCCTCGATCCCCCTTCGCGGGGTGCCTCATCCGGGCCGGGGGCCGATCCGCCCCGCCCGGTTCACGGCGCGGTGAACAGGGCCGGGAAACGGGGCCCGAGCCACGGCTTGCGCCCCCGGGCGAACACCTGGCCCAGGGCCATGGCCCGCCACGGATCGCGCCGCCCCAGCGCGATGAGCAGGAAGGCGACGGGGTCGATGAGGAGGGTGCAGTCGGTCCGTTCCGGTGGCCCCGCCGTGACGGTCACCGCGCCGTCGGCCAGGACGACCCCGAACGCAGGCCCACCGCCGCGCAGCCGTACGGAGTACCGGGCCGAGAAGCGGGCGGTGGCGGCCGGGTCGGCGACCCGTGGCATGACGGCGAGCATGAACGGCATGCACAGGCCCACGCGGGCTCCGTCGAGCATGTGCGGGCGGCGCAGTGCGCGCGCGAGGTCGTAGCCGTGGCCCAGCATGTGCGTCAGCAGATACGACCCGAGCACCGCCCGGTTCATGGGGCCCAGCGGTGTGACCAGCGTCGGGTCTTCGTCTTCGTCTTCGTCGGCCGAGGCGTTCCTGGCCGCGGTCCGGCCCACGGCGGCCAGGAACGCCTCGGCCTGCTCCGTGATCATCGCTGCCAGCGGTTCCGCGCCGCGTTCCCCGAAGGCGGCGAGGGCCCGCGCGTTGGCCGGGGCCAGGCTCTGCGGCGTACCGTCTCCGTACGGGCGTTCGCGACCGGCCGCCAGGTCCGCCATCAGCTCGTTGGCCAGCGCCAGATGGGCCGCCGCTTCGCCGACCGTCCACTCGGAACCGGGTACGGCGGCCGTGGTGCCGGGCGCGCCGCGCAGCAGGGCGGCGATGTCACCGGCGGTCTCCCGTATCGCCTGCCGGAGCGCCTCCGGCAAGGGCCCGGTCCTGTCCTGCCGCACCGTCGGTCGCACGCCGCCCGCTTTCGTCACGCCCGCCGCGTCCGTCGCGTGGGGTGCGCGGTACCCAACCAGACCCGGGGACGCGGGACAAGTCCTTCCACGTGTCCGCCTGCTCCGGAAAACGGATCGGGGCGCCCGGGCGGTAGCCCGTACGCTTCCGTGACCGGCGGGCACCGCTCCTTAGGCTCTTTCGAGGAACGCCCGGAGGGAGTGGAGATCCGGTGGGGCCGCCCGCTGGCAGGCGGGCGGGGGCGGGACTGCGAGGGAGTACGGCTTCACGGCCAGGACTTCAGCGCAGAGGCCCGCCACGAAGAGCACGATCCACGGCCGGAGTTTAGGGGGCCGGAAGATAGGGGTTGGCCCCTGTCGGGCGGCGGTGACACGGTGGACCGCATCCCCAGGAGCCGCCCGCCCCGCACACCCGGACCCGACGTTCCGGCGCGGGGCGGAGCCGTCCCGCACCCGCAGAGCGACCGCGCGCCCACGAACCGGCGCGTGCGAACGCGCACTTCGCAGGAGGTCCCATGACCGACCGCCGTACCGTCCTCATCACCGGCACGTCCTCCGGCATCGGCCTGGCCACCGCGGTCGCCGCGGCCACCGCCGGCTGGAACGTCGTCGCGACCCTCCGCGACACCGGCAGGGCCGACGCCCTGCGCGCCGCCGTGGAGGCGGCCGGCGTCGCCGAGCGGGTCCGTGTCGCGCGCCTCGACGTGACGGACCCGGCGTCCGTCGCGGAAGCCGTCGCCGGGGCGGTCGCCGCGTACGGGCGGCTCGACGCCGTGATCAACAACGCCGGGGTGGGGCAGCTCGGCACCGTCGAGCAGCTCGGCGTCGCGCCGTTCCGCTCCGTCATGGAGACGAACTTCTTCGGTGTCGTCGAGGTGACGCTCGCCGCCCTGCCGCATCTGCGCGAGAGCGGCGGCAAGGTCATCGCCGTCAGCAGCCTCGGGGGAGTGATCGGCCAGCCCTTCAACGAGGCCTACTGCGCCGCGAAGTTCGCCGTCGAAGGCTTTCTGGAGTCGCTCGCGCCGGTCGCCGCGAGCACCGGCGTGCAGGTGAACGTCGTCGAACCCGGCCCGGTGGCCAGCGAATTCGTCGCCTCCCTGGGGCCGTCCGTGCCCGGCCTCATCGAGGCCGCAGGCCCGTACGAGGCCGCCTTCAAGGCGTACTTCGGTGCCACGGAGGGCCTCTTCGACCAGGCGCAGAGCTCGGCCGAAGCGGCGGCCTCCGTGGTGGACGTACTCACCGCGGAGCGGCCCGCGTTCCGGGTGCAGACCTCCGGCCTCGCCAGGGACCTCGCCGGAATCAAACTGGCCGATGTCGACGGCTCCGCCGTCCAGGCGTTCACCACCCCCTGGCTCTCCTGACCTCCTCCCTCACGGAAGCGCCACCACCTGGGCCGCGTGCGCCAGTCCGGCGCCGAAGCCCACCAGCAGCGCCAGCCCGCCCCGGGGCACCGCGCCCCGGGCGAGCAACGCCTCCATGGCGAGCGGAATGGACGCCGCGGAGGTGTTGCCCGCGTGCACGATGTCCCGGGCGACCACCACATGGGGCGGCAGCCGCAGCGCGGCGGCCGCCCCGTCGATGATCCGCAGGTTCGCCTGGTGCGGTACGAACGCGGCCAGGTCGCCCGCGGTGAGACCGGCCGCGTCGAGCGCGGCCCGCGCCGTTCTCGGTACGGTCGCGACCGCCCACCGGAAGACGGCGGGACCGTCCATCCGCAGCGTCGGCGGTACGGCAGCCGCCGGCGTACCGACCGCCGGCCACGGCGAGGTGTGGGCGATGGCCTCCTGGCGGCCGCCTTCGGAACCCCAGACCACCGGCCCGATCCCGGGCTCGGCGGCCGGGCCGACGACGACCGCGCCGGCGCCGTCCCCGAAGAGGAAGGCCGTGCCGCGGTCCGTCGGGTCGACGATGTCGGACATCCGCTCCGAACCCACCACCACGACGTACCTGCTGCTGCCGGACCTGATCAGCGAGTCGGCCGCCGCGAGCGCGTGGCAGAACCCCGCACACGCCGCCCCCACGTCCATGGCGCCCGCCGACGCCGCGCCCATCAGATGGGCGACCCGGGGAGCGGCAGGCGGCGACTGCTCGCGGTGGGACATCGAGGCCAGCAGGACCGTGTCGACGCTCGACGGCGCGACGCCCGCCTGGGCCAGAGCCTTCACCGAGGCGGCCGCCGCCATGCCGACGACCGTCTCGTCCGGAGCGGCGAACCGCCGGGCGGCGATGCCCGACCTGCGCCTGATCCACTCGTCGCTCGAATCGATCGGCCCCGCGATCTCGGCGTTGCCCACCACCCGGGCGGGCCGGTGGGCGCCGACCCCGAGGACCCTGGAGCCCGGGACGGCGGCCGCCGCCCGCAGCCTTCCGCCGGCGGCGGCCGCCGCCCGCAGCTCTCCGGTGCTCATCATGCCTCCGGGACGGACGACGGGACCGTACGCGTCCCGAACTCGCCGTCCAGATAACGACGTCGGGTCTCGCGGCGCTGTACCTTCCCGCTCGACGTCTTCGGCAGCGACCCGCGGCGGACCAGCAGGATCTCGTCCGCCTCCAGCCGCTGCCGGTCGAGCACGGCGGCCCGGACCCGGGTGCGCAGTCCTTCCGCGCCCCCGTCGCGCTGGGCCCGCCCGTCCGCCTCGACCACCAGCACCAGCCGCTCCGCCGCACCGTCGTCCACGGAGAACGCCGCCGCGCAGTTCGGCTGGAGCGCCGGATCGGCGCTCTCCGCAGACACCTCGATGTCCTGCGGATAGTAGTTGCGGCCCTTGCGGATGATCACGTCCTTCAGCCGGCCGGTCACGAACAGCTCACCGTCGTGGACGAAACCGAGGTCGCCGGTCCGCAGCCAGGTGCCCAGCTCCTCCTCGCCCACCAGCCGCGCCCCGAAGGTACGCAGACTCTCCTCGGGCCGCCCGTGGTAACCGTCGGCCACACAGGGACCGTTGACCCATATCTCGCCGACCGACCCGTCCGGCAGAGCGCTCAGCCTCTCCGGGTCCGCGATCCGGACCGAGGTGGCGCCGACCGTGGTGCCGCTGCCCACCGCGTACACCGTGCGCGCGGAGGAGGGCGGCGCGTCCGCGCCGGACGCCCCGGGCGCCGCCTCCTCGGTGGCCGGCTGGGCGCGGCCCTCGCGCAGCGCCTGGGCCGACAGGACGAGGAGCGTGGGTTCCCGGTCCTCCCGGCTGCCGGTGGCCTTCAGGGTGTTCTCCGCCAGGCCGTAGCCGGGGCACATCGCGCTCGGCCGGAAACCGGCCGGGGCGAACGCCTCGGTGAAGGCGCGCACCGTGTCCCACCGCACGGGCTCGGCCCCGTTGGCGGCCACCCGGAGCGAGGACAGGTCCAGCCCTTCGGACAGGCCGTTCTCGGCCGCGTCCCGTACACAGAGTTCGTACGCGAAGCTGGGCGCGGCGGTGTGGCTTCCCCGGAACCGGGAGATCGCCTCCAGCCAGCGCGAGGGCCGCCGGATGAACGCCTCGGGGGCCATCAGATAGGCCGGAATCCCCGCCCACAGCGGAAGGACGACCCCGAACAGCATCCCCATGTCGTGGAAGAGCGGCAGCCAGTTGACGACAGCGCTGTCCGGGCGGCAGGGCCACAGCTGGTCCGTCTCGGCGACGTTGCTGCGGAAGTTCGCGTGGGTGACGCGGACGCCCTTCGGGTCGCCGGTGGAGCCTGACGTGTACTGGAGCAGAGCGGTTTCGTCCGGACCGGCCTGCGGCCCGGACCACTCCACGGCCTCCGGTCCGTCCGCCGGTCCGTCCTCCGGTGCGGCGGACGGACCGGCCGCATCGACGGCGTCGGAGGCGATGAACGTGAGCCCCGCCAACTCCGGTGCCCCGTCGTAGCGTTGCTCCAGATCGCTCTTGACCGCAGCCGTGGTGAGCACGGTGGTCGTGCCCGCGTCGTCGGCGATGCGCCGCAGCCGCTCCAGGCCGCGCTGCCGGGTCGGGACCTGGACGGGGGCGCCCGCCACACCGGCATACATGCAGGCGAGGAGCGTGGAGACGAACTCCAGGCCGGACGGGTAGAGCAGGACGACGGCACTGCCGCGCAGTCCGGCCGCGACGAGCGTCGCCGCCCGGGAGCGTGCGGCCGCGTCGAGTTGACGGTAGGTCAAGGTCTGATCGGGGATCTCGCCGTTACGGAGGAAGACGTACGCGAGGTCGTCGGGCCGGGTCCGGGCGCGCAGGCGCAGCACCTCGGGGAGACTCGGCAACTCGTCCGTCGTGGCGTGCGGGGCGGCAGAACGCCGGGAGGGGGCGAGGGTGGAGGGGGAGGCGGTGGCGGTCATGGGGTGTCAGGCCTCTCGTCGCTGCGGCGTCGCGCGCCGGTGCGTTCGGCTCGGGGCAGCACTCATGGCGGTGCCGGGTGGTGCGGTGCGGGCTCGGCGCTGAGCACGCATGACGGTGGCGGCCGGTGCGGTACGTACTGCGGGAGGTGCGCTCACCGGGCGAGTGCGGGCTGCTGGAGAAGGCCGGAACGCAGGGGGCCGAGCCGCTCCTCGCCGATCCGGGCGCGCAGTCGGGGGTCGGTGACACCGAGGCCCGCCTCGGGGGCGAGCGCGAGGACGCCGACCTTGCCGGTGTGGCTGTTCGTCTGCACCAGGCGGGCCGCCTCGCCGACCTCCGCCAGCGGATACACCTCGGAGAGGACCGGTGAGACGCTGCCCAGCTTGAGCAGCCGCATCATCTCCGCCGCTTCGTGGAGGTTCATCCCGTGACTGCCCACGATGCGCTTGAGGTTCATCCAGAAGTAGCGGTTGTCGAAGCTGTGGTCGTAACCGGTGCTCGAACCACAGGTGACGACCGTGCCGCCGCGCCGCGCGACGATGACCGAGATGCCGAACGTGGCCCGGCCGACGTGGTCGAACACGACGTGCGGGTCCTCGCCGAGCTCCGCCCGGATGGCCCGGCCGAGCCGCTTGGCCAGCTCCACCGTCCCGGCTCCGGCCGCCGGCTCGCCGCCGATGCCGATCTCCTCGCGGTTGATCACCACGTCGCAGCCGAGCTTCTGCAGCTGCTTGGCCTTGGCCTCGGAGTTGACGACTCCGACGGGTATGCCGCCGCCGTTCTTGACCAGCTGGACGGCGAACGCGCCGAGACCGCCGGTCGCGCCCCAGATCAGCACGATGTCGCCCTGCTTGATGCGGGCACCCCGGTCGCTGACCAGCATGCGGTACGCGGTCCCGCCGCAGAGCGGCACGCAGGCGGCCTCCTCCCAGGTCAGATGGGCCGGCTTGGGCAGCAACTGGCTGGCCCGCACGACGGTGTAGTGCGCGAGGCCGCCGAAGTTGGTCTCGTAACCCCAGGCCTTCTGGTCGGCGCCGAGCATGCCGTCGGAGTGCGTGACCGGGTCCTGCTCGTCCACCACCGCCGCGTTGACGGCCACGTGGTCGCCCACCTTCCAGCGCCGGACCCCGGCCCCGGTGCGCACGATCACGCCGGCCGCGTCCGAGCCGACGACCTGGAAGGGCTGGTCGTGGCGTGCGTTGTAACCGCCGCTGCGGGCGTACCGCTTGAGCGCGTTGAACGTGGAGACGGGTGAGAAGGTCGCCGACCAGACGGTGTTGTAGTTGATGGAGCTGGCCATGACCGCCACCAGCACCTCGTCGGGTGCGAGTTCGGGCATCGGTACCCGGGCCACCCTCAGCGAACGGCGCACGTCCTTGTCGGCCACACCGTCGAAGATGCCGACGTCCTCCTGCCGGATGTGGGCGGCCGTGAATTCCGTGGGAACGGGGGCGCGCTCCAACTCCTCCGGTGAGGCTCCACGGAGAACGGCCTCGGTCAGAGAATCCATTTCTGATTCCTCTCGGATCGATGATGCGGGCAGCTGTCGGATTGTTTCCCGTCGACGTTACGGCGCGCCTTTTCCGGAACGGTACCCCTATTCCCCGTGCCCCTAGGGGGTGACTTCCGGATGGGGTCCGATCGGGGGAGTGGTCGTGAAACCCCAGGTCAGGGAGGAGTGATGGGGTTCATAGGGGGAGGCTAGGGGTAGGCGCGGCGCGCCCCGGGGGCAAGGATGTGTGAGGTGGTGCCGGGGCTTCGGCCGGGCTCCGAATGCGGATTCGGCCGGACGTTGAATCGGTCTTTCCGGGAACGGGTGGACTCGAAAAGTTCCGGCCCCGGAAGAAATGAAGCACGTTCGGGGGAGCTCGGCTTCTGATTCCCGTCCACCCGGTGCTGAATTCCCGGACCGTGAAAGCGACCCATGCCGCCGGAAACGCTCCGCGCGACGTACGAGAAGGGCTCGGCGATGACGATGACCAGTCAAGGTGCCAACCGCGCGGCCGGCTCCGGCCACGGTGGGGGCCGGGCCGTCGCCGTGATCGGACTGGCGTGCCGGCTGCCCGGAGCCTCCGACCCCGATGCCTTCTGGGATCTGCTGAGCAGGGGAGCCGACGCGATCCGCCCGTTGCCCGAGGACCGCCGCCCGGCCCCCGGCGCGCGGCGGCGGACCGGAGGGCCGGGCGGCGGCACGGACCGCGGCCACCAGGAGCCGCGTGACGAAGACCTGCCCGGCGGCTTCCTGGACCGGGTCGACCACTTCGACCACGCGTTCTTCGGGGTCTCCCCGCGCGAGGCCGCCGAGATGGACCCGCAGCAGCGGCTGGTCCTCGAACTCGCCTGGGAGGCGCTGGAAGAGGCCGGAATCGTCCCCGGCACCCTCGCCGGAACCCCGGTCGGCGTCTACCTCGGAGCGATGGCGTACGACTACGCGCTGCTGCGCCACCGCGAGGACGCCGAGCCCGTCACCCGGCACACCCTGACCGGACTCAACCGGGGGCTGCTCGCCAACCGGGTCTCCTACCACCTCGGCCTGCGCGGCCCCAGCCTGACCGTCGACTCCGCACAGTCGTCCGCCCTCGTCTCCCTCCACCTGGCCCACCGCGCGGTCCGGGACGGCGACTGCGAGCTCGCGCTGGCCGGCGGGGTCAATCTCAACCTGGCACCCGACAGCACCTCCGCCGCCGCCCGCTTCGGCGGACTCTCCCCGGACGGGCGCTCGTTCACCTTCGACGCCCGCGCCAACGGGTACGTACGGGGCGAGGGTGGCGGGCTGGTCCTCCTCAAACCGCTGGACGCGGCCCTCGCGGACGGCGACCGCGTCCACGGCGTGATCCTCGCCAGCGCGGTCAACAACGACGGCGCGACCGAGGGCCTCACCGTGCCGAGCGCCGACGCCCAGCGCGACGTGCTGCACCTGGCGGCCAGGGAGGCGGGCATCGACCCGCACGAGATCCAGTACGTCGAACTGCACGGCACCGGAACCCCGGTGGGGGACCCGGTGGAGGCCGCCGCGCTCGGCGCCGCCTACGGTGTGGGCCGCGACGCCGACGAGCCGCTCGTGGTGGGCTCGGCGAAGACCAACATCGGCCACCTGGAGGGCGCCGCCGGGATCGCCGGTTTCCTCAAGACCGTGCTGAGCCTGAAGAACCGGCGCATCCCGGCGACCCTCAACCACGAGACACCGAACCCGCGCATCCCGCTGGACACCCTCGGCCTGCGGGTCCAGCGTGCCCTGGGCCCCTGGCCCCGGCCGGACCGGCGACTGATCGCCGGGGTGAGCGCGTTCGGCATGGGCGGGACCAACTGCCACGTCCTGCTGGCCGAACCGCCCCGGACCGTCCGCCGGCCGGTACGCCCCGGACCGGGGAGTGACGCCGCCACCGGCACGGAGAACGTCCTGCCCTGGACCCTCTCCGCCGCCGATCCGGCCGCCCTGCGGGCCCAGGCCGAACGGCTCGCCGCACACGTGCGGGCCGACCCGGACGCGACCCCCGACGGCATCGGGCACGCCCTCGCCACCACTCGCGCCCTGTTCGACCACCGGGCGGTGGCCCTCGGCACCGACCGTACGGATCTGCTGGCCTCGCTGGACGCGGTCGCGGCCGGTCACCACACCCCCGGCGCGGTGACCGGCCGCACCCGCACGGCGGCCGGACCCGTCGCGTTCCTCTTCCCAGGCCAGGGAAGCCAGCGTCCCGGCAGCGGCCTCGAACTCCACCGCACCACGCCCGCCTTCGCGCACGCACTCGACGACGTGTGCGCCTCCTTCGACCCCCACCTCGAACGCCCCCTGCGCGACGTCCTGTTCGCCGCACCCGGCACCCAGGACGCGGCCCTGCTCGACCGCACCGAGTACACCCAGGTGGCGCTCTTCGCCCTCGGAGCCGCCCTCCACGCGGCGCTCGAACGGCACCTGCCGCCACCGGACTTCGTCCTCGGCCACTCCGTCGGGGGCCTCACCGCCGCGTACGCCGCGGGGGTACTGCCGCTCGCCGACGCGGCCACCCTCGTCGCGGCGCGCGGACGCCTCATGGGCGAGGCCCGCGCGGGCGGGGCCATGGTGGCGGTGGAGGCGACGGAGGAGGAGGCGGCCCCCGTACTCGCCGACTACACCGGGCGCCTGGCGCTGGCCGCCGTCAACGGCCCCCGCGCGGTGGTGCTTTCGGGAGACGCCGACGCCGCCGAGGAGGCCGCCGCACGGTTCGCGGCCCTGGGCCGCCGCACCCGCGCGCTCACGGTGAGCCACGCCTTCCACTCCCCGCACATGGACAGCGCGGTGGAAGAGTTCCGGCGGATCGCCGCCGGCCTCACCTTCCGTCCGCCGGCCCGTACCGTCATCTCCGACACCACCGGACAGCCGGCCCGGCCGGACCAACTGGCCTCCCCCGACTACTGGGCCGAGCACATCCGACGCCCGGTCCGGTTCCGCGACGCCGTACGCACGCTGGCGTCCCACGGGGTCTCGGGGTACGTCGAGCTGGGCCCCGGCAACGTCCTCACCGCCCTGACCCGGGGCATTCTGGCTGCGGACGGCGACACCACCGCGACCGTGGTGCCGCTGCTGCGCCCCAGGACACCCGAACGGCTCTCCCTGCTCACCGGACTCGCCGAACTCCACACGACCGGCGCGGACGCCGACTGGGCCGGCTTCTTCGACGGCAGCGGCCGCCCGGAGCGCGCCATCCTGCCCACGTACGCCTTCCAGCGCCGGCCGTTCAGGTTCGCCACCTCGACCCGGCCCGAGGCCGCCGCGCCGGACTCCCGGCGGGACGCGGAGACGGCGCCCGCGCCCGGCCGGGACCTCCCGCCCCGCGAGGAGGCACCGGGCACCGCCGCCCGCCCGGACTTCCTGCGGCTCGTGGTCACCGCCGCCACGGAGGTCCTGGGCGGCACCTCCACGGACGCGCTCGACACGGAACGTACCTTCAAGGCGCTCGGCCTGGACTCCCTGGGCGCCGTGGAGTTCGCCGACCGGCTCTCCCGGGCGAGCGGGCTGCTGCTGACGCCCACCCTGACCTTCGACCACCCCACGCCCCTCGCGCTCGCCCGTCACCTGGACGCGGAATCCGGGCGGGACACGTCGCCGGAGAGCCCGGAAGCCGGCCGGCGGCGCCGGGAGACCTCGCGGGGCGGCGCGCCCACGGACGCGCCCATGGGCCCGCACACCGACGCGTCCACCGGCGCCGACGACGATCCGGTCGCGATCGTCTCCGCCGCCGGCCGCTGGCCCGGCGGCGCCGACACCCCCGAACAGCTCTGGGACCTGCTGATCTCGGGCACCGACGCGACCAGCGGCTTCCCGGTCAACCGGGGCTGGCCCGACGACCTCCACCACCCGGACCCCGACCGGACCGGCGGTTCGTACGTCGGACGGGGAGGATTCCTGCACGACGCCGACCGGTTCGACGCCGACTTCTTCGGCCTGTCGCCCCGCGAGGCCGAAGCGATGGACCCCCAGCAGAGGCTGCTGCTGGAGACGTCCTGGGAGCTGCTGGAACGCGCCGGAGTGGACCCCGCCACCCTGCGCGGCAGCAGCACCGGGGTCTTCGTGGGCGCGACCCAGCAGGAGTACGGCCCCCGGCTGCACGAGACCACCGGCGACGGGGCGGGCTACCGGCTGACGGGCGCGACCGTCAGCGTCGCCTCCGGCCGGATCGCCTACGCCCTCGGCCTGGAGGGGCCCGCGCTCACCGTGGACACGGCCTGTTCCTCGTCCCTGGTGGCGCTCCACCTCGCCGCCCGTGCCCTGCGGTCCGGCGAATGCGACCTCGCGCTGGCGGGCGGCGTCAGTGTGATGGCCGCACCGGGCATGTTCACCGAGTTCAGCAGGCAGCGCGGCCTGGCCCCGGACGGGCTCTGCAAGCCCTTCGCGGCGGCGGCCGACGGCACCGCCTGGTCGGAAGGGGTGGGTCTGGTCCTGCTGGAACGCCTCTCCGACGCCCGCCGGCGCGGGCACCGGGTGCTCGCCCTCGTCCGGGGGAGCGCGGTCAACTCCGACGGCGCCAGCAACGGACTGACCGCCCCGAACGGCCCCTCCCAGCAACGTGTCATCCAACAGGCCCTCGAATCAGCGGGGTTGACCGCATCCGACGTCGATGCGGTGGAGGCCCACGGCACCGGCACCACCCTCGGCGACCCCATCGAGGCTCAGGCACTGATCCACACCTACGGACAGCACCGCCCCGAGGGCCGCCCGCTGCTCCTCGGTTCCCTGAAGTCCAACATCGGCCACACCCAGGCGGCGGCGGGCGTCGCGGCGGTCATCAAGATGACCCAGGCCCTCGGCCACGGTCTGCTGCCCAGGACCCTGCACGTCGACCGCCCCACGCCGCACGTCGACTGGAGCCGGGGAACCGTCGAACTCCTCACCCGTGAAACCCCGTGGCCGGACGTCGACCGCCCGCGCCGCGCCGCCATATCCGCGTTCGGTATCAGCGGCACCAACGCCCACCTCATCCTCGAAGAGGCGCCCCCCGCCCCGCCGGAGCCCGCCCGCACTTCCGCCGCACCCGGCCGCCCCGTCCCCTGGGTCCTCTCCGCCCGCACCCCGCAGGCACTCCGGGACCAGGCCGTCCGACTGGCCGCACTGGGGGACGAGGACTCCGCTGCGGGCGACTCCACGGCGGCCGACCCCGCCGAGGTGGCGTACGCACTGGCCCGGAAGCCGTCCTTCGACCACCGCGCGGTACTGGTGGGCGGGAACCTCGCCGAGCTGCGGGCCGCCGTGCGCGCCCTCGCCCGGGGGGAGTCGGCGGAGGGCACCGTACGGGGCCACGCGGCTGCCCACGGCCGGGTCGCCTTCCTCTTCACCGGTCAGGGCAGCCAGCGGACCGCCATGGGGCGGGAGCTGTACGCGTCCCACCCCGTCTTCGCCGCCTCCTTCGACGCCGGCTGCGCCGCGCTCGACGCCCACTTGGCCGGGTACGCGTCCACTCCCCTGCGCGACGTGGTCTTCGGCGGCCCGGACGCCGACGGGACGCCCGCCGGCACCGGCGGCGAGCTGGACCACACCCTGTACACCCAGCCCGCGCTGTTCGCCCTGGAGGTGGCGCTCTTCCGGCTGCTGGAGTCCTGGGGCGTACGCCCCGACGTGGTGGCCGGGCACTCCGTCGGCGAGCTCGCCGCCGCCCACGTCGCCGGGGTGCTCGGCCTCGAGGACGCCGCCGCGCTCGTCGCCGCCCGCGCCCGCCTGATGCAGGCGCTCCCCGAAGGCGGGGCCATGGTCGCCGTGGAGGCGGACGAAGCCGAGGTGCTGGCCGAGCTCGACGCGCCGGCCGAGCGCGACGGGCAGGTCGAACACGACGGGCAGGACCGGCTCGACGGACGAGAAGGCGCCGTGGGCATCGCGGCCGTCAACGGCCCCGCCTCCACCGTGATATCGGGCGAGGAGGCAGCGGTCCTCGGCATCGCCGAGCG
This sequence comes from Streptomyces sp. NPDC001770, assembly GCF_053596135.1. Classification (NCBI taxonomy): domain Bacteria; kingdom Bacillati; phylum Actinomycetota; class Actinomycetes; order Kitasatosporales; family Streptomycetaceae; genus Streptomyces; species Streptomyces sp. NPDC001770. The sequence continues at coordinate 33,473 of NZ_JBSFFN010000003.1, read as the reverse complement.
CTTCCGCGCGCGTGGCCGCCGCACCACCCGGCTGCGCACCAGCCACGCCTTCCACTCCCCGCTCATGGACCCGATGACCGGCGAACTCGGCGAGGTGGCGGCAGGCCTCACCCATCTCCCGCCGCGCATCCCCCTGTTGAGCGCACTCGACGGCGAGCACTTCACCCACGAACGGCCGGTCGAGCCCGCATACTGGGCGGCGCACGCCCGGGGCGCGGTGCGTTTCCTCGACGTCGTCCGCCGCCTGGAGCGCGACGGGGTCACCACCTTCCTGGAGCTGGGCCCCGACGCCGTCCTCACGGCACTGACCCAGGAGGCCCTGTCCGGCGACCGTCCCGAGGGCACGCCGCCGCCCGCCCTCGCCTCCCTGCTGCGCCGGGGCCGGCCCGAGCCGGAGTCCCTGCTGACCGGGCTCGGCACCGTCCACGCCCGGGGTGCCTCGGTCGACTGGAGCGCCGTCCTCGGACTCTCCGGGCCGAGCCGGGTGGAGCTTCCCACCTACCCGTTCCAGCGCAGCCGCCACTGGGCGGACGCACCCGCACTCCGCGCCCCGTCCGCCGTACCCGCGGGGGACGACCGGTTCTGGGAGCCCGTGGAGCGCCAGGACCTCGACGCCCTCGCCGACACGCTCGGCCTTCTCGAACCGGGACACCGCGAGGCGCTCGGCGCCGTCCTGCCCCGGCTCGCCCACTGGCGGAGCGAGCGCGGACGGGCCGCCGAGGCCGACGGCCTCCGGTACCGGGTGCGCTGGCAGCCGGTACCGGACCAGCCGGCCACCCCGGCCGGACCGGCCCGCTGGCTCCTCCTCGTACCGGCCGGCCCCACCGGCGGCGACCGCCCGTACGACGCCTGGGCGCCGCTCCTGGAGAAGGCCCTCACCGGCAGCGGCGCCCGGGTCGACCTGGTCCGGGTGGCGGACGCACGGGCGGACCGCGACGCCCTCGCCGCCCTGCTCGCGGAAGCGGCCGGCCGCGCCCCGGCCGAGCCGGTGACCGGGGTGCTGTCCCTGCTCTCGCTCGACCACGCGACGGACCCACGACTGCCCGCCCTTCCGCACGGTTTGGCCGCCACCACCGCGCTCCTCCAGGCCCTGGAGAACGGGGCCGTGGCCGGAGCACCGCTCTGGGCCCTCACCCGGGGCGCGGTGACCACCGGCACGGGCGACCCGACGGCCGACCCCACCGGCGCGCTCGTCTGGGGGCTCGGGGTGATCGCCGCCGTGGAGAGCCCCCGGTGGGGCGGTGTCCTCGATCTGCCCGGGCGCGCGGACGCCCGCGCCGCCCGCCTGGTGCTCACCGCCCTCACCGGTGCCCACCGGGAGGCCGAACTCGCCGTACGGCCCGAGGGGTTGCTTGCCCGCCGCCTCGTCCCCGCACCACTGGAACCGGCCCCGGCGGGCCGCACGGCCGGCTGGACCCCCGGCGGCACGGTCCTCGTCACCGGCGGCACCGGGGCGCTCGCCCGGCACACCGCCGCCTGGCTGGCCCGCAAGGGCGCCGGCCATCTGCTGCTCGTCAGCAGGAGAGGCGGCCACGCGCCCGGTGCGGACGCCCTGCGCGCCGAACTCTCCGGACTGGGCGCCGAGGTGACCTTCGTGGCCTGCGACGTCGCCGACCGCGACGCGCTCGCCGGGGTGCTGGCCGCCGTCCCCGCCGAACATCCGCTGACGGCGGTCGTGCACACCGCCGCCGTCCTCGACGACGCCCTGCTCGACGCCCTCACCCCCGAGCAGGCCGACCGGGTGCTGCGGGTCAAGGCGCTCGGCGCACGCCACCTGGACGAGCTCACCCGCGACCTGCCCCTCTCGGCCTTCGTGCTCTTCTCCTCCGTCACCGGGATCGCGGGCACCCCCGGCCAGGGCAACTACGCCCCGGGCAACGCCTATCTCGACGCCCTCGCCCACGCCCGCCGCGCAGCCGGGCTCCCCGCCACATCGATCTCCTGGGGCCAGTGGGCGGGCGACGGCATCGCCGGGGACGAAGGCGCCCACCGCAACGCGCGCGGCGGGCTGCTCCCCATGGAGCCCCACCTCGCCGTCTCCGTACTGGAACAGGCTCTGGACCGGGGCGAGACCCACCTGGTGGTCTGCCGTGCCGACTGGCAGCTCCTCGCAGCCGGCCGCCCCCACCCGCTGCTGGCGGAGCTGACGACCGGACCGTCCAGCACCGGGACGGATCCGTCGGGCAAGCCTGAACAGGACGGTCTCGCAGCGGAGCTGGCCGGAGCCGCGAACGAACAGGAGCGCCGCAGGCTGCTGCTCCGCTTCGTGACGACCCAGGTCGGCGAGGTCCAGGGCGGCCGACCGGCCAACTCGGTCGAGATCCACCGGGGGTTCAAGGAGCAGGGATTCGACTCCCTCACCACCGTGGAACTGCGTAACCGCCTCAACCAGCGCACCGGGCTGAACCTGCCGACCACCGCGGTGTTCGACCACCCCACCCCGCACGCACTCGCCGGGCTGCTGTACGAACGGCTCGTCCCGGCGGCCCGGACGGAAGGGGACGCGGCCCACGAACTCGCCTCGCACCTGGACCGGCTGGAGTCCCTCCTCGCCACCCTGCCGCCGGGCGGACCCGAACGCGAAGGTGCGGCGATCCGGCTGGCCGCGCTCGCGGCGGGCGACCACGGAAGGCCCCGGCCGGCCGAGGACGACGGCCAGGACGTCGCCGCCGGTCTCTCGTCCGCCACCGACGACGAGCTGATGGATTTCATCGGCAAGGAACTCGGCATCTCGTGACGCGTGCCCGGCGCAGGACTCCTCGCGGCCCTGCGCCCCCCCGCGACGCCACGACGCACCACCGAGCACCCGCACCCGGGCGCTCGCCCCTGCCTGATCCGCTCGGCCTTCCCCAGCACCGGGCACTCCGCACGAAGGGTGGATTGATGAACGACAGCCGGATGCGGTATCTCCTGGAGCGGGTCACCGCCGAACTCCACGAGACCCGCAAGAAGTTGCGCGACGCCGAGGAGGGCGGCCAGGAGCCCGTCGCCATCGTGGGCATGGCATGCCACTTCCCCGGCGGGATCGACTCCCCGGAGGACCTGTGGCGGCTGGTGTCCGAAGGAGGTGACGTGGTGGGCGACTTCCCCGACAACCGGGGCTGGGACACCTCGGCGCTCTTCGACGCGGACCCGGACCGCCCCGGCACCTCCTCCACCCGGCGAGGCGCGTTCCTCGCGTCCCCCGGTGACTTCGACACCGACTTCTTCGGCATCTCGCCGCGCGAGGCGCTGGCCACCGACCCCCAGCACCGGCTGCTGCTGGAGACGGCCTGGGAGACGTTCGAGCGGGCCGGCATCCGCCCCGGCACCCTGCGCGGAAGCAGCACCGGCGTCTTCGTCGGCAGCAACGGCAACGACTACGCACCCCCGGTCGGAGCCGTCCCCGAGGACCTGGAGGGCTACATCGTCGTCGGCAACGCGGCGAGCGTCGCCTCCGGCCGCATCTCCTACACCTTCGGGTTCGAAGGCCCCGCCGTCACCGTCGACACGGCCTGCTCCTCGTCCTCGGTCGCCCTCCACCTGGCCGTACGGTCGCTGCGCTCCGGCGAGTGCGACCTCGCGCTGGCCGGCGGCGTCACCGTCATGACCACCCCCTCCACCTTCGTGGAGTTCTCCCGCCAGCACGGCCTCGCGGCGGACGGCCGTTGCAAGGCCTTCGCCGGTGCCGCCGACGGGACCGGCTGGTCCGAAGGTGCGGGGCTGCTGCTCGTCGAGCGCCTCTCCGACGCGCGCCGCCTCGGCCACCGGGTGCTCGCCGTCATCAGGGGTACGGCCGCCAACCAGGACGGCGCGTCGCACGGGCTGACCGCGCCCAACGGCCCCGCCCAGCAGCGGGTCATCCGCCAGGCGCTCGCCGACGCGCGGCTCACCGCCGGGCAGGTCGACGCCGTCGAGGCGCACGGCACCGGCACCACCCTGGGCGACCCCATCGAGGCGCAGGCACTGCTCGCCACCTACGGCCAGGAGCACACCGACGAGGCTCCCCTGTGGCTCGGCTCCGTGAAGTCGAACATCGCCCACACCCAGGCGGCGGCCGGGGTGGCCGGTGTCATCAAGATGGTGCAGGCCATGCGGCACGGGGTCCTTCCGAAGACCCTGCACCTGGACGAGCCGTCCCCGCACGTCGACTGGGCGTCGGGCGCCGTGGCCCTCCTCGCCGACCACCGGCCGTGGCCCGAGACCGGGGAGCCGCGCCGCGCGGGTGTCTCCGCCTTCGGCATGAGCGGCACCAACACCCACATCATCCTGGAACAGGCACCGGCAACCGGACCCGGAGCCGCGACCGAAGAGGAACCCGGTCCCGCACGCGGTACCGAGGGCCCGGCCGCCGTACCCCTGGTGCTCTCCGCGCGCACCCCGGCCGCCCTCGCCGCCCGGGCCGCCGGACTCGCCGCATACCTCCGTACCGGTCCCGACACGGCCGCCGTCGCCCGCGAACTCGACGCGGGACGCACCGCGTTCGAGGAGCGCGCCGTCGTCGTCGGCGCCCGGCACGAGGAGTTGCTCGCCGGGCTCGACGCCCTCGCCTCGGGGGAATCCGCGCCCGGGCTCGTGCGGGGGACCGCCGGGGGTGAGCGCCGCACGGTGTTCGTCTTCCCCGGCCAGGGCTCCCAGTGGACCGGAATGGCCCGCGAACTCCTCGACACCTCAACGGTGTTCGCCGACAGCATCGAGGCATGCTCCCGTGCGCTGGAGCCCTGGACCGACTGGTCCCTGACCGATGTGCTGCGCGAGGTGGAGGGCGCCCCCGGCCACGACCGGGTGGACGTCGTGCAGCCCGCGCTCTGGGCGGTCATGGTGTCCCTGGCCGAGCTCTGGAAGGCGCACGGGGTACGCCCCGAGGCCGTGATCGGGCACAGCCAGGGCGAGATAGCCGCCGCCTACGTCGCCGGGGCTCTGACCCTGGACGACGCGGCCCGGGTGGTCGCCCTGCGCAGCCGGGCCATCGGCGCGCTCTCGGGCGGCGGCGGCATGGTCTCCGTGACGCTGCCCCGGCGCGAGGCCGAGGCCGCGATCGCCCCCTGGGGCGGACGCATCTCGATCGCCACGGTCAACGGCCCCTCCGCCGTGGTGGTCGCCGGTGAACCCGCCGCCCTTGAAGAGTTCATCGAAGCCGGTGAGCGCGACGGTGTACGCACCCGCAGGGTCCCGGTCGACTACGCCTCCCACTCGGCGCAGGTCGAGACGGTCCGCGAGGAACTGCTGACCGCCCTCGCGCCCGTCGCCCCGCGCGCCGCGACCGTCCCCCTCCTCTCCACGGTCACCGGCGACTGGCTCGACACGACCACGATGGACGCGGAGTACTGGTACACCAACCTCCGGCGGACCGTCCTCTTCGAACCGGCCACCCGGAAGCTGCTCGCCGAGGGCCACGACGTGTTCATCGAGGCCAGCCCGCACCCGGTGCTGACCTCCGCCGTGCAGGAGACGGCAGAGGCGGCGGACGCCGACGCCGTCGTCACCGGCTCGCTGCGCCGGGGCGAGGGCGGCACGGCCCGCTTCCTGGCCTCGCTGGCGGAAGCACAGGTCCACGGGGTCGCCGTCGACTGGAGCCCGGTACTCGCGGGCCCGCGAGCGGACCTCTCCGACCTGGCCGGCCTGCCCACCTACCCCTTCCAGCGGCAGCGGTTCTGGCTGGAGAGCACGACCGCCCGGGCGGACGACGCCCCCGGTCTCGGTCTGCGCGCCGCCGGACACCCGCTGCTCGGCGCATCGCTGCGCCCGGCCGAGGGCGACGGGCTGCTCCTGACGGGGCGCCTCTCCCTCCGGACCCACCCCTGGCTCGCCGACCACACGGTGCTCGGCCGCGTCCTCGTCCCCGGCACCGCCCTGGTGGAGCTGGCCGTACGGGCCGCCGACGAGGCGGGGCGCGACACCGTCGACGAACTCGTCATCGAGGCGCCCCTCGTGCTGCCGGCCGACGACGCCCTCCAGATCCAGGTGGCCGTCGCGGCACCCGCCCAGGACGGCCGCCGCGCGGTGACCGTCCACTCGCGCCCGCAGGACGCGGCGGACGGCGAAGGCTGGACCCGGCACGCCACCGGACACCTGTCCCGTACGTCCCGCCCCGCGCGGACGCAGGGCGCGCCGGGCAGCTGGCCACCGCCGGGTGCCACCGCGCTCCCGCTGGACGGCCTCTACGACAGGCTCGCGGAATCCGGTGTCGCGTACGGGTCCCGCTTCCAGGGGCTGCGCGCGGCCTGGGGGCTCGGCGAGGAGATCTTCGCCGAGGTCGCGCTCGGCGGTGAAGAGGCTTCGGCGGCAGGGGAGTTCGGGGTGCACCCGGCCCTGCTCGACGCCTCCTTCCACGCGGCGGCCCTCGGCACCCCGTCGCAGGCCGGACCGGACGAGGTGGCGCTGCCGTTCGCCTGGAACGGGGTACGGCTGCACGCCTCGGGCGCGACCGCCCTGCGGGTACGGCTCGCGCCCACGCCCGACGGCGGGCTCTCCCTGGACGCCACCGACCCGGCGGGCGCTCCCGTCGTCTCCGTCGCCTCCCTGGTGTACCGCCCGGTGGCGGCGGCCCGGCTCGCCTCCGCACCCGGGGCCGCCGAACCGCTGTACCGGCTCGGCTGGACCCCGCTGCCGCTCGCCGCCCCCGCCCCCGCGCCCGGGCCGCCGGCGGTCCTCCTGCCCGAGGGCGCCGAGCCGCGGCACACGGACCCGGACGCCTCGGTCCGGTACCGCGACCCCGCCGAGGTCGCCGCCGCGGTCCGCGCGGGCCGGGCCCCGGCCGGGCCGGTGCTGTACGAAGTGCCCGCCGAGGGGCGGCCGGAGGACGGTACGCCCCCGCCGGAGCACGCCCGGACGAGCCTGGAGCGGGTGCTCGCCCTCCTCCAGGACTGGCTCACCCACCCCGAACTGGACGCCGTCCCGCTGGCCGTGGTGACCGCGGGCGCCGTATCCGTGGACGGCGAGTCGCCGAACCTCGCCACGGCGGGCGTCTGGGGCCTGCTGCGCTCGGCCCAGTCCGAACACCCGGGCCGCTTCCTGCTCGTCGACACGGAGCCGGCCGGACATGCCGGACAGGACCCGTCCCCCGACCTCCGCGCGGCGCTGGCGACGGCCGCCGAGGCGGGCGAGACGCAACTCGCGCTCCGCGCCGGTACCGCGCACGCCCCCCGGCTCGCCGCCGCCGCAACCGACTCCTCAGGGACCGGCTCCACACCCTCTCAGCGCACCTGGCGCTTCGGTCCGCCCGAGGGCACGGTCCTGGTGACCGGCGGCCTGGGACTCCTCGGCAGACTGGTGGCCCGCCACCTCGTCACCGAACACGGCGTACGGCACCTGCTGCTGACCGGCCGGCGCGGACTCGGCACGCCGGGCGCACCGGAGTTCGTCGCCGAACTCACCGCTCTGGGAGCCGAGGTGACCGTCGCCGCAGCCGACACGGCCGACCGGGACGCCCTGCGGACCGTGCTGGACGGCATCCCGGCGGTCCACCCGCTCACCGGGGTCGTGCACGCGGCCGGGACCCTGGACGACGGTGTCGTCGCCTCGCTCACCCCCGACCGGCTGGACACCGTGCTGCGCCCCAAGGCCGACGCGGCGTGGAACCTGCACGCGCTCACCCGGGACGCCCCGCTCTCGGCGTTCGTGGTCTTCTCCTCGGCGGCGGGCGTCCTCGGCGTCCCCGGCCAGGGCAACTACGCCGCGGCCAACACCTTCCTCGACGCGCTGGTGGCGTACCGCCGCGCCCACGGCCTGGTCGGGACCTCCCTGGCCTGGGGCCTGTGGGCGGAGAGCAGCGAGCTGACCGGCCACCTGGACGACACCGCCCACCAGCGCAACGCCCGCCACGGCACCCGCGCCCTCACCACCCCCGAGGGCCTCGCGCTCCTCGACGCGGCCGGAGCGACGGACCACCCGCTCTTGGTCCCCCTCGCCCTGCGGCACGGCGCCGACCCCGGGCAGATCCCGCAGGTCCTCCGCGACGTCGTGCGGACCCGCAGGCCCGCCGCCCGTCAGGCCGCCACCGGTACGGACGGCACCACCCTCGCGGCGCGGCTGCTCCCGCTCGGCGCGGCCGAACGCGAGGAACTCCTCTCCGACCTGGTCCGCGCGGAGGCGGCGACCGTCCTCGGCCGCTCCGACCGCGACACCATCGCCTCCGGCCGGGCGTTCAAGGACCTCGGGTTCGACTCGCTGACCGCCGTGGACCTCCGCAACCGGCTGGGCGCGGCGAGCGGGCTGCGGCTGTCGCCCGCGCTCGTCTTCGACCACCCCACCCCGCAGTCCCTGGCGCGTTTCCTCCTCGCCGAACTGCTGGGCGAACACCCCGAGCCGGCGGCCCCCGCTCCCGTGGCCGCCCCGGACCCGGACACGGACGACCCGGTCGTCATCGTCGGCATGAGCTGCCGGCTCCCCGGTGGCGTGGCCTCGCCCGACGACCTGTGGGACCTGGTCGCCCAGGGCGGTGACGCCGTCACCCCGTGGCCCACCGACCGGGGCTGGGACAACGAGAACCTCTTCGACGAGGACCCCGACGAGCCGGGCCGCACCTACACCCAGCACGGCGGATTCCTGCACGACGCGGCCGAGTTCGACGCGGCTTTCTTCGGCATCTCGCCGCGCGAGGCGCTGGCGACCGACCCGCAGCAGCGGTTGCTGCTGGAGTCGTCATGGGAGGCGTTCGAGCGGGCCGGTATCGCCCCGGACGCCCTGCGCGGCAGCCGTACCGGCGTCTTCGTCGGCGTGATGTACAACGACTACGCCTCCCGACTGCGGGAACTCCCGGCGGAGTTGGAGGGCTACCTGCACAACGGCAGCGCGGCCAGCGTGGCGTCGGGGCGGATCTCGTACACGTACGGGTTCGAGGGCCCCGCGGTGACGGTGGACACCGCGTGCTCCTCCTCGCTGGTGGCGCTCCACCTGGCGGCGCAGGCACTGCGTTCGGGGGAGTGCGACCTGGCGCTCGCGGGCGGGGTCGCGGTGATGGCCTCGCCGTCCGGCATGGTCGCCACCTCCCGGCACCGGGCGTTCGCCCCGGACGGCCGCGTCAAGGCGTACGCCGCCTCGGCCGACGGCACGAGCTGGGCGGAGGGGGTCGGGCTGCTGCTGGTGGAGCGGCTGTCGGACGCGCGGCGCCTCGGGCACCCGGTGCTCGCGGTGGTACGCGGCTCCGCGGTGAACCAGGACGGCGCGTCGAACGGCCTGACCGCGCCGAACGGACCGGCCCAGCAGCGGGTCATCCGGCAGGCGCTGGCCACCGCGGGTCTCGCCCCGCACGAGGTCGACGCGGTCGAGGGGCACGGCACCGGCACCACGCTGGGCGACCCGATCGAGGCCCAGGCGCTGGTGGCGGCGTACGGCACCGGACGGCCCGAGGACCGGCCGCTCTGGCTCGGCTCGCTCAAGTCCAACATCGGCCACACCCAGGCAGCCGCCGGGGTCGCCGGGGTCATCAAGATGGTGCAGGCCATGCGGCACGGCGTGCTGCCGAGGACGCTGCACGTCGACGCGCCCTCGCCCGACGTGGACTGGGCCTCGGGCGGGGTGCGCCTGCTCACCGAGGAACAGCCCTGGGAGACGGACGGCCGGCCGCTGCGCGCGGGCGTCTCCTCCTTCGGTGTGAGCGGCACCAACGCGCACGTCATCCTCGAACAGCCCGCCGCCCCCGCCCGTCTCCCGGAGCGGGAACCCGCGCCGGCCGAGGACGGCTCCCCGCTGCCCTGGGTGCTCTCCGGCCGGACCCCGCAGGCCGTGTCCGACCAGGCCGCGCGCCTCCTCGCGGCGCTGGACCGCCCGGACCGGGCCCCGGCCGCCGCCGGCACCGCCCACGCGCTCCTCACCGACCGCTCGCACTTCGACCACCGGGCGGTCGTGGTCGCCGCCGGCCGGGACGGCCTCGCGGACGGCCTGGGCGCGCTGGTCCGGGGCGAACCCGCCGGAAACCTCGTCCGGGGAACCGCGACCGAGGGCGTCCGCACGGTCTTCGTCTTCCCCGGCCACGGCTCGCAGTGGGCCGGGATGGCCCGGGGACTGCTCGACACCGCACCGGCCTTCGCCGCGCGCATCGAGGAGTGCGCCCGCGCCCTGGAACCCCTGGTCGACTGGTCGCTCACCGATGTCCTGCGGGAGACCCCGGGCGCCCCCACCCTGGACCGGGTGGACGTGGCCCAACCGGCCCTGTGGGCCGTGCTGGTGGCACTCGCGGCCCAGTGGCAGGCGTACGGTGTGCGTCCCGACGCGGTGGTCGGGCACAGCCAGGGCGAGGTAGCCGCGGCCTGCGTGGCGGGCATCCTCACCCTGGACGACGCCGCCCGCATCGTCGTCGAGCGCAGCCTGATCCTGGCCGGGCTCGTGGGGAAGGGCGGCATGGCCTCGCTGGCGCTGCCGCCGGCCGAGGTCGAGCGCCGGATCGCGGCCTGGCCGGGACGGCTCTCGGTGGCGACCGTCAACGGCCCCTCGGCCACCGTGGTCGCCGGGGACGAATCGGCCCTGGACGAACTGGTCGCCGAGTGCGAGGCGCGGGGCGAGCGGGCCCGGCGCATCAGGGCGGCCACGGTCGCCGGGCACTCACCGGTGATCGACGAAGTGAAGGACGAACTCCTCGGACGCCTCGCCTTCGTCGCGCCCCGCACGGGCGAGGTGCCGCTCTGGTCCACGGTCACCACCGCGCTCGCCGGACCCGGGGAGCTCGACGCGGAGTACTGGTACCGCAACATCCGCGAGACGGTGCGATTCGCCCCCGTCATCGAGCAGTTGCTCGCCGAGCGGTACACCGTCCTCATCGAGGTCAGCCCGCATCCGGTGCTCACCGGCAGCATCCAGGACACCGTGGACGAGGCGGAAGCCGCCGGCGTCACGGTGACCGAGACGCTGCGGCGGGACCACGGCGGGCTCGACCGGTTCCTCACCTCGGCCGCGGCCGTCCACGCCCGAGGCGCCCAGGTGGACTGGTCACCGGCGTTCGAGGGGCGGCTGCCGGAGCCGTCGGCGCCTGTGGAGCGGATCGAGCTGCCCACGTACGCCTTCCAGCGCCGGCGCTACTGGCTGGACGCCGGCACGGCCGCCGCGGGACCGCTCGCCGGGACCGCTCCGCGGGCCGGAGCCTCGGACGGGGATCCGGGCCCCGGCCCCGGCCAGGACCACGAACAGGCGGGCCCGGGGGCGCGGTTCGCCGCCCTGGCTCCCGCCGCCCGCGCCGAGGCCCTGCTCGACCTGGTGGTACGCCAGACGGCGGAGGTGCTGGGGCACGAGGACGCCGGGGAGATCGGCGCGGACCACGCCTTCAAGGGACTCGGCCTGGAATCGCTGACCGCCGTCGATCTGCGCAACCGGCTGGCCGCCGCCGTCGGCGTGCGACTGCCGGCGACCCTGGTCTTCGACCACCCGACACCCGCCGCCGTCGCCGCACACCTCGACGGGTTGCTTCCCGACTCCCCCGCCGCGGGGAGGGGTTCGGCGACGGACACCCTCGCCCTGCTGGAGCAGGCCGTGCCCGGCGCCGACCCGCTCGACCCGGAGGCTGCCGAACTCCTCTCACGTCTGAGGGTGTTGGTGGCCCGATGGGGTACCGGCGGGGCCGCTGCCGGGCGGGAGGAGGTCGAGGAGATCGACCTGGACGGGGCCACCGACGAGGAGCTCTTCGAGCTGATGGACAACGAGGCGCGATGACCCACGACCGTTCGCTCTTCGTGACCTCGCATCAACTCGACTCACGCACAGGAACCATGGAGGAGGTGGCCGGTCGTGGCCGATGAGGAGAAGCTGCGCAGTTACCTCAAGCGCGCGCTCGCCGAGAACCGGGAGGCGCTCAAGCGCCTGCGCGAGGTCGAGTCCGGCCTCAAGGAGCCGATCGCCGTCGTCGGCATGAGCTGCCGGCTCCCCGGCGGGGTGGACTCGCCGGACGCCCTGTGGGATCTGGTGGCCACCGGCGGCGACGCCATCACCCCGTGGCCCACCGACCGGGGCTGGGACCTCGACGCGCTCTACGACCCCGACCCCGCCCACCCCGGCACCAGTTACGCCCGGCACGGCGGATTCCTGCACGACGCGGCCGACTTCGACGCGGAGTTCTTCGGGATGTCGCCGCGCGAGGCGCTGGCGACCGACCCGCAGCAGCGGTTGCTGCTGGAGTCGTCATGGGAGGCGTTCGAGCGGGCCGGCATCGCCCCGGACACGCTGCGCGGCAGCCGTACCGGCGTCTTCGTCGGCCTGACCGCGCAGGACTACCACCACCGCCTCACCGAAGTACCGGCCGAACTGGAGGGGTACCTCGGCATCGGCAACCTCGCCAGTGTGGCGTCGGGGCGGATCTCGTACACGTACGGGTTCGAGGGCCCCGCCGTGACGGTGGACACCGCGTGCTCCTCCTCGCTGGTGGCGCTCCACCTCGCCGTACAGGCGCTGCGCTCGGGGGAGTGCGAGCTCGCGCTCGCGGGCGGAGTGACCGTGATGTCCACCCCGGCCGGCTTCGTGGAGTTCTCCCGCCAGCGCGGGCTCTCGCCGGACGGCCGGTGCCGTGCGTACGGCGCCGGGGCCGACGGCACCGGCTGGGCGGAGGGGGTCGGGCTGCTGCTGGTGGAGCGGCTGTCGGACGCGCGGCGCCTCGGGCACCCGGTGCTCGCGGTGGTACGCGGCTCCGCGGTGAACCAGGACGGCGCGTCGAACGGCCTGACCGCGCCGAACGGCCCGGCCCAGCAGCGGGTCATCCGGCAGGCGCTGGTCGCGGCCGGTCTCGCCCCGCAGGACGTCGACCTGGTGGAGGGGCACGGCACGGGCACCACCCTCGGCGACCCGATCGAGGCCCAGGCGCTCCAGGAGGTCTACGGCACCGGACGGCCCGAGGACGCCCCGCTCTGGCTCGGCTCGCTCAAGTCCAACATCGGCCACACGGCCGCGGCGGCCGGAGTGGCCGGACTGATCAAGGTGGTGCAGGCGATCCGGCACGGCGTCCTCCCGCAGTCCCTGCACGCCGCCACACCCACCCCGCACGTCGAGTGGGCGGGCGGCGGAGTACGGCTGCTGGACGAGGCCCGGCCGTGGCCCGGGACCGGACGCCCCCGCCGGGCCGGGGTCTCCGCCTTCGGCGTGAGCGGGACGAACGCCCACGTCATCGTCGAGGAGGCCCCGGCCGCGCCCTCCCCGGACGAGAGCGGGCCGGAGACCGGCACCCCCGCGCCGCGTACCGCCGGCGTGCTCCCCTGGCTGCTCTCCGCCGGGTCGGCGGCGGCGCTGCGGGACCAGGCGGCCCGGCTGGCGGAACTGCTGGACTCCCGCCCCGGCCTCGACCCGCTCGACGTGTCCTGGACGCTGGTCACCGCCCGCACCGCGCACCCGCACCGCGCCACCGTGGTCGCGGGGGACCGGGACGAGCTCCTCGCGGGGCTGCGGGCCCTGGCGGACGGACATCCCTCGGCCGCCGTCGTCGGCGCGGGGGAAGACCTTCCCCGCGTGGCCCGCACCGGGCGCACCGCCTTCCTCTTCACCGGACAGGGCAGCCAGCGGGCCGCCATGGGACGGGAACTGCACGAGCGGTTCCCCGCCTACGCCCGCGCCTTCGACGAGGTGGCCGCCGCACTCGACCGACACTGCGCCGGCCACCTCGCCCACCCGGTGCGCGAGGCCGTGCTCCGTGCCGACCGCGGTGAGCTGCTCGCCCGCACGGAGTACGCGCAGCCCGCCCTCTTCGCCGTGGAGGTCGCGCTCTTCCGCCTGCTGGACACCTGGGGGGTGCTGCCCGACGTCGTCGCGGGGCACTCGATCGGCGGCCTCGCCGCCGCGCAGGTGGCCGGAGTGCTCTCCCTGGAGGACGCCGCCGCCCTGGTCGCGGCGCGCGGCCGGCTGATGCAGGCGCTGCCGCCCGGCGGGGCGATGGCCGCGGTCGAGGCGACCGAGGAGGAAGTCGGCGAGGCGCTCCTCGGACGGGAGGAGACGGTCGCGATCGCCGCGGTCAACGGTCCCCGCTCGGTGGTCGTCTCCGGCGACGAGGAACCCGTTCTCGCCGTGGCGGCCGGCTTCAAGGAGCGTGGGCGCAGGACGTCCCGGCTGCGAGTGAGCCACGCCTTCCACTCGCCCCGCATGGAGCCGGTGCTGGACGAGTTCCACCGTACGGCCAAGGCGCTGCGGTACGAGGAGCCCGGCATCCCCGTGGTCTCCGACCTGACCGGCGCCCTCGCCCGAGCGGGGGAACTGGGCACCGCCGACCACTGGACCGAGCACGCCCGGCGGCCCGTCCGCTTCCTGGACGTGGTGCGGGAGTTGCGCGGCTCGGGGGTGACCCGGTTCGTCGAGATCGGACCGGACGCCGTCCTCACCGGGCTGACCGCCGAGATCCTGACCGCCCAGGACCCGGACGCGGCGCCGCCCGCCGTACTCGTACCCCTGCTGCGCGGAGGCCGGCCCGAGACGACGACGCTCCTGACGGCGCTGGCCCGCCTCCACGCGCACGGAGTTCCGGTCGACTGGCGGGCCGTCTTCGAGGGCCGGCGGCCCCGCACGGTCGACCTGCCCACCTATGCCTTCCAGCGCCGCCGCCACTGGCTCGACGCCACCGTGACCCGCCAGGTCGCCGCCGCGTCCCCGCTCGTCGAGCACGAGCCGACCGCCACCGGGCCGAGCTGGGCCGACCGGCACGCGGAGCTGTCCGGGCCCGCGCTCGACACCGCGCTCCTCGACCTCGTCACGGCGGAGGTGTCCGCGGTGCTCGGGCACTCGTCTCCCGACGCGGTCGCCCCCGACCGGGCCTTCGTCGAAGTGGGCCTGGACTCCCTCTCAGCCGTCGAGCTGCGCACCCGGCTCGCCGCCCGCACGGGCCTGGTGCTCGGTGGAGCCCTCACCATCCGCTACCCCGAACCAGCTTCGCTCGCCGACCACTTGGGCGAGCTGCTACGGGCGCGGAAGCAGCCCGCCGCACCGGCCGACGGGCCTCTCACTACGCTCTATCTGCGGCTGTGCGCAGCCCAGGAGATCAAGGCGGCCACCGAAGTGGCCATCGCGGCCTCCCGGTTGAGGGACACCTTCACTACGGCGGACCGCACCCGGCACGTGACCGAGCCGGTGGTGCTGGCGCAGGGCGGCGCACGGACCGCGCTGGTCTGCTTCCCCGCCCTCACCGCCCTCTCCGGACCGCACGAGTACGCCCGGTTCGGCCGGGCGCTGCATGGCGTACGGGACGTACTCGCCGTCCCCGCGCCCGGCTACCCCGAAGGGAGCGCCCTGCCCGACTCGGCGGAGACCTTCGTGGCGATGCAGGCCGACGCCGTTCAACGCCTGCTGGGAGACCGGCCGTTCGCCCTGCTGGGGCGCTCCCTGGGTGGCTGCGTCGCCCACGCGGTGACCGCCGAACTCGAACGACGCGGCACCCCGCCGACCGGCCTGGCCATGGTGGACACCTATCCGATGGACACCGCGACCCTGCCGGGAATGGAGTGGTGGATGCCTGCCATGATCAACGGAATGGTCGACCGGTTCGACGCCTTCGACCTCGGGCTCACCGACAACGGCATCACCACGATGGGCAGTTACCTCACCACCTTCGGCAGCTGGCAGCCCCGGGAGGTCACCACCCCCACGCTGCTGCTCCGCGCCGAGGCCCCCCTCCCCGGTACACCGGACGACCCCGCCGGGGACACCCGCGCCTTCTGGCGGCTGCCGCACGACATCACCGACGTGCCGGGCGACCACTTCTCCGTACTGGAGGAGCACTCGGCGACCACCGCGGCCGCCGTCGAGACGTGGCTGAGCCCCCGGGACTGAACCCGCGCGCCGCGGAGGAACCGACGGCACCGCACCGAACCACCGCATCCGCACCCCGAAAGACACGAGAGAGAAGAACACGATGACCGCACGACAGCCGCTGCACCTCGCCGTGGCACTGGACAACGTCGGCTGGCACCCCGCGGCCGGCGCCGGGCCCGACGCCCCGTCCGGGAACCTCTTCGGCCTGGCGCACTGGACCGCCCTCGCCCAGGAGGCCGAACGCGGACTGCTGGACTTCGTCACGGTCGAGGACCCGCCGAAGCGTCCCGCCGGGCACGTGAACCACCGCCTGGACGCCGTCCTCGTCGCCTCGGCGCTCGCCGCCCGCACCGAGCGCATCGGGCTGATACCGAGCATCGTCACCGACCACGCCCAGCCGACGAACGTCGCGAAGGCGATCGCCACCCTCGACCACCTCAGCGACGGCAGGGCCGGCTGGCGCACCCCGGTCACCCCCGCACGGCCGATCGTGATCGCCGACATCTTCACCCCCGAGGTGCAGACACCGATGGCCGAACTCTTCGAACGCGCCGCCGACCTGGTGCGCGTCGTACGTGCCCTCTGGGACGGCGTGGACGACGAGAAGGCGCTGCGGGACATCGCCGCGCCCGGCCGCTTCGCCCCCGCCGACCCGGACCCGCACGGCAGCTTCACCGAGATCGAGCCCCTCGGCGGCGCGGCCGGCGACTGGATCACCATCGACTCGCCGTCCCTCGCCCCACGTGCCCCCCAGGGCCACCCGGTCGTCTTCACCGTCGCCCACATCACCCTGCCGTACCGGTACGGGGCACGCTCGGCCGACGTCGTCTCGGTGACCCCGCACAGCGCCGAGGAGGCACGGGCGACCGTCGAGGAGATCAGGACCGAGCAGGCGGCGGCCGGGCGCGAGGACCAGAAGGTGCACGTCTTCGGGGACCTCGTGGTCTTCCTCGACAGCACCCCCGGCCGCGCGGCCGAACGACTGGCCCGCCTGGACGAGGAGCACGGCAGCACCTACGCCTCCGACGCCGAGATCATCACCGGGACCCCCGCGGAAGTCGCCGACCTGCTCCTGGAATGGCAGGAGGCAGGGCTGTCCGGGTACCGCCTGCGCCCCGGCGCCCTGCCCCACGACCTGCACGCCATCACCCGGGAACTGGTGCCCGAACTCCAGGCCCGGGGCGCGTTCCGGACCGCCTACGAGGCGGACACGCTGCGCGGGCTGCTCGGACTGCCGGTGCTCCCCGCCCCGGAAGCGGTCTGACCCCCGGCCGGGCGCGTGAGCTCACGCGCCCGGCCTGCGGCGGGCTGCTCGGACCGGCCGTGCTCCCGCAGCGAACTCGGCAGGTCGGCCCGGCCCTTCACCCGCAGCTTGCGGTAGGCGCGCGTCAGATGCTGTTCCACCGTGCTGACCGTGATGAACAGCTTCTCGGCGATCTCCCGGTTCGAGTGACCGGCCACCGCGAGCGCCGCCACCTGCGACTCCGAGCCGCTGAGCAGGGTGACACCGGTTTCCCGGTCGTCCTTCACCGCCGCCCGGGACTCCTGCGCGGCGAGCCGCCGGGACAGCGGGGCGAAGCCCTGCTCCTCCGCGATCTCCCGGGCCTGCCGGGCGACCATCCGGGCCCGGCCGCTCTGCCCCGCCCGGGCGTGGACCGCGCTCAGATCGGCGAGGCCACGCGCCAGCTCCAGCCGGTCACCGGCCGCGCCCAGCAGGTCCACCGCCTCCCGCAGAAGCACCGCGCGCCGCCTCGGGTCCGCCACGGAGGCGGCCGTCCGCAGCGCCGTTCCCCGGGCCCGGGTCTGCGAGGGGGACACCAGGGCCAGCTGCTCGGACGCCAGACGGCGCGCCTCGTCGGTCCTGCCGAGCCGCAGCAGCACCGTCACCGCGTCACTCCGCCACGGTACGAACGAGGGCTGGTCGATGTCCCACTCCCGCAGCAGCCGTCCGCACCGTGTCAGATCGTCCAGCGCCGCGTGCAGCAGATCGAGCGAGAGCCGCTGTCTGCCGCGCGCGTGGAGGTACTGGACACCGAACCGGGTCTGGAACAACTGCTCCGGCAGGTTCCACGTGCGCGGGACCCCGGTCTCCGGAACCGTGCCCGTCGCGGTGGCGGAGAGCAGCAGACTGGAGAGCGGAGAGCCGATCAGCACACCCCAACTCCCGACGGAAATCAGGGACATGGCCTGCCGTGCGCTGCGCTCCGCGAGCCGTGCGTCGCCCTGGCGTACGGCGATCTCCGCCCGGACCGCCGCGAACAGCGCCTGCCACGCCGGGGCGTCCCGTTCGGCCGCCTCCCGCAGCAGTGCGTCGCACCAGCCCACCGCCAGGTCCGAGCGGTCCGCGTAGACCAGCACGGACAGCGCGAGATGGAGCGTGTCGAGCCCCTCGTCGTCCAACGGGGTCGACTGGAGGGCGAGTTCGGCGCTCCGCACGCTGTCCTGGTCCGGGCCCGAACGCAGCAGCGAGTTCAGCACGGCGGCCATCCGCCTCGGCGCGCCCTCCGCCGTCCGGGCCGCCCCGGACTTCCCGGTACGCGCGCTCCGGACGTTCCGCGCCACCGGCCGTGCGGTACGGAACCGGGAATCGGTCTCCCGCAGCAGCGCCGGGTGGGAGGCGCGCAGCCACTCCCGCGCGGCGAGGTACTCGGCCGCGGAACCCGCGTCCAGTGTGTCCGAGAACCGTTCGAGCCGGCGCAGCGCCAGAGCGATCTCCTCCCCGTTGCCGTTCCGGAGCAGCCGCCCGAGCAGAGAGACGGTCTGGCACCCCGTCAGACGGCCCTCCCGCAGGGCGTCCACCAGCGGCCGCAGCCTCCGGCAGGCCGTGTCCGGGTCGCTCCGGGAATCGACCAGGCTCCGCAGCATGGTGACCGTCACCCGCTGCTCCTCGTCCGAGCAGGCCTCCCACGCCACGTCGAGGCACGCCTCCGCGAACCCCGTGTCGTCCCGGCGCAGGGCGTCGCGGGCCGCTTCCAGCAGCACCGGGAAGGCGAAGGGCTCGTCGCCGTGGCCGGCCGCCAGCAGATGGACGGCGACCGCGGGCGCGGGGTCCCCCGTCCCGTGGAGCAGCCGGGCCGCGTCCCGGTGCAGCGACGCACGCTCGGCGGACGGCATGCCGGCCAGTACGGCGGCGCCCGCGGCGGGGTGGCGGTAGCGGCCCTCGTCCAGGACGCCGATGGCGTCCATCGCCCCCAGCGTCTCGTCCACCTCGGACTGCGGCAGACCCAGCAGCCGCGCCAGACGGTGGTGCGAGCCGGAGGCGTCCAGTGCGGCGAGTGCGCGGGCCGCGTCACGGAACCGGCGCCCCGCCCTGCGTACGCACGCGTCCACCGCTCTGCCGAACTCCGCTCCCGCGCGGGGTTCCCCCGCGGCCGCCGGGCCGCCGGGCCGTTCGTACCAGTCCTCCGCGAGCGCGCGCAGCAGCAGCGGGTTCCCGCCGCTGAGCCGGTGCCAGGCGGCGGCCGTGGTGCCGGGGGCGAGGACACGCCCCGGCAGCTCCGCGAGCATCCGTCCGGTGGCCGCGACGGAGAGCGGACGGACCCGTACGCGGGTGAAGTGCCGCTGCCGGAGCAACGGCGTGCGCCAGGCGCGCTCCGTCGCGTCTCCGTCGGTCGGCGGATCGGACTCGGTCACCACGATCAGCACCCGGGAGGCACGGAGCAGACCGCCCATGTGGATCAGGGAGTTCAGCGAAGCCGGGTCGGCGAAGTGCAGATCGTCGACCATCACCACCACCGGGGTGCGATCCGACAGCGCGCGGATCAGCTCCCAGTGGATCTGGCCGACATGCGTCGGCGTCGGGCCGGAGGACAGCAGATCCGCGTCACAGGTCGCCGCCCCGCCGCATCCCCGGTGCAGATGCAGCGCCCGGGCGCGCTCCCCGGGCGCGAAGTGCTCGCGCCCGAAGAGCTGTCCGACGACACCCAGCGGCACATCCTGCTCCGAGCACCTGGCCGCCGCGTGCAGCACCACCGCGCCCTCCCGGGCGGCGATCTCACCGAAGACATGGAGCAGTTCGGTCTTTCCGGCGGCCACGGGGCCGCTCACGGCGGCGACGCTCCCTCTTCCGCCGAGACAGTCGGCCAGCAGCTCTCGAAGTCGCGTCAACTGGCTCTCACGCTCGACAAAGACCACAGCAAGCTCCACATCTCGACGACGCAGCCGCGTCGCACGCATTTCGGACATCTGCTCTCGGTGGGGACCGGCGAGGACGTCAGGGCAGGGACCGCGGCGGTGCGGCACCCGGCAGCAGCCGTTCCTGGATCAGCGCCGCGATCCGGTCCTGGTGCAGGAGGGGAAAGAAATGACCGCCGGTGAAGGTCAGCACCTCGGTGGGGCCGGTCGTGTGGCCGTGCCAGGCCCGCGCCTCCTCCGCCGTCACCTTGGGGTCGTCGCTTCCGGTCAGCACGGTGACCGGGGAGTCGAGCACGGTGCCGGGGCGGTAGCGGTAGCGCTCGATCGCCCGGTAGTCGCCGCGCAGCGCGGGCAGGATCATCTCCACCAGCTCCGGCTCCTCCAGCAGGGCGGCCGGAGTGCCGCCCTGCCGCACGATCTCGGCCAGCAACGCGCGGTCGTCGGCGAGATGGAGGGTCTCCTCGCGGTGGGTAGACGGGGCGCGGCGGCCCGAGGCGAAGAGTGCGGCGGGCCCCGCACCGGTGGCCGCGGAGAGCCGGCGGGCGGTCTCGTACGCCACCACCGCGCCCATGCTGTGTCCGAGGAACGCGGGCGGCTCCTCCCACCAGGGCGCGAGAACCCCGGCGAGCGCGTCGGCCAGGCTCCCGATGTCCTCGGCCGGCGGCTCCTCCCGGCGCTCCTGGCGCCCCGGGTACTGCACGGCCAGCACCTCCACCCGCGGGTGGAGCGCGGCGGAGAGCGCGAACCAGAAGCCCGCCGACCCGCCGGCGTGCGGGAAGCACACCAGACGGGCGCCGGCCCCGGGGGAGGGGTGGAAGCGCCGGATCCAGAGGTCGGTGTCGAGCCCCGTCGTCATGCGCGGACCCCTTCCTGGTCCCGCTCGGCCGCCCGGTCCCGGTCGGGCCGTGGCAGCGCGGCGAGCAGCTCGCGGGTGTACGGATGGGCGGGCCGGTCGAAGATCTGCTCCACCTGCCCCGACTCGACCAGTTCTCCTTCCTTCATCACGATGACCCGGTCGCTCACGTGGTGGACGACACCGAGATCGTGCGAGATGAACAGCAGGGACAGCCCCAACTCCCGCTGGAGCTCGGCCAGGAGGTCGAGCACCTGGGCCTGGATCGACACGTCGAGCGCGGAGACCGGCTCGTCGCAGACGATCAGCCGGGGCTCGGTGGCCAATGCCCGCGCGATGGCGACCCGTTGGCGCTGGCCGCCGGAGAGTTGCAGCGGGCGCCGGTCGGCGAGCGCGGCCGGCAGGCCGACCTGTCCCAGGAGTTCGGCGACTCGTGCCGCGCGGGCCCGCCCGCGCGCGATCCCCGCTCTGGCGACGGCCTCGGCGATGATCCGCCGCACGGTGTGCCGGGGGTCGAAGGAGCCGAGCGGGTCCTGGTGGACCACCTGGAGACGGCGGCGCCGGTCGCGGCGGGCCCGCTCGGGCAGGCCGCTCCACGCCTCCCCCTCGAACCGTACGGAGCCCTCGTCCGGCTCCACCAGGCCCAGCACGATGCGCGCCGTCGTCGTCTTGCCGGACCCGGACTCGCCGACCAGCCCGAGGGTCTCGCCCGCGGCGACCTGGAACGAGACGTCGCGCACCGCGGTCCAGGACCCCCCGCCGGGTGCCCGGAAGCTCTTGGAGACGCCCGCCACCTCCAGCAGGGCCGGTCCCGCGCCCGGTGCCCCAGCCCCGCTCCGGGGCACCGCAGCCGTCGCCTCCGCCCGGGGCCGGGAGGCGTCCGGGCCCGCGAGCGGGACCGCCTCGCCGGGGTGCCAGCAGAGCGTCAGGTGCCCGTCCGCGCCGGCGTCCGCCGCCGGGAGTTCCGTACGGCACCGGTCGTCGGCCGAGATGCAGCGTGCCGCGTACGGGCAGCCGCCCGGACCGGCGGCGGGCCGGCGCGCGGCGGCCACGGAGAGTGCGCGGCCCTTGGAACCGACCGTCGGCACCGCCGCCAGCAGGGCCCGCGTGTACGGGTGCCGGGGCTCCTCCAGCACGTCGGCGGCACGCCCCTGCTCGACGACCAGGCCGCCGTACATCACCGCGACCCGGTCCGCGAGCCTGGCCACCACCGACAGGTCGTGGCTGATCAGCAGGAGCGCCGTCCCCTCGCCGACCAGCCGGCCCAGCAGCTCCAGCACCTGGGCCTGCACCGTCACGTCCAGCGCCGTCGTCGGCTCGTCCGCGACCAGCAGCTCCGGCGCCCCGGACAGCGCGGAGGCGATCAGCGCGCGCTGGCGCAACCCGCCGGACAACTGGTGCGGATACTCCGCCGCCCGCCGCTCCGGATCGGGGATGCCCGCCTCCGACAGCAGCGCGAGCGTCCGCTCCCGTACCTCGGGACCGGCGGCGAGCGAGTGCTCCCGCAACGTCTCACCCACCTCCGCGCCCACCGTGCGCAACGGGTCGAGCGAGACCAGCGCGTCCTGGAGCACCAGGCCGATGCGGCGCCCCCGCACGGCACGCCACTGGCGCTCGGAGAGTGCCGAGAGATCGGTGCCGTCGAATGCGAGTCTGCGGGCGGAGACCGAGGCGTGGTTCCCGGTCAGCCCGAGCAGGGTGCGGGCGGTCACGCTCTTGCCCGACCCCGACTCCCCGACCACGGCGAGGCATTCACCCCGGTCGAGGGTGAACGACACGTCACGCACGGCGCGTACCTCCCCGTCGCGCCGGAAGGTGACGTCCAGCCCCTCGACGGTCAGCAGCGGGGACACGGTGGGGTTCATCGGTCGGACCTCCGGGTGAAGCGCCGCTGGGCGTAGCGGCCGACCACGTTGACGGCGATCACCGTCGTCGTGACGGCCGCGCCGGGGAACACGCCGATCCACCAGGCCGTCTGGAGGAAGTCGCGCCCCGCGGAGAGCAGCGCCCCCCATTCGGGAGAGGGGGCGGCGGGGCCGAGGCCGAGGAAGCTGAGCCCGGAGGCGGAGATCAGCGCCGTGCCGAACCCCACCGTCGCCAGGGTCAGCAGGGGCGCCAGGGCGTTCGGCAGGACGTGCCGCAGCACGATCTGCCGGCGCGGCAGACCGAGGGCGACCGCTGATTCGACGTAGCCGGAGCGGCGGACCACCAGGGCCTCCGCCCGGACGAGCCGGGCGTAGCCGGGGACGAAGGCGATGCCGATGGCCAGCATGACGTTGACCGTGCCGGTGCCCAGTACGGTCACCACCAGCAGTGCGAGGAGGAGACCGGGCAGCGCCAGCAGGATGTCGGCCAGCCGCATCAGGATGCCGTCGGCCGCCCGGCCGCCCAGCGCGGCGGCGAGACCGATCACGGCCCCTCCGGTGACCGCGATGACCGTCGAGCCGAAGCCCAGCAGCAGGGACGGCCGGGCACCGTGCAGGATGCGCGAGAACAGGTCCCGGCCCAGCTGGTCGGTCCCGAGCCAGTGCGCGGAACTCGGCCCCTTCAGCGCGTCGAGCGGATCGATCGCGGACGGCGGGAGGTCGGTGAACAGGCCGGGAGCCACCGCGACCAGCACGATGAGCAGCAGCAGGGCGCCCGCCACCACCACGGTCGGCGGAACGGACGTGAACGCTCCGGCCCGGCGCCGTGCCCGCGGTGGCGCGGACACGACGGCGGCAGCGGGGCCGCCGGTGGCGGGTTCGGGGACGAGGGTAGGTGCCATGGGTCAGGCGCTCCTGAGCCGCGGGTCGAGGACGGGATACAGCAGCTCCACCACGGTGGAGATCACGACGAAGACGAAAGCCGAGAGCAGCACCACGCCGATCACCACCGGCATGTCCTTGGCGCTCACCGCCTGCAGGACGAGCGAGCCGATTCCCGGCCGGCCGAAGACCGTCTCCACCAGCACAGCGCCCCCGATCAGCGACCCGGTGAGCCACCCCGTCAGAGTGAGCAGCGGTACCGCGCAGTGCCGCAGGGCGTGCCGGATCCGTACCGCCGTCCGGCCCACTCCGCGTGAGCGCGCGGTGACCACGAACGGCTGCTCCAGGGCGGCTTCGAGCCCTTCGCGCAGCACCTGCGCCAGCACCCCGGTGAGCGGGAGAGCCAGGGTGACGGCGGGCAGTACCAGCGAGGCGAAGCCTTCCGCCCCGGCCACCGGGAAGACGTGGAACTGGAAGGAGAACACCGTCAGCAGCACGATTCCGACCCAGTAGGACGGGGTGGACGCCGAGATCAGCTCCCAGACCGAGGCGACCGCCCGGAAGGCGGGCCGTCGCCCGGCCGTCGACACCGCGGATACCACCGCGAGGACGACGGCCAGGAGAAGGGCCGCCAGCGCCAGTTGTACGGTCGGCCAGAGCTGATCACCGATCAGTGACCAGACTGGGCGCTGGAGTTGGTACGACTGACCCAGGTCGCCCTGGAGGAGCCGTCCCAGGTAATGCAGGTACTGGTCGGCGACGGGCCGGTCGAATCCGTACTCCCGGGCGATTTCCGCCCGCACCTCGGGGGAGCCGGCGTTGGAGGGACCGAGCAGGACCGAGACGGGGTCACCGGGGATGAGCTGGAGGGTGAGGAAGGCCAGGGTCGCCGCCCCCAGCAGTACGGCCACTGCCGAGCCCAGCCGCCTGGCGACCCCGCCGGCCAGGGCCGTCGCCGACGCCGTCACTTCTTGGCCAGCCAGGCGTCGTAGTACGTCAGCCAGTTGCTCGCGTTGAAGGTGAGCCCCTTCACCTGGTCGGACTGCCCGACGAGGGACACCTGGGTGTACAGGGGGACGACGACCGCCAGGTCGATGCCCCGCTGCTGCACCTTCGGGTAGACGTCGGCGCGGGTCTTCTCGTCCAGCGTCGAACGGCCCTGGTCCGTCCACTTGTCGAAGGACGGGTCGGTGAGGAAGGTGGCGTTGATGCCGCCCTTGGCGGGCGCGCTGCCGGAGTTGAAGAACAGCCACAGCACGTCCGGGTCGAACCGCGGCCAGCTGAGGTCGATGATGTTCGCCTTGCCGCCGTAGACCTTGGTGTTGTAGGTGCCGATGTCCAGGTTCGGCCGCTTGACCTCGACGCCGATCTTCTTCAGATCCGCCTGCACGGCCTGTCCGAGCACGTCACGCCCTTCGCGGGTCGCCTGGATGGACAGCTGAGGCCACTCCACGGTGAGCCGCTTGCCCGCCTTGGTGCGGTACCCCTGCGCGTCCTTGCCGGTCCAGCCGGCCTCGTCCAGCAGCTGGGCGGACAGCTTCGGGTCGTAGGGCCAACTGCCTTCGAGGGACTTGTCGTAGTCCGGTGTGGTCGGGCTGATCGGGCTCCAGGCGCGCGGGTACTGGCCGAAGGTGACGGTCTTCACGTCCTGCTCGACGTCGATGCCGCGCTGGATCGCCTTGCGCACCCGGACGTCGTCCAGCGGGGCCAGCGAACCGTTCAGCCAGAGGTTGTAGTTGCCGCCCGGATTGGCCCGGGAGATGAGCTGGAAGCCTGGGGTCGACTTCAGCGCGGTGACGTTCTGCGGCGGAATGGCCTTCGCCACCTGGACCTGACCGCTCGTCAGCGCTCCGGCGCGCACCGAGGCGGTGGGCAGGAAGCGGACGACCACCTTGTCGAGGTAGGCGGCCCCGGTGTGGGCCGCCGTCTCCGGGGCCCAGGCGTAGTCCGGGTTCCGGGTGAGCGTCGCGGACTGGCCCTTGGTGTAGGCGCTGAAGACGAAGGGGCCGCTGCCCACGTCGGCGGGGCCGCCCGCGGCGAGCTTGCCGGCGCCGGCCTTGAGCGCCTCGGGGGAGTAGAAGCCGAGATACGTGGTGCTGGCCGCCTGCAGGAAGGGGGCGAACGCCTTGGAGAAGTTGACCTTCACCGTCTGCGGGTCGACGACCTCGGTTCCCGTGTAGGGCCCGAGCAGGTTCGCCGCGTACAGCGACTTGGTCTCCTTGGCCACGATGTGGTCGAAGTTGGCCTTCACGACCGAGGCGTCGAACTTCGACCCGTCGGTGAAGGTGACGTCGTCACGCAGGTGGAAGGTGTAGCTCCTGAAGTCGTCCGACACCTCCCACTTGGTGGCCAGCCACGGGTGGAACTTCCCGTCGGAGTCCTGCGAGACCAGCGAGTCGAACACCCCGCGCGCGATCTCCGCGGTCACGTCCTGCGTGCTGGCGTGGATGTCCCAGGAGACGGGCTCGGTGTCGACGGCGGTGGTGAGCGTGCCGCCCGACACCGGCTTGCCCGATCCCGCCGCCTTGGCGGTGGTGTCCCCGCCGGACGAGCAGGCGGAGAGGAGAAGGAGACCGCTCACCCCCACCGCGAGGGTGCGGCCGAGTCTGGACAGGGTGGGGCGCATGG
The DNA here is from genome assembly GCF_053596135.1 of Streptomyces sp. NPDC001770. Taxonomy (NCBI): domain Bacteria; kingdom Bacillati; phylum Actinomycetota; class Actinomycetes; order Kitasatosporales; family Streptomycetaceae; genus Streptomyces; species Streptomyces sp. NPDC001770. The sequence goes on along the minus strand of NZ_JBSFFN010000003.1, from coordinate 7,424 downwards.
CGGAACTCCAGGAGAGGGTGCCCCCGTGGGGGCCGGAGGAGGCGGGGTACGGGGGACGCGACGGCTCAGACACGCGGAGCTCCCGCCGCGAGAGCGGAGGCGCCGACGATCTGCAGGGAGGCGTCCTCACCGGGGGCGTGCACTCCGACGGACTGGATGTCGCGGAAGTGCCGCTCCAGCGGATTGCCCTGGGCGAGACCGGGGTTGCCGAGCAGGCGCACCGCGGTCTGGACCGCGGTGGTGACGTGGCGCACGACCAGAACCTTCGACGCCAGCGCGTCGGCACCCGGCACGGGAAGGCCCCGGTCCACCCGGTCCGCCGTCGCGAAGATCAGCTGCTCCGCGGTGGAGAGCAGGGTCTCGATCTCGCCCGCGGCCTGGCGGAAGCGGTCCGTCGTGGCCAGCGGACGGCCGAGCCCGGAGGGCACCCGCTCGTGGCCCCAGGTGGTCGTGAAGCTCTGCGCGGCCCGCGCCACCCCCAGGTACAGGGAGGACGAGAGCAGCATCGTGATGCTGCCGGGCAGGGTGCCGGGGGCCGGCGGTGTACCGGGGTGCTCCAGCTCGTGCACGTACTCCGCGGGAATCTCGACGTCCCGGAACTCCACCTCGTGGCTGCCCGTCGCGCGCATCCCCAACTGGAACCAGGTGGGCACGATCTCGATGCCGGGCGTGCCCCCGGGGACGATGAAGTTGCCCACCCGGGGCGAGGGTTCGTCGGTCACCGCCCAGACCAGGAAGTAGCTGAGGCCCTCCGCGCCGGTGACGAAGCGCTTGCGTCCGCTGATCGACCAGCCGTTCGCCGTCCGCCGCGCGACGGTCGCCGGGAGCCCGTGGGTGGACGATCCCAAGTCCGGTTCCGCACGGGCGTGGTTGAGCAGGGTCGGCCGCTCGGCGGACTCCGCCAGGACCCGGGCGTAGAGCTCCTCGGGCCACGGGCTCCGGGTCTGGAGCAGATGCGGGACGATGGTCATGCCGGCGATGAGCGCCGTCGACGGATCGCCGCGTCCCACCGCCAGCAGGATCTTCGCGACCTCGGTGAAGGTCGCCCCGGATCCGCCGTAGCGGGCGTCCACTCCGGCGGTCAGAAGGCCTGTCTCATGCAGGAGTTGGATCGGCTTGTGGGGAAAGGCCCCGGTGCGGTCGTACTCGGCGGCGGTGGCCGCGAGCGAGGCGGTCACCTCGTCCAGGCGGTCGAGAGCGGCGGGTATCGGCCGGCTCTCGGTGGCGGAGCTCATCGGCCCTCCAGTGCGGCAGGGAAGGAGAGTTCGGAGGCCATGGGTGTGTCCTAGGTCTTGGGACGGGCAGTTGTCCGGCCACGTGGGGCGGCGCGGCGGGCAAGGGCATGACAGTGCTCCGGGCCGCGCGTTACCGCCGGGCCGCGAAGGACCCGGGTGTACGGCGGCCATGGGGGGCCGAAGGTTGTGGCGGGAAGGGGTGCGCGAGGGAGCGCGGCCGTGCGGAGGGGGTGGTGTTCACCGGAGTCCGGCAGGACCCGCGCGTCGGCTCAGCGACAGCTGGTCGACCAGACCTTTCCGAAGTCCACGACTCGGCACTGGGTCAGACGGGGCGTCAGGTGATCACTGAGTCCGTGGTGGCATGCGGCAGCACCTGCCGGGTACCGGCTGGACTCCCTCACCATCTCAGGCCTGAACATGGCACTGAGCATGCAGGAAAGGGGCACTCTGCGTCCAATGCCGAATACTGATCGGGATCGATCGTGTCTGCTTATCGGTGCGCCGTGAGGGGGAAGCCGACGGTGCCGTACGGCGATTCTCCCCGTGCCGCACCGCCCGGGGGCGCACTTCCGGGATGACGGCGTGACGTCGTGACGCCATGCCGGGACGACGGCCCGACGGACGGGGCGGGAGAGCACCCGGGCGGGAGTGCCGCCCGGGGTGAGCCCGCCGGAAACCCTCGCGGGGAGGAGTTCCGGCGGGCTCACCCCGCTTCCTCACTGTGCGGCGTCCGCCTCCTCCTCGGACCCCGAGGGCGTGAGGCGCCACACGGTCCCTTCCCGGTTGGCCGACAACAGCAAGGTGCCTCCGGGCCCCGCGGCCAGCCCGGCGAACGACCTCGGCATCCCGGGCATCCCGTGGGAGAACAGCGCCCGGGGCTCTCCCGGGGCATCCAGGGACGCGACGACCGGCAGGCCCTCGGCGTCCGTCCGGGTCTCCCCGGTCGTGAGCGAGACGGCGACCAGCCGTCGCGCACCCGTCTCGACCGTGAAGACCTCGGCCCCGAGGACCGCCAGCCCCTGGGGCCGGTCGAGACCGTCCGCGAGGACGTGCGGGCCGTCCTCCTCGACGCGGAGGACGGCTCCGAGCGCCTCGTCGCTCACGTAGCAGGTGCCGTCCGTGTCCAGGGCCACGTCGACCGGCCCCGTGAGTCCTTCGGCGAACACGCCGACGGCGTCGTTCCCGTCGATCGTCAGGATCCGGCCGCGGTCCGCCTCGACGACGAACAGCAGGCCGTCCGGGCGTGCGGCGATCCCCAGTGGCCTGGCCAGACCGGTTGCCCGGACCCGGGTGGTACCGGTTCCGGGGTCATAGGTGGCGACCTCCCCGTACTGCGAGGTGGTGTGCAGCAGGGTGCCGTCGGACGCGATGCCGTGGGCGAAGGTACGCAGCACCGACGAGGCGTCGGCCGCCGTACGCGGTTCGGCGCCCTTCCGCGGCGGGCCCGCGGGCGCGCTCAGCCGGTAGTGGTCCGCCGTGAAGACCGTGCCCCCCAGGCCCGTCACCCCGTACGGGCCCACCAGCCCTCTCCTGACGACGTCGCGGGTCCGGCCGTCCGGGTGCAGTTCGCTGACACCGCCACCGGCGTAGCTGGAGACGAACATGCGGTTCTCCGCGTCGAACGCCGCGTTGTCGAGCCCCACCAGGCCGGAGGTGACGATGGAGCGGGCCCCCGTCCCGTGGAGGTCGATACGGGTGACGAAACCGGCCACGCCCCGGGAGAGCACGTGCAGGACGCCGCCCCGGTCGAAGCGGACCGCGACCGGCTCGTGCACGTCCCGCGCGACCCTCTCGGCCACGCCCCCGTCGGGCGGGACCCGCCAGACCTCGCCGGTCATCATGTGCGGGTAGTAGAGGCAGCCGTCCGGACCGGTCTGCATCGCGTTGCCCATGGCCAGGCCTTCCGCGAGGACCACCGGTTCCCCGCCGTCCGGGAAGAGCTCGACCAGACGGCCGCCCATCCTCATCTCGTTGACGAAGAGGCGGTCGCCGACGCAGGTGATGCCGTTGGGGAGCACCACCTGGTCCGAGACGACGGAGTACGAGCCGAGCGGGCTGCGGCGCCAGACGATGCCCGGCACCAGGTCGGCGACGTACATCGATCCGTCGGTCCCGAAGGCGAGGTCGTCGGGAGAGCGCACCGGGCAGTCCTCCGGTGTCACCACGTCGATGTCGCCGCTCGCGAGGTCCACCGCGCTGACCGTGCCCAGCAGGTACTGGGCTACGTACAGCCGTCCGTCCGGACCGAACGCGACGCCGTTCGAACCACGCAGCGGATTCGGGTCGTTGAGCCGTTCGGCCCGTCGTCGGCGCCGCTCGGAAGGCTCCGGCCCGGCTGCGCGCAGCCGATGCTCCCCGGGAGTCTCCGCCCCTGGCCCGGCACCGGAGCCGGTGCGCCGCTGCCTCACGCCCGGTCCTGCCCGGCCTCGGCCAGCACCTCGTCCAGGCCGTCCCCCTCGCGCCATTCCCGCAGCAAAGAGTGGAACGCGACCGGCCCGTCCCCGAACGACTGGCCGCGCTTCCGCGGGTTTCCCTCGTTGTTGTAGTAGCCGGGGGTGCACTCCGCCTGGAAGGCGTGCAGATCCGCCGCCTTCTCCCGGATGGTGGCGACCCAGGCGCTCTCCGCCTCCGCCGTGGGCTCCACGTACGCGGCCCGGCGGTCACGTGCGGCGGCGACGACCTCGGCCACGTGGCTCGCCTGTTCGTCCAGCACGTGCGTGAAGTTGACGGAACTGGCGTTCTGCAGCGGGCCGAGCTGGAAGAGGTTCGGGAAGCCGTGGCTGTAGAAGCCGTGCAGCGTCCTGGGGCCCTGCTGCCAGGCCTCCTTCAGGGTGATCCCGCCCCGGCCCGTGACCGGCAGGCTGCCCGTGAGGACGCCGGAGGCGCCGACCTGGAACCCGGTGGAGAAGATGACGCAGTCGACCTCGTAGGCGGTCCCGCCGGCCACGACGGCGTTCTCGGTGATCTCCTCCACCCCATGACTGTCCGCGGTGTCGACCAGGGTGACGTTGGGGCGGTTGAACGTCTGCAGATAGTGATCGCTGAAGGTGGGGCGCTTGCACATGTAGCGGTACCACGGCTTGAGCAGTTCGGCGGTCCGCGGGTCGTCCACGACCGACTCCACCCGGGCGCGGATCTCGTCCATCTTCCGGAAGTCGGCCATTTCGTAAGCCTGTTCGCGCTCCTCGCTCGACAGGTCCTGGTAGCCGTCGCTCGGGATCAGCTTCTGCTGCAGGCGCGCGGTGCTGGTCCAGCCGTCGTTCACCAGATCCTCGTCCACCTGCCCGCCGGTGACGAGCGCGAGGAAGTTCTCCCGGCGGCGGCGCTGCCAGCCGGGCTCCAGAGCGGCGGCCCACGCCGGGTCGGTGGGGCGGTTGCCGCGGACGTCGACGGAGGAGGGAGTGCGCTGGAACACGTACAAGTGCTCTGCGTCCGCGCCGAGATGGGGCACGCACTGGATGGCGGTGGCGCCCGTGCCGACGAGGGCGACACGCTTGTCCGCGAGCGCGCTCAGGCCGCCGTCCGCGCTGCCGCCGGTGTAGGCGTAGTCCCACCGGCTGGTGTGGAACGTGTGCCCGGCGAACTTCTCGATCCCGGGGATGCCGGGGAGCTTCGCCTCGCTCAGCGTGCCCTGGGCCGTGACCACGTACCGTGCGAGCACCTGGTCTCCGCGATCGGTGCCGACGAGCCACGCGGACTTCTCCTCTACCCAGCGCAGTCCGGTGACGCTCGTCCGGAAGAGCGCGTCGCGGTAGAGGTCGAAGGTCCGGCCGATCGCCCGTGCGTGCTGCCGGATCTCCTCGCCCGGCGCGTACCTCCAGCGAGGGACGTAACCGACCTCCTCCAGCAGTGGCAGATAGATGTACGACTCGATGTCGCAGTGGATCCCCGGGTAGCGGTTCCAGTACCAGGTGCCGCCGAAGTCCGCGCCGCGTTCGATCACCCGGATCGAACCGACGCCCGCCTGGCGGAGGCGGGCCCCCGCGAGGAGTCCGGCGAAGCCGCCGCCGACGATCGCCACGTCGACGGTGTCGTGGAGCGGCTCGCGTGCGAAGTCCCCCTGCGCGTAGGGGTCTTCCTGGTAGTAGCCGAAGCTCCCGGTGGCCGGCCGGTACTGCCGCGCGCCGTCGGTCCTGATCCGCCGCTCGCGTTCGGCCCGGTAGCGGGCCCGGATCCGGTCGAGGTCGAGGTCGCGGTCGAGGGCGGGGACGGGAGTGGGGCCGGGGCCGGGCTCGTGCGACCTCTCCCCGGCGGGGTCGGAGGAGGGCGTCGCGGAGGAATGGGGGGAGGGCATGCAGTCTCCTTGCGTTGTTCGGATGCTTGTCGGCGGGATGCCGCGGCCCGGCCGGTGCGCACCGGCTTCCGCCGGATTTCCGTACGGCTCCGGTGAGCGGGTCGTGCGTCTCCGGTGAGCCGGGCGGCCGCCGCCCGCGCTGCCGGGAGACGCGGCCGGGAGAGGAGGGCCGGAGGGTCTCTCGTCGGCCCCCGCGCCCCCTGCCGGGCTCCGCCGGAATTCCTCTCCGCGCTCCGGGGCCGACGCCCGGGCAACCGCCGAACCGTGCCGCAGGGCGGGCCCGGACGGCAGGGCGGGCCCAGGCAGCCGGGCGGGCCCGTGGTCGTCGCGAGGACAGGGGTCGTCCATGACGGGACTCCTCGCGTGGGGTGGGGGGAGCGATGGAGTGGTGCGATGCGGCGCTATGCATAATACATGCGATGTGCTTGATGCATGAGGATGGTCGGTTCTTCAACTTCCTTGCGGAGCAGGCGAACCGGGATGCGATGGGCCGATCAGGGGCGGGGTGCGCGCATGTGGATCAAGGCGGCCATCCATTCAGGTATATCCCTCCCTCTCGGCTTTCGGGTGTGTTCGAAAAGGGTGATTATGCGGTGAAAGCACCACTCGTTACGACCCACAAAGGGAGTACACATGCTTCGCCGTATCGCGATCACGGTGGCCACCGTCGCCGCTGCCGGGCTGATGGCCGCAGGTCCTGCCGCAGCTCACGACAACGACAACGGCGGCGAGTCCGTCGAGGTCGCCGCGGGCTACTTCCAGGCCGAGGCCTCTCGTGACAGTGCCGAGTACCTCAACCTCGGTGGCCCGTACGGAATCACGTACGCCAACGAGGAGCACGAGGCCGCCTCGCTCGAGGGCGGCTTCCTCTGGGCTCAGTACCTGAACAACAACTGACCCGTTCTGCCTGGTGCGGGGCCCGCTTCCCTGACGGGGGGCGGGCCCCGTCCGTGTTCACGGTGAGGTCGTAAGCTGGGCGGAAGCCCGGACGGGGCGGCCCGGCGGGCAGAGGGGGAGCCGTGGGGAATGACCGTTTGCTGAGGTCGTTGCGCCGCATCGGCCTGGCCGTCTGGCCCGGTCTGCCCCGACCGGCCGGCGGTCCTGCCGGTGGACCGGCGGACGGGGGAGTCCGGGGCCGGGCACGCTCGCGGGACCGGGAGCGCCTGGTCCGGGCGGAGTGGGAGGCCCTCCGTGCCCGGCTGGCCGCGGCGGCGGCCGAACACGTCGCACAGGTGGGGGAGCTGCTCGCGGACCCGCGCCTGGAGTTCACTCCCGGTTCCGGAGAGAGCGGAGTGCGACGGGACTACCTCTTGGCCACCGACGCCTACCAGGCCGCCGGCAAACTCCTGGACGAGGCGGCGGACCTGCCCGACCTCGCCGCCGCGGTGGTTCTCGCCGACCGCGCGGTGGAGTTGTTCGCCGCCGCGCGGGCCAGGCACCTGGGGCAGCGCCCCCACGCGCCACGGCCGCGCTGCTTCTACAACCCGCTGCACGGACCGGCCTCCGAACCGGCCAGGGAGCAGCGGGGCCGCAAGGGGCGGCGGGTCGTCGCGCGGGAGGCCGCCGCGGCCCGCCGCCCCGCGTGCGAACCCTGCCGGCTCGCCCTCCTGGCGGGGGATTCCCCCGATGTGCTGCCCGCCCTGTGGGCGGCCCGGGACGACCGCGGCCGCCCGGTGACCGTGCTGGTCCCCTACTACGCGCTGCCCCGTCAGGCGTCCATCTGGGCGGGCACGGCCTGCGGTTCGTACGATCCCGAGGCGTCCGGCAGGGTCCTGCGCGGGGAACACCGGACCCGCCGGCCCGGCTGACCGCCGGGCCTCTCCACCGCGGTCAGGTGGCCGGGGTGGTCGGGGTACTCGGCGGCCAGGGCCGGGTACGCGGCGAGGAGTTCGGCC